>NZ_CP117255.1:2772500-3072500 GCF_003240565.2 Rhizobium tumorigenes
CGGCAACCGCGGCGACGGCGACGCATCCGTGACGCGCGGCGGACGGCTGGTGGCCACGCAGGTCGCTGCCAAGCCCGCCGACCGCAGCATTCTCGAAGTCTCGACAGTCGTGCGCGACGGCGACAAGGATGTGGTGCGCCGCCAGCCCTTTGCCCATGTGAAGATGCAGCTGGCCGCCACCCATGCCACCTCGGAGAGCTACCCGGCCTTCGATCCGCTGGCAATCTTTGCCACCGACGACAAGTTGCCGGCTGCCGTCAACCATACCGGCGCTCTTTATGGATCGGACGTCGAATCCGAAGTCAGCCTGAAGACGGTGCCCTTTCCGGTCAAGGGCACACCCTTTAACCTTGCGCCGGCGATGTCGCTGGACGAGGTCGAGGAAAACGTCCGCTCGAACGGCTCGATCCTGACAGACGCCAACACCCAGCTTTCGGCACTCTATTATGTCGACCCGCGCCGCTTTGCGACCGACGAAGGCGATGTCGACCTGACGGCGGGGCTTGCCGCCCGCATCGTCGAGGAGAACATGTCCGTTTCGGTGCCCGAACAGGTGACGCCGAATACGCCTGAATATGCCGACGACATCATCCCCGTGCGCCAGACGACCGCCATCGAGGCCGCCCTCACCGCTGCCGGCTATCCGCCGACCGATGCGAGCACGGTCGCCGGCAGCATCGAGCCGCTCTACGGCGCACCGGTCGTCAATGCCGGGGACGTCTTGCGGATCGGCATCCTGCAGACCGGCGAGCGCGCCAAGATTATCCGCGCCAGCCTTTATCATGGCACCAAGCACGCGCTGACCGTCGCCCTCGACGACAGCGGCCGTTTCGTCGCCGGCAGCGAACCGCCGCTGCTCGACGCAATCGCCTCCGCTTTCGACAACGACACGGCACCTGTGGCCGCCGGGCGCGACCTGCCGCGCGTCTATGACGGGATCTATCGGGCAGGTCTTGCCTATGGAATGACCCGCGAGATGCTGTCGCAGATCATCAAGCTGCTTGCTAGCAATGTCGACTTCCAGGCTCAGCTGAAACCGACGGACATGCTGGAGGCGTTCTTCTCTGTCGTCAACGGCAAGGGCCAGGCGACTTCGGATTCGGAACTTCTCTACGTCAACGCCCGGTTCGGCGACACCGTGACCCGTTTCTACCGCTTCGAGGACCCGGACGACCATTCGATCGACTATTTCAACGAGGACGGCAAAAGCATCCGCCAGTTCCTGCTGCGCAACCCGGTGCCGACAGGCGTCTTCACCTCGGGCTTCGGCATGCGCCGCCATCCGATCCTCGGCTTTGCCCGCATGCACACCGGCGTCGACTGGGCAGGCCCGCGCGGCACGCCGATCATCGCCGCCGGCAACGGTATTGTTGAGAAGGCCGGCTGGGATTCCGGCGGATTTGGCAACCAGACGCTGATCCGCCACGCCAACGGCTATGTCTCCTCCTACAATCACCAGAGCGCCATCGCCAAGAACGTCGTGCCCGGCGCAAAGGTGGTGCAGGGCCAGGTGATCGGTTTCATCGGCTCGACCGGCATGGCGACCGGCGCCCATCTGCACTACGAACTGATCGTCAACGGCACCAAGGTCGATCCGCTGCGCATCCGCCTGCCCGGCGGCAAATCGCTGGACGGCACCGCACTTGCAAAATTCGAGGACGAGCGCAAGCGCATCGACACCCTGCTGTCGGACGAAAAGGCCAAGCAGGTGGCAAGCCGCGGCTAGGTTGCCGATGTGTCAGGCCCGCTCCTCGGCCCGATAGGCGTGCGGAACGACGAAGACCTCGTCGGCACGACCATAGCCGCCATCCGGCACTGTCTCGATCAGCACCATGGTGTGCGGTCGCGCGGCTTCGCTGAAATAGGACACCAGCAGATCCGTTGTCCGATGAATGAGGTCTTCCTTCTGGGCTTTTGAGAGTGCGCCCTCGGGCAGCTTGAAATTGGCAAATGGCATGGGAATTTCCTTTTGGATGAAGACGCTTGGCGGCTGGCAGGGCCCTCGGCATGGCAAGCTCGCCGTTTCAATATTCAGATCGCTCCCCCATTGGCGCGGATGACCTGGCCGTTGACCCAGCCGCTATCGGGACCGGACAGGAACGAGACGAGGCTGGCGATATCGTCTGGCTGGCCGAGCCGGCCGAGAGGGATCGTGCCGGTGATGGCCTTCACCAGCGCGTCGCTTTTGCCCGTCATGAAGAGATCGGTTTCGACAGGTCCGGGCGCCACGGCGTTGACGGTAATGCCCTTCGGTCCGAGTTCCTTGGCAAGAATGTGCGTCATTGCCTCGACCGCGGCCTTGGTGGCGGCGTAGATTGCGTAGTTCGGCTGGTAGAGACCGACGACGCTAGACGAGAAGCTGATGATCCGGCCGCCTTCGCGCAGACGCCGAGCCGCCTCGCGCATACCGCGGAAAACACCTCCTATATTGACCGAGATCATGCGCTCGAACGCGGGATCGTCGACGTCGGCAAGCGGAGACAGCGTCATGATGCCGGCATTGTTGACGAGGATGTCGACCTTGCCGAATTCTTTTTCGGCGGCACCGAACAAGGTGCTCATGCCATCTGCTGCGCCAATATCGGCGCCGACCGCGATTGCCCGCCCGCCCGCGGCAGCGATGGTGGCGACGACCTCGTCCGCAGCCTGGCGGCCGCTGGCATAATTGACGACGACGGCGACACCATCGCGGGCAAGCCGTCGGGCAATGGCGGCGCCGATACCCTTGGAAGCACCGGTGATGATGGCGGTGCGGGAATGTTGATCTGTCATTGTTGGTCTCCTTCTGATGAGGAGACAATACGCCGGCGAGAAAATAGAACAATCACCGCTGATTTGACATCTCTATTCGGCTGTGATGAACAAGTTGGATGGATCGTCTGGATCGCCTGCAATTGTTCGTCCGCATTGTCGAGCGCCGCAGCTTCACCGCTGCTGCGGCCGATAGCGGTCTCGCACGCTCGACCGCGACCGAGGCGATCAAGCAGCTGGAAGCCGATATCGGCGCCAGACTGCTGGAACGCACCACACGCCATGTGATGCCGACGCTGGACGGCGAGGCCTTTTACCATCGCTGCCTGTCGATCCTGTCGGATGTCGAGGCGGCGGAAAACGCCTTCCGTGAAGACCGTCCGCGCGGCCTGTTGCGTATCGACGCCAATGCGCAGGTCACCCGCACCTTTCTTTTGCCGCACCTGCCGGAATTCCTGGAGCGCTACCCGCTGATCGACCTGCATCTGGGACAGGGAGACCGGATGGTCGATCTACTGCGCGACGGGGTCGATTGCGTCATTCGTGCCGGCGAACCTTCCGACAGCGGCATGATCATGCGCCGGCTTGCCCTCGTCGAGGAAGTGACTTGCGCCAGCCCCGCCTATCTCAAGGCGCACGGGGTGCCAACCTCGCCGGACGGGCTAGACGGCCACGTGATGATCGGTTTCCTTTCGTCCCGATCCGGGGAGGTCATGCCGCTGGAATTTACCGACGGCGGCAAGAAGCGCGAGATCCACCTGCCGACCCGCGTAACCACCAACAGTTCCGACACCATGCATGAACTTGCCCGCATGGGACTGGGACTGGTGCAGGCGCCGCGCTATCGCTTCCGGCAGGATTTCGAAGAGGGTGCGCTGGTTGAGGTGCTGAAGGACTTTTCTCCGAGTCCGACGCCCTATTTCGCGCTCTACCCGCAAAACCGCCAGCTGGCGCCAAGGCTGCGCGTCTTTCTCGCCTGGGCGACAGCAATTTTTGCGGAAGCAAAACTGTGACCGGAAAGCTGACTGGCGCATCCGCCCGCTCCTGTCGATGAACGGAGGGCAGGTCGTTGCCTTCAGCCGTAGAGTTTGCAAGATTGGTGCCATCATCACCCGGGGAAAACAAATGAGCCGATTCTGGAGCCCCATCGTCTCGACATTGACCCCTTATGTTGCCGGCGAACAATCGACGATCCCCGGTCTGGTAAAGCTGAACGCCAACGAAAGCGCCTATGGGCCTTCGCCTGACGTGGCGGTGGCAATTGCCGCGCAGCTGGACGGTTCGTTGCGGCTCTATCCCGACCCGACATCCCGCCGCCTGCGCACCGCGATTGCCGATAGCTACGGTTTCGAGCCCGACCGCGTGTTTGTCGGCAATGGCTCCGATGAGGTGCTGGCGCATATCTTCAAGGCGCTGCTGAAACACGATGCGCCGCTGCTCTTTCCGGATATCACCTATAGCTTCTACACCACCTATTGCCGGCTGTTCGACGTCACCTACCGCGAAATTCCGCTCGACGAGGCCATGTCGGTGCGGATCGACGACTTCCGGCAAGCCTGCGGCGCGATCATCCTGCCCAACCCGAACGCACCCACCGGTACTGCCCTGCCGCTGGGCGAAATCGAGAGGTTGCTGCTCGAACACCCCGATCAGGTCGTGGTAATCGACGAAGCCTACGTGGATTTTGGCGGAGACAGCGCGGTTCCGCTGGTCGATCGCTATCAAAACCTGCTGGTCGTGCAGACGTTTTCGAAATCCCGCAGCCTTGCCGGCCTTCGCGTCGGCTTTGCAATCGGCCAGAGGCCGCTGATCGACGCGCTGGAACGGGTGCGCGACAGCTTCAACTCCTACCCGCTCGACAGGCTGGCGGAGGCAGGCGCCATCGCAGCCTGGGAAGACCAGGCCTGGTTCGAAACGCACAGCAACATGATCGTCGCCAGCCGCGAACGTCTGGCAGCGGCGTTGCGCGCGCTTGACTTCGCGGTGCTCCCCTCCTCGGCAAACTTCCTGTTCGTCACGCATCCGGCGCGCACGGCCAGCGATCTTCTCGCCGAACTCAGGCAAAGATCCCTGCTCGTCCGGCACTTTGCAAAGCCCCGCATCGAAAACTATCTGCGCATCACGATCGGCACCGATGCCGAATGCGACCTTCTGGTGGATGTGCTCGACGAGATCCTGTCAGAACCGCCCATCGATCAATAGCGGCCGCCGTTGACGATCTCAGGATTTATGCCTAGCTTGGGCATCATGAAAGCTGCGACGTTTTTTCAGGTGGTGAGTGCGCGCATGGGCAGGATGGCATAGCCATTCGGCGGAAGCACCCATGCGCGACGAACAGGCTCCCGACGGGGCCTTTTTTTATGCCCGAAATCTGGCTGCGCCCCGTCGATCCCTTTCATCCCACCGACAGGACCGAACGATGACAGCCGCATCACCGGACAATACGCTCAGACACCCGTCTGCATCTGATACTGCCAGCCAGACGCCCGCCACGCCCCCGCTGCTCTCGCTGATCTTGCTGACGGCGCTCTCGGTCGTGCCCGTGAACATGATCCTGCCATCGCTGCCGCACATCGCCGCAGAGTTTCACGCCAGTTCCGCTGTCGTCAGCCTTTCCGTTGCCGGCTATGCTGTTGTCACGGCTTTGATCGAGATCGTTTCCGGTGCAATCTCGGATCGATACGGGCGGAGGCCCGTCGCCCTGACGGCAAATTTGGTCTTCATCGCGGCATCGATCGGTTGCGCTGTCGCCACGGATATCGTCGCCTTCATGATTTTCAGAGCTCTGCAGGCATCGATAGCCGCCTGCTTTTCGATAGCCCTCGTCATCATCAAGGAGACCTCGGGCGGACATGCGACGGCCAGCCGGTTTGGTTACCTCGCGATGGGATGGGCGCTTGCTCCGATGCTCGCACCCGTCGTCGGCGGATCGCTGGATGCGGCATTCGGGTGGCGGGCGATCTTCCTCACGCTGGCAACGGCCGGTTTCGCCGTCCTCGTCCTCAGCCTGATGACGCTGCCGGAAACGGCAGACCGAGCCCGCAGGTCGCACAGTAGCGCGGCCGGCTATCTCCGGCTCATCCGTTCGTCCGCATTCTGGTGCTATGCACTTTGCATGGCGGCATCCATGGGGACGCTCTATGTCTTTCTCGCAGGCGCCCCTGTTGCCCTCGGTCCCTTGCTTGGCGGCTCGACCGCGAAACTGGGCCTCTCCATGGGTATTGTCCCGGCCGGCTTTATGCTCGGCAGCTTGCTTGCCGGTCGTTACGCTTCGAGGATGTCGCTCGGCACCGTCCTCGTCACGGCGCGGACGCTAACCTGTGCCGGCCTGCTGCTCGGTCTCGGCCTTGCGCTCATCGACGCCGGCAACGCTCTTGCGCTTTTCGGACCCTGCATGTTCATCGGCATCGGCAACGGGCTGACCATGCCCGCCGCCAACAGCGGCGTGCTTTCCGCCCATCCCGACCATGCCGGTACCGCAGCAGGACTGGCGGCAGCCCTCAGCATCGGCGGTGGCGCCCTGATCGTCTCGCTCGGAGGACCGTTTATCGCAGGCTGCAATGCCATCCCTCTGTCCTTTGCCATCATGCTCGTGCCCGCAGGCATGGCGCTGCTGGCCGCAATCTGCGCCAAATTTCTCGGAGAACGGGGATAGAGTAATAGAAAATGAAGAACCGAAGGGAGAACCACCGAATGCAAATCTTGCGCCTCAGAGACAATCCAGCCTTCGCAGATGCGGTTGCCGATCGCAGCTGGAACGCCTGGTGGACGGAGACGGGGGTCACGCTGGCGCAATATCGCGCCCACCTGGACCCGATGATCGAGAACGACGGCATTCCCTTTTGCCTCATCGCCGAAGAGGGCGGCGTGTATATCGGCTCGGTGCTGGTGATTGAAAACGATCTGGATGCCCGCCCGGACTATACCCCGTGGATCGCAGCCTTATGGGTCGAGCCGCAGGCAAGAAAACGAGGAGCCGCCACTCGGCTGATCGCCGCCGCGCGTGCCAAAGCAGCAAAATGGGGAAAAGACAGCTGCTATCTCTGCGCAACGCCGGAGATGGACGGCTTTTACCTCGGGCTGGGCTTCGAGCCGATCGAGACGGATATCTCCGGACTGAATATCTTCCGGATCTAGCTTACAGACCGGCAGGCGAGACCGCCTCGCGGCCGCATCTCACCTCGGTGATCACAGCCGGTCGGCCCTTCGCGGGCTTTCCGGCTGTCGTCGTCTATCAGAACTCCTCCCAGCTTTCCTTGACGGCGGCATTGCTGGAGAAAGCCTTGGCTACCTGGCCTGCAAGACGCCGGGCGGGGGATGGTACCGGCCGATGTGCCGGGGCCGCCGCCATGGCACGGGGCCCATGACCGGACGTGCCACCGAGCTGGAACTGTGAAATAAGCTCCCGCAACTTGCCGCTTTCGCTGGCAAGCGTCGCGCCTGCAGCACTTGTTTCCTCGACCATTGCCGCGTTTTGCTGGGTCACCTGGTCCATCTGGTTGACGGCGGTGTTCACCTCGCCCAGGCCGACCGACTGTTCGCGCGCCGATGTGGCGATAGAATCCATGTGCTGGTTGACGGTGACGATATAGCCTTCGATTGTCCGCAGGGCGCTGCCGGTATCGCTCACAAGCTTGACGCCGCTCTGCACGTCTGTGCTCGAGTTACGGATCAGGTCCTTGATTTCCTTGGCAGCCTTGGCCGACCGCTGGGCGAGTTCGCGGACTTCCTGTGCGACGACGGCAAATCCCTTGCCTGCCTCGCCGGCACGGGCGGCTTCGACGCCAGCGTTCAGGGCAAGCAAGTTCGTCTGGAATGCGATTTCATCGATAACGCCGATGATGTTCGAGATCTCGTTCGACGATTGCTCGATCTTCTGCATCGCCTCCACGGCATTGGCGACGACCTTGCCGGACTGTGCAGCGCTTTCGTTCGCCAGCATGGCGATCTGGCGGGCTTCTTCGGCACGCTTGGAAGAATTGCTGACATTGACGGTAATCTGGTCGAGGGCAGCGGCCGTTTCTTCCAGGGAAGCTGCCTGTTGCTCGGTGCGCTTCGACAGGTCGTCGGCGCTGACGCTGACTTCGCGACTGCCGGTATCGATCCCGCTCGTTGCCTGGGCGACAGCCCGCAAGGTTTCGGCAAGCTGCTGTACGGCGGCGTTGAAGTCTTCCCGCAGGCTTTCGAACTCGGGTGCGAACTTGCTGGCAAGCTGGAAGGTCAAGTCGCCGCTGGCGAGGTGCTTAAGGCCTTCGCCAAGCCCGGATGTCGCCTCGGCCATGGATTCGGCCTTGATACGCTCGGCTTCACTGCTCTTGCGGCGTTCCTGTTCGGTCAGGCTGCGATTGGTATCGACATCCTGCGCAAGCCGGATGCGCTCTACGGCATTCTCCTGGAAGACACCGACGGCATCCGCCATCTGGCCGATTTCGTCCTTGCGACCAATACCGGGAACGACCACGCCAGTTTCGCCGGCGGCAATCCTCTTCATCGTCGCATTGATGCCGGAAACCGGCCGAACCAGGCCGATATTCAGAAGATACATGCCGAGTACAGCGACGAACAGCATTGAGCCGCCGCCCACATAGATAGCCATTTGCGCCGTGGCGGCAGCATTCTCCGAAAGCGACGCGCGCTTGACGAGGAGAGCCTGCTCGTCTGCCGCCATCTCTTTTACTTTTGCCCGGATACCATCCATGGTCTGCTTGCCTGCACCGGAAATCTCGATCTGGCGGGCCTGCTCATAGGTCGCAGGATCTTTCACGAGCAAGGTTTCGGGCTCGACCACCTTTTGCGTCCAGGTCTTCACCAATATGTCGAGATCGTCGAGACGACGTTGCTGGACAGGATTATCGGAAGTGAGAGCCCGGAGCTGTGCCAGGTTGTCTGCGTACGCTGTAGCACCGGCCTTCTGGGGTTCCAGGAAGTTGGGGTTAGAGGAGATGACATAGCCGCGCATGCCGGTTTCCTGATCCACCATGGCTGCGACGACACCCTCGAGCCGCGCCAGGACCTTGTAGGTATGCTCGGTCCAGCTCGACGCCTGCTGCTGTGTCGCTATCGAATTTCCGCTGATCGCACTCACGGCGACATTGATGGCCATCAGCACCACAAGGGTGACTGAGATTTTGTAGAGTATTTTGAGGTTGTTAAAGTACGTCAGCATCGGGTCGCTATCCTCTGGCGGCTTTGGTTGGCGTTTTCACGCATTCTATTGTTGGTGAACAATGGATCCATCCCCACAGAGATCGTCCAGCACGGTTTTGAAAGGATTTTCAGTCTGTTTTCATTCAGAAAATCCACCGGATTGCCGCCGAAACACAAATAATCTGCATCCTGGTCCCCGAGCGCACGACGGCGACGCTTGTCAAGGCGCGCAAGTAAAAATCAGGATGAAGAAGAAGAGATCGAGCTTTGCGGAGACGATATAGCGATGAAGAGGAGATTTATCCGATTACAGGGGATCATGCTGCAGATCAGCTTCATGACTCCCGGCAAGAGGCGACATCATGTCATCTCGACTGGCCTGTCCGGTAATTGTAGAAAATAGGAGGCATTGGTTAATTTACGCTAAACTGCAAGTTTAAAACAAATAGCCGATGATTTTGTATTTCGGGGCTCACCATGCCTCTAGCGGCGGGTGAAGCAAAAGGCCTTTGTGGTGAGTTCAGTCGTCCCTGCCACCACCACCCGGAGAACAAAAGGGGGAGCCTCGCGGCCCTCAGAGCCCGTCTTTAATCAACTCCACCTCGATCCTACGCTCGGAAAACCGCGTGCTCAACAACTTCAGCTGGCTGTCGACAGCGGTGGAAACGGCACGTCACGTGGTTGCTACGAAGTTGCAATCGAGTATCTTCCTGCCTCAGACCACTGAAGTGTCAGAATGGAGTCCGATGACAAACTCTCGTAAGGATCTGTTTTTTGCTCTGGCCATGATCGTTGCCGGCACAGCAGCATTTTTCCTTTTCCTCTACCTCGCCGGCATCGATCCCGATGAGCAATCACTGGGCGTGATGGAATGGGTCATCGCCGGAATTCTCATCGGACCCGGCTTTGGTTATCTCCTGAAGTGGAGTAGCAAGCGGGGTAAGAAGAATGACGGTTAGACCCAGGCTTCAACTAGCGGTGGGAGAGCGCCCGCTTGCCGCGAACTGGATCGCCAACAACTGATTTTCACGCCGAAAGATTGTCGCGCCGCAAAGTAAGGGGCCAGCCTTGCGGCCAGCCCCCAATATTCTTCTGCAATCCGCAAACCCTTACGCCGCCTGCGGGACCGCCTCACGGGGACGGAACTGGAGACGGTCGGTGCCGCTCGTGACCTTCACCAGCGAGTTGTCCGGCACCTGTCCCGACAGGATCTGCTCGGCGAGCGGATCCTGGACGTATTTCTGGATCGCCCGTTTCAGCGGACGCGCGCCGTAGACCGGGTCGTAGCCCTTGTCGGCCAGCCAGCTGCGTGCATCGTCGTCGAGCTCCAGCGTGATCTTGCGCTCGGAGAGCAGCGTGATCAGCCGCTTCAGCTGGATGTCGACGATCGCTCCCATTTCGTTCCGCTTCAGGCGGTGGAACAGGATGATCTCGTCGATCCGGTTGAGGAACTCCGGCCGGAAATGGCTGCGGACCTCGCCCATGACCAGTTCGCGCACCGCCTCGCTGTCATCGTTCTCGCCGAGCTTGGTCAGGTAATCCGACCCGAGGTTCGACGTCATGATGATCATCGTGTTACGGAAATCGACCGTCCGGCCCTGCCCGTCCGTCAGGCGCCCGTCATCCAGAACCTGGAGCAGGACGTTAAAGACGTCCGGATGGGCCTTCTCGATCTCGTCGAACAGCACGACCTGATAGGGCCGGCGACGAACGGCTTCGGTCAGCGACCCGCCTTCCTCGTAGCCCACATAGCCGGGAGGTGCGCCGATCAGCCTGGATACGGAGTGTTTCTCCATATATTCCGACATATCCATCCGCACCATGGCGCTGTCGTCGTCGAACAGGAAGCGGGCCAGCGCCTTGGTCAGCTCCGTCTTGCCGACGCCGGTCGGCCCGAGGAAGATGAACGAGCCGAGCGGCCGGTTCGGGTCCTGAAGACCGGCGCGGGCGCGACGGACGGCGCGCGATACGGCTTGCACCGCATCGCCCTGCCCGACTACCGATTTCGCCAGCTCGTCCTCCATGCGCAGAAGCTTGTCCTTGTCGCCTTCGAGCATCTTTTCGGTCGGGATGCCGGTCCAGCGCGAGACGATATGGGCGATGTTGTCGGCGGTCACCACCTCCTGCACCATCGCATTCTGCGTGTGATCCTGGGCTTCGGCCTCCGTCAGATCCTTTTCGAGACCCGGGATGACGCCATAGGCAAGCTCGCCAGCGCGCTGGAATTCACCCTTGCGCTGGGCAATCGCCAGTTCGTTGCGGGCTTCATCGAGCTGCTTCTTGAGGTCGGCCGCAAGGCCGAGCTTGGACTTTTCCGCCTGCCAGCGGGCAGTCAGCGCATCGGCCTGCTCCTCGAGGTTGGTGAGCTCCGTTTCAAGCCGCACCAGCCGGTCGGCCGAGGCCACGTCGGTTTCCTTCTTCAGCGCCTCGCGCTCGATCTTCAACTGGATGACGCGACGATCGAGTTCGTCGAGTTCCTCCGGCTTGGAATCCACCTGCATGCGCAGCCGCGCTGCCGCCTCGTCCATCAGGTCGATGGCCTTGTCGGGCAGGAAGCGGTCGGTGATGTAGCGGTTCGACAGGGTCGCTGCCGCCACCAGGGCCGCGTCGGCTATGCGCACCTTGTGATGCTGCTCGTATTTCTCCTTGAGCCCGCGCAGGATCGAGATGGTGTCCTCGACCGTCGGCTCGCTGACCATGACCGGCTGGAAACGACGGGCCAGCGCCGGGTCCTTCTCGACATGCTTGCGGTATTCGTCGAGCGTCGTGGCACCGACGCAATGCAGCTCTCCACGCGCCAGCGCCGGTTTCAGAAGGTTGGAAGCGTCCATCGCCCCGTCGCCCTTGCCAGCGCCGACCAGCGTGTGCATCTCGTCTATGAACAGGATGATCTCGCCGTTTTCCGACTGCACTTCGTTGAGCACGGCCTTCAGCCGCTCCTCGAATTCGCCCCTGAATTTCGCACCGGCAATCAGCGCGCCCATGTCGAGCGCCATCAGCTTCTTTTCCTTCAGCGATTCCGGCACATCGCCGTTGACGATGCGCAGCGCCAGGCCTTCGACGATCGCCGTCTTGCCGACGCCGGGCTCGCCGATCAGCACCGGATTGTTCTTGGTGCGACGCGAGAGAACCTGGATCGTGCGACGGATTTCGTCGTCACGGCCGATGACGGGATCGAGACGGCCTTCGCGGGCCTCGGCAGTCAGATCGCGGGCATATTTCTTCAGTGCCTCGTAGCTGTTTTCGGCATTCGAAGAATCGGCGGTGCGCCCCTTGCGGATCTCGTCAATAGCTTTGTTGAGGCCTATGGGCGTGACCCCGGCATTCTTCAGCGTCGTCGATGTGGAGGCGCTCGATTCCATCGCCAGCGCCTGCAGCAGACGCTCGACGGTGACGAAACTGTCGCCTGCCTTCTTGGCAAGATCTTCGGCTGTCGTGAAAACCTTGGCCAGCGGCTGCGCCAGGTAGACCTGGCCATTGCCGCCCGAAACCTTCGGAATTTTCGCGAGGGCCGCGTCATTAGCAAGTTTGGCCGCCTTCGGGTCGCCGCCGGCACGCTGGATCAGCGAGGCAGCCATGCCCTGGTCGTCGTCGAGCAGGACCTTGAGCACGTGCTCGGCAGTGAATTGCTGATGATCCTGGCCAAGTGCGTTGGTCTGGGCAGACTGCAGAAAACCGCGCAGCCGTTCTGAGTATTTTTCGATATCCATCTTAGAACCTCCATGGATCGCCCTGCCCGCTTTTCGGCACAGAACGAGAGTGAGAGAAGACCCCCTGAAAAGGCAGATCCCGGTGCCGCATCCGTCAGGGACGGTGCCGCAGCCGAAGAACATATGGGTGGGAAATTACGCTGTTTAAAGGGTGCTGAAAACGAAAATACCCCGGATGAACCGGGGTATCTTGATGTGTATCAATTCCATGCGCGAAGAGGCGAAAATGCCTATTCGGAGCCGACGTCCGCAAGGTTAGGGGCGTCGTTTCCGCCTTCGCCGGGAGCATCGCCATCGGTGAGGCGCGGGCGGCGCGGACGGCCGGCAGCGCGACGACGCGGCTGGCGCGGCTCCTCGGTGCCCTGGGCTTCCTCGATGGCCACTTCGGCTGGCGTGCCGACGATTTCTGGCTGAGGGCCGGTACCGTCGTTGGCGGCAGCGGGAGCTGCGGCCGGCGTGCGTGGCGTGTAGACGCGCGGCGTGCGTGGCTGGCGCGGCGCCCGCTGGACTTCGGCCTGCGGCTGCGGTTGATCGCCCTCGCCAGCCGTTGCATCCTGCTGAACCGGAGCCGGCTGCGGCGCAGGGCTCTGCTGCTGGCTGGCGACAGGACCGTGGGCCGGTTGCTGCGGCATCGACTGCTGCGGCGCATTGCGGCTCTGCATCGAAGGCGCGATCATTGGCTGATCGTCCATCTCGTTGCCGTCCATATCGTCCATGTCGCGCTCGTTGCCGTCGCGATCATTGAAATCCTGCCTGTCTTCGCGCTGGAAGCGTTCCTGCATCTGCGCCTGTGCGGCTGCGATGATGCGGTAGTAGTGCTCAGCGTGCTGAAGATAGTTTTCCGCCATGACGCGGTCGCCGGAAGAGTGGGAATCGCGAGCCAGTGTCGAATATTTCTCGGCGATGTGCTGGGCGGTACCACGGATCTTCACATCGGGACCGGAACTGTCGTAAGTCCGGGTCAGGGGGTTCGATCCCTTCCGATTGAAGTTGCTGTTCTGGCTGTTATTGCTGCTGCCGCTGCTGCTGGGGTTTCCGCCGCCGCTGCCGCCGCCGTTGTTGCCACGCCCTCGACCGCGCTTGTTCTGCTGTCCTGGCCTCATAGATCCTTCACCTGAATTCTCTTGTTGTGATAATTGCGCGCGGCACCCTGCCGCCATGGCCGGACAAACCGAGCCAGGGCCTGCGTGCCGCAAGCAGATCGGGTCTAACCCCCGTCTGCCGCTCGACTACGTCAGATTAACTGAATCACGCATCGGGTACGTTCAACCTTCAACACTCTTTCAAGAGAGCGGACCCCTGAGGCTGACCGGAACCCGAACGAATCTCCCATTCGTTTCCGGCTGCCCAACGCGTGAGCGCAACCTATATTGCTTCCCGGCTAAATCCAAGTCCTTTTCTTTAGCAGCATGATAAAGTAGGAAAGACTTGGTTTTTCAGCGTGTTATATACCTTTTGCGAAGATAAGGGCGCGGTCGTTGTGACCATAATCGCGCGCCGCTTCTATCAATCTGAACCCCGAGCCCTCGAACAAGCCGGTAACTGTCGGGCGCTGGTCATAACCGATTTCGAGACCGAGCACGCCGTCGTCGTGAAGAAATTGCGCAGCGTCCGCAGCGATTGCCCGGTAGGCATCGAGGCCATCCCGGCCGCCATCGAGCGCCGCCGTCGGATCGAAATCCCTGACCTCCGGAGCTAGCGTCTGCATAACGTCCGATACGATATAAGGGGGATTTGAGACGATTGCGTGAAACTGCCCCGAAATCGGCGTGAACCAGCTGCCCTCTGCAGTGCGGAACCGGTCGGCAAGGCCATTCCGTTCGGCATTCCCCCTGGCCGTCGCCAGTGCCTCGGCGGAGATATCACTGCCCAAACCCGTTGCATCGCGACATTCATGCAGCAGGGCGAGGCAGATGGCGCCGGTGCCCGTGCCCATGTCGAGAATATCGATGGTCCCGTGCACGTCGACCAGCCTGCGCAGATGCGGCAGGACGCTGTCCACCAGGATCTCGGTGTCCGCCCGGGGCTCCAGCGTCGCCGCCGACAGGCGCAGCGGCAGGCCGTAGAATTCCCGCTCGCCAAGAATGCGATACACCGGCTCATGGCGCAGGCGACGCGCGATGGCGTCCTCCAGACGCACGACCCCTTCGGCATCCACCGTTTGGTCGGAGCGAGTGACGATCTCGGTGAACGTCAGCCCGAACAGCCCGGATACCAGCACCTTGGCATCAGCAGCAGGATCGTCGAGACCCGCCTCGGCAAACCGGTTGCGGGTGGATACCTGCAATGCGCCGATTGTCTGGCCGGCGTCGCTCACATGCGATCCCCGAGCTGGGCAAGCTGGCTTGCCTGGTGATCGGCACGCAGTGCATCGACGACATCGTCGATCTCGCCTTCCATCATCCGGTCCAGCTTGTAGAGCGTCAGGTTGATGCGATGGTCAGTGATGCGCCCTTGCGGAAAATTATAGGTGCGGATGCGCTCCGAGCGGTCGCCGGAGCCGACCTGGCTCTTGCGGTCGGCCGAGCGCTCGTTGTCAACCCGCTGGCGCTCCATGTCGTAGAGCCTCGAGCGAAGCACCTGCATCGCCTTGGCGCGGTTCTGGTGCTGCGATTTTTCTGAACTGGTGACGACAATGCCAGACGGCATGTGGGTGATGCGAACCGCCGAGTCCGTCGTATTGACGTGCTGGCCACCGGCGCCCGACGAGCGCATCGTATCGATACGGATATCCTGCTCGCGCACTTCGATATCCACCTCTTCGGCCTCGGGCAGCACCGCGACGGTGGCTGCCGAGGTATGGATACGGCCGCCAGCCTCGGTGGCCGGCACACGCTGCACCCTGTGCACCCCGGATTCGAACTTGAGCTTGGAAAAAACGCCTTTGCCGGTGATCGTCGCGATCACTTCCTTGTAGCCGCCCGCTTCGCCATCGCTCGAGGAGAGAATTTCGACCTTCCAGCCGTTCACCGAGGCGAAACGCTCGTACATTCGGAACAGGTCGCCGGCAAACAGCGCCGCTTCGGAACCGCCGGTTCCTGCACGGATTTCGAGGATGGCGCTCTTCTCGTCGGCGGCATCCTTCGGCAGCAGCAGGATCTGGATCTCGGTCTCCAGCGTCTCGATACGCTCGCGCACGCCGGGCAGTTCCATGTCGGCCAGATCGCGCATCTCGCGGTCGACCGTCCTGTCGCCCAGCATCGCTTCGAGATCGGCCCGCTCGGCCGTCGCTTTTTCGTAGTCGCGGATCTTCATGACGACCGGCTGCAGCTCGGAATATTCGGACGCCAGCTTGACGTAGACATCCGCCGCCGGGCCTTCCGACATGCGCGCCTCGATCTCGCCGAACCGGCGCTCCAGCTCACGCATTTTTTCAACAGGAAGTGTAGCCACAGTCGAACTCCGAATTTTCCAGGACGCCCTGATGTCAGGCGCCGTTATCCATGGCGATTATCTGGCGGCCAGCCGTTGAACCGCACGTCTCGCCCCGATCCCCCCTCATTCCAGTGCTTGTCACAGGAATCCAGTGCGCCCAGTGCTAGGCGCGCAAGACCTCCCGATTACCGAGATAAGTCTTTTCACCACGCAAACGCGCCGTGGCTGGATTCCTGTGACAAGCACAGGAATGAGGGGAGAGCGTAGCGCCTTCCAAACACGCGCGAGAGCCAGACCGCGGGAACCAGGACCCTAGCTCCCCATGCCTGGCCCAGCCCTGAAAGGACGGGCAGAGCGCCTCTTACCTCTTTCCACCGCAGTCAGCAACAGAAGGCGCAAGAGCGGCTACAAGGGAATATTGTGGGTCAGGGCGAACTGCGCAAGGATGTCGCGCACCGAGAGCGTCGGGTTGCGGTCGTCCAATGCCTCTTCCATGACCGCCGCCAGCGCGCCGACATCGAGACCCAGCAGCATCGCCTTGACCGGCCCGATCGAGGCTGGCGACATCGACACCGAGCGGAAGCCGATGCCCATCAGCGCCATCGCCGAGATCGGCTTGCCGGCAAGCTCACCACACAGCGTCACCGGGGTCTTGTTGCGCTCGCCGGCGCGCACGATGTCCCGCAGGATGCGCAGGAAAGGCCGCCCCAGCGTGTCGAACCGGTCGGACACGCGGGCATTGCCGCGATCGACCGCCATGGAAAACTGGAAAAGGTCGTTGGAGCCGACCGAGACGAAATCGACGGCAGCCATGAGCTCGTCGAGTTGCCAGAGCAGCGCCGGCACTTCGAGCATGGCGCCGAACTGCAGCTTGCGAGGCAGCGCATGGCCGAAGCGCGACAGATGGTGGACTTCCTTCTGCAGCAGTTCGCGCACCGCCTTGATCTCGGAAACCTCCGTGACCATCGGCACCATCATCTTCAGTTCGCCGTCGGCGGCGGCCTTCAGCATGGCGCGCAGCTGGGTGCGCAACAGACCTGGCCTATCCAGCGAAAGCCGGATGGCGCGCCAGCCGAGTGCGGGGTTTTCTTCCTGATGCGCCCGGAAATAGGGCACGACCTTGTCGCCGCCGATATCCAGCGTGCGGAAGGTAACGACGTGGTCGCCCGCCTGCTTCAGGACATTGCGGTAGAACATTTCCTGCTCATCGGCCTTCGGCATCGTCGACGCGATCATGAACTGCAGCTCGGTGCGGAAAAGGCCGATGCCTTCGGCGCCGGATTCGGCCAATTGCGGAAGATCGACCAGCAGGCCGGCATTCATCAGCAGTGTGATGCGCTGGCCGTCCCGCGTGACCGGCTCGACGGCACGCAGCGCACGGAACTGCTCCTGGCGGCGGGCGCGGAACTTGACCTTCTCTTCATAGGACTTCAGGTGATCGGCCATCGGCCGCAGATGAACATGGCCCTCGTCGCCATCGATGATGACGGAATCGCCGTTTTCAGCCAGCGCCACGACGCCGGCCGCCTGTCCGACGACCGGAATGCCCATCGCCCGCGCGACGATGACGACATGGCTGGTGACGGCGCTGTCTTCCAGCACCAGGCCGCGAATGTTGTCGCGCGGATAGTCGAGCAGCTCGGCAGCCCCCATGGCGCGGGCGAAGATGACCGCGTCGTTGGGGAAACCATCCGTCGTGTTGCGGCCGGTATGGCCGGTCAGTTGCCGCAGCAGCCGGTTGGCCAGATCCTCGAAATCGTGCATGCGGTCGCGCAGGTACGGGTCGGTGAGCCGCATCATCCGCGCCTTCGTGTCGCTCTGCACTTTCTCGACCGCAGCCTCGGCCGTTAGGCCGTTGCGGATCGCCTCCTCGAGCTTGCGAACCCAGCCCTGGTCGTGGGCGAACATGCGGTAGGTTTCCAGCACCTCGCGGTGCTCCCCTTCCATCGACACGTCGCGACGCGACAGCATGTCGTCGATGGAAATGCGCAAGGAACCGAGGGCATCGGCCATGCGCGAAATTTCGTGGTCGGTGTCTTCGTTGAGCAGGTTTGTGACGACGACCCGCGGCTCGTGCAGCACGACATAGCCGAGGCCGATGCCTTCATTGTAGCTGTCGCCATCGATCGTGACCGAGCGTGTCAGGTCGAGTTCGAGGCCGGGCTTCGAGATCTTCTTGAGGTCGCCGGTGGCGATCATCTCGGCCAGCACCATGGCCGTCGTCTCGAGCGCTTCCAGCTCCTCGTCGCGGTAGGTGCGGCTGGCCTTGTTCTGCACGACGAGAACGCCGAGCGACCGGCCGGCCCGCAGGATCGGCACACCGAGGAAGGAGTGATAGATCTCTTCTCCGGTTTCCGGCAGATACCGGAAGGCCGGGTGGGACTGGGCGTCGGAGAGATTGAGAGATTGCGCCGAGGCAGCGATGGTGCCGACCAGGCCCTGGCCCATCTTCAACTGCGCAAGATGGACGGAATCCTTGTTGAGACCTTCGGTGGCATATAGCTCGAGCACGCCGTCTGCGCGCAGAACGTAGACCGAGCATACCTCCGCCACCATGTTGCTGGCGATCTGGCGAACGATCCGGTCTAGGCGATCCTGCGGTTCAAGCGGCTCCGCCATCAGCTCGCGCAGCCGCTTGAGCAGGACGCGCGGACCGCCGGAAAGGTCTCTCATTGCGTCACGCTCCCGAAAATCATGTCCACGCTGCAAAGGGTGTCACGAAGCATCTAGCGCTTCGCCCCGCCCCCTCTGCAGTTTCAAATCAACTCTTATCCAGACCGTAGCAGGAATGCAAAGTCCTGACTGCAAGTTCTGCATAGGGGCCGTCGATCAGGATCGAAATCTTGATTTCCGAGGTGGTGATTGCCTTGATGTTGATGCCTTTTTCAGCAAGTGCTCGGAAAGCGCTCGCTGCAACGCCTGCGTGCGAACGCATGCCGATGCCAATCACCGAAACCTTGACCAGACCCGATTCGTTCTGGATGACATCGTAGCCGATCTGGCTCTTGTGTTCGCCGAGAACGGCCAGGGCCTTGTCGACGTCGCCGGACGGCACGGTGAAGGTCATGTCCGTGGTCGAGCCGTCCTCGGAGATGTTCTGGACGATCATGTCGACATTGATATGGTTTTCAGCGAGCGGCCCGAAAATCGCAGCAGACACGCCGGGGCGGTCGGAAAGCCGCCGGAGCGAAATCTGCGCTTCATCCTTGGCATAGGCGATGCCGGTTACGACTTCCTGTTCCACGATCTCTTCCTCATCACAAATCAGCGTTCCGGGCGGGTTCAGAAGGTCGCCCATGCCCGGCGCATCGGGGTCTTCGAAAGACGAGCGCACGAAGGTGCGGACCTTGAATACCATGGCAAGTTCGACGGAGCGCACCTGCAGCACCTTGGCGCCGAGCGACGCCATCTCGAGCATTTCCTCGAAGGCGATCTTCTTCAGGCGGCGCGCCTTCGGCACGATGCGCGGGTCGGTCGTATAGACGCCGTCGACGTCTGTGTAGATGTCGCAGCGGTCGGCCTTGACGGCCGCAGCAATCGCCACAGCCGAGGTATCGGAGCCGCCACGCCCGAGCGTCGAGATGCGGTTGTCGGGACCAAGACCCTGGAAGCCGGCAACGACGGCCACCTGGCCCTCGCCCATGCGGCGGATGATCTCGTCGCCGTTGATCTCGAGGATGCGCGCCGCGCCATGGGCGTTGTCGGTCTTGATGGGGATCTGCCAGCCCTGCCAAGAGCGCGCATTGATGCCGAGGTGCTGCAGCGCGATGGCCACCAGCCCGGAGGTCACCTGCTCGCCGGAGGCCACGACGGCATCGTATTCACGCGCATCGTGCATCGGCGATGCGTCGCGGGTCCATGAGACCAGTTCGTTGGTCTTGCCAGACATCGCCGAGACGACGACGGCGACTTCGTGGCCGGCATCGACCTCGCGTTTCACATGCCGGGCGACGACGCGAATACGATCCATGTCCGCGACGGAGGTTCCGCCGAATTTCATCACGATGCGTGCCATAAGCCTCTACCCATAGTGGCGCGTCTCGTCACCGAGACCCACCATACGACAAGGCTCCGCCCGGGGCAGCCAAAGCCAGGGCTTTTCACACTGCCGGTGCACCGGAAACGGAGCGTCTATTTCGGCCGTCTCATACCGACTTTGATGGGTGCGTGCAATGGGCATGCGACATCGATATGACGGGCTGAAAAGGCCGGTGTCAGTGTCAAACGATGCGCTACATTAGACAACCCCGGCAATAAAGTCTTAAAGCTTATGCGCGAGTGTAGACGAG
This sequence comes from Rhizobium tumorigenes, assembly GCF_003240565.2. NCBI lineage: Bacteria > Pseudomonadati > Pseudomonadota > Alphaproteobacteria > Hyphomicrobiales > Rhizobiaceae > Arminella > Arminella tumorigenes. The sequence continues at coordinate 2,792,773 of NZ_CP117255.1, forward strand.
CCGCCTCATGCAAAGCCAGAAATCGACGATGACCAACCCGCCAGCTCCGCGTTTCCTCGACCGCCTGAAGGCGCTTGGCACATCGCTTGTCTCAGCTGGCAATCCGGCCGTTCGTCATCTGGAGCAGCAGCTGCGCGAAAAGGAAGCCACCATCGCGGAGCAGGTCGAGGCGCTGGCCCAGGGCCGCCGGATTTTCAATCGCGCCGCCGAAGCTGCCCGCATCGGCATATGGCAATGCAGCCTGCCCGACGAGACCCTGACCTGGACGGATGTGGTCTACGACATTTTCGACCTGCCGCGCGATCTTCAGGCCGGCAGAGCGGCAACTCTTGCCTGTTACACCCCGTCCTCCGCCAAGGAATTGCAGGAAAAGCGCCGTCTCGCCATCGAGACACGCAGCGGCTTCACGATGGATGCGGAGATCGTGACGCAGAAGGGCAACCACCGCTGGATCCGCATAACCGCCACGGTGGAAAGCGAGGGCGACAAGCCCATTCGCATCTTCGGCATCAAGCAGGACATCACGGACGCCAAGCTGCTATTCGATCGCACCCGCCACCTTGCCGATTTCGACATGATGACCGGGCTTGCCAACCGCGCCCAGTTCCAGCTGCGCCTTGCTGCTCTATGCGAGGAACACGACCGGTCGAAGGCGCCGGCAGCGCTGCTGCTGGTCGACCTCGACGGCTTCAAGGCGGTCAATGATACCTATGGCCATGCCACCGGCGACGCCTGCCTGATCGAGGCGGCCGACCGGCTTCGCGCCGTCTGCAATTGTGCGCATCTGATTGCCCGCATCGGTGGCGACGAGTTTGCGGTTCTGCTGGAGCAGGATGCCGAACGCGGGACGGTGACCGATATCGCAAGCGACATCGTCCAGATCGTCCGCCGGCCGATGATCCTCGGCGATCTTCTGCTGCACATCGGCGCCTCCGTCGGCGTTGCACTTGCCGACGGGTCCAGCCCGTCCGAATTGTTCCAGCGGGCCGACACGGCGCTCTATGCCGCCAAGGCCGCCGGGCGCAACACCTTCAGCATTTTCGAACCATCGGAGCGCCAGACGCTCTGCGCACCGCGCAGCGCCGCCTGAAAGCTCCGCACGGATTGGGCCAGCGAGCTAGGCGAGGAACCCGCCCTTGCGCAGCCATGCCTCATACCAGGCCGGCCAAGCGGCGGATGGCGTGCCGGCCTTGCCCATGCCGAAGCCGTGGCCGCCGGTCGCCAGCCGGTGCATCTCGACAGGCACACCGGCGCTCTTGCAGGCAGCGGCCATGATCAGGGTGTTGTGCGGATCGGAAACCGCATCGTCTTCCGCCTGGACGAGGAACATCGACGGGCAATGGGACCGCACATGCGGCTGCACCGACCATTCGGCGCTTTCCTCGTCGTTCGGATGCCGGCCGATCAGCACAGTCTTTGTCGAGGTGTGGTCGTAGGGCGGTTCGAGCGTGATGATCGGATAGATCAGCGCTGCAGCATTCGGCCGCGCCGATTGCTTGTCGGCCTCGTCGACGGCGCGATACGACCGGTAGGCCGAGCGCGCCGACGCCAGTCCCATCAGATGGCCGCCGGCCGAAAAACCGAGCACGCCGATGCGGTCGGGATGCACCTCATATTCGACGCTTCTTGCCCGGATCAGCCGCAGGGCGCGCTGTGCATCCTGAAGCGGGGCCCGGGGACCTTCCCGCCAGCCTTCCGACGGAAGTCGGTAGGCCAGCACGAAGGCGGTGATGCCGCGATCGTTCAGCCAAAGCGCTGCCGGATGCGCCTCGCTTTCCATCTCGATCCGCTTGTAGCCGCCGCCGCCCGCCACCAGCATAGCCGTGCCGTTCGGCTTGGCTGGCCGGAAGACCTCGATGGATGGCGTGGCGATATTGCTGACGGCACCCTTGGCGCTGGTCTCGACAGGCCCTTTCGGCCCGCGTCCGCCGGGGGCTCCTGCGGGCCAGAGCGGGATCACCGCATTGGCCGCGCTGGCTTGCCGCGATGCCGCGAGCAACAGGGCCGCGCCGCCGGCCATAAGCAATGTTCTGCGATCGATCATGACGGTATTTTCCCATTGGAGTGGCGTTCAGACAGGTGCGGCAAGGTGAGGGCAAAACTGAGGCAGAACAGCCTCAAGTGCCGCAGCAAAGCGCCCTCGCGATCGAAAACTGCAAATAATGATGATCATGTCATCATACCAGTTGACGAGATCAATCCAATTTGACAGGTTCCGGCGACTTGAACGGGAGGAAATGCGGAACCACGAAGCGAGGAAAAAGCCTGTTTGCAGCGCGCACGCAGGCAACGCACGCAGTCGCCCGCATCGGATGAGATCAACAGGAGCCTTTCCCGTCGGAAGGGCTTCGCGAGACAGGCGGCAGACCCATCGCGGTTACAGCCCCTGCACTCGTCTTGGGAGGAAGACATGGACGCCACGACACATTCACAGAGCGCCGAACAGCAGGTGGAGGCATCGACGATCCGAAAGATCTCGTTCCGCATCGTGCCGTTCATCGCGCTGATGTTCTTCATCAATTTCCTCGACCGGACGGCCATCTCGTTTGCCGGGCCGAACGGCATGACCCAGGATCTCGGCATGACGGCCGCCCAGTTCGGCTTTGCCGCCGGGATCTTTTTCTTCGGCTACATCGTGCTCGAGATTCCCAGCAACCTGGCGCTCCACCAGTACGGCGCCCGCCGCTGGCTGTCGCGCATCATGGTCACCTGGGGCATCGTCGCCATGCTGTTCACCTGGGTCAGCAGCATCAACGGCCTCTATGCCCTGCGCTTCTTCCTCGGCGTCGCCGAAGCCGGCTTCTTCCCGGGCGCGATCCTCTATCTCAGCACCTGGGTGCCCGGCCGCCACCGCGCCAAGATCCTGGCGCTGTTCTATCTGGCCCAGCCGCTGACCACCGTGATCGGTGCGCCGCTGGCCTCCGCCCTAATCCAGGCCCATGGGATCTTCGGCCTCGAGGGCTGGCGGGTGATGTTCCTCGGCGTGTCCATCCCGGCCATCGTCGTTGGCATCATCACCTGGTTCTACCTGCCGGACACCCCCGTGGGCGCCAAGTGGCTGACCCCGGCGGAAAAGTCCTGGCTCAACCGGGCGCTGGCAAAAGAAGAATCGGAGAAAGAGACAGGACGCCGTTACATGACGCTGCAGGCGCTGAAGGACGGCCGCGTCTGGCTCCTCTCGGCCATCTATTTCGGCCTGATCTACGGGCTTTACGCGCTTGCCTTCTTCCTGCCGACGATCATTGGCGGCTTCGAGGCCAAGTTCGGCACCAAATTCGATGTCTTCGAAAAGGGCGTGATCATAGCCATCCCCTATCTGCCTGCCGCCTTCGCGCTTTACTTCTGGAGCCGGGATGCGAGCAAGCGCGGCGTCCGTCTCTGGCACGTCGGCATTCCGGCGCTGGTCGGCGCACTCAGCATCCCGCTTGCACTGCTGATGTCTTCGCCCGAGACAACGGTCCTCGTCGTCACCGTCACCGCCTGTGCGATCTTTGCAGCCCTGCCGAATTTCTGGTCGCTGCCGACGAGGTTCCTGACCGGCGCCGGCGCTGCGGCGGGCATCGCGCTCATCAATACAGTCGGTAACATCGCCGGCTTTGCAGCGCCCTACATCACCGGCGCCGTCAAGGACGCGACAGGCCTTTACGAAATGCCGATGTTTATCGTCGGCGGCTTCATGCTGGTCTCGGCAATCCTCGCCTTCTCGCTTGGCAAGACCCTGAGGGACCCCGCCGCAGCCTGAAACTCGCCCTCCCCGGCGCAACGATTCGCTGCGCCGGGGAGGGCCGCGTTAACCCTTATTTAACTATACAGTTGCAACTGCCGCCCGGGCAGGCAACAACACGGGGCATGCCCCTCGTAGCTCAACGGTAGAGCAGCTGCCTCGTTTGCAGAAGACCCAGGTTCAAGTCCTCGGCAGGGGCTCCCGCCACAATCACCCGATAGTCCGGCGGCTGCACGACTAAATTTACCCCGATTTAACGAAATACAACTATAGGTCACTCCATGGCCTCGTGGCGGAGTGGAGACGCAAGGGGAGTGAATTCCCCACAGCTTGGTTCGAATCCAGGCGAGGCCTCCACATGAACGCAAGGCCGATCACCACCGTCTATGCTCTGCAGTGGGCGAGAATGACGTCGACAACGGCCGACAGCGGCGCGGTGGCATCTATCGGCGTCGCGTTCCGTGGAATGTCTTCCTTCGTCGCATGCAACTGCATGACCAGTCCCCGTTCCGCCGGCTTGCCACCGAACTCGTCCGCGGGTCTGCTCGCCAGCCGCCTTTCCAGCGTGGCACTATCGACATCGAGAACAAAGACCCCGTCGAACAGATCGATAAATTGATGGAAATTCCTCGAGCCGCCACAGAAGAAGGTGATGGGGTGGCTTAGATCGGCAATCAGATGTTTGACTTTGCCGACATCCCAGACATGGTGGCGGTGTCCGAAGGCGACATCCACTGGCCCTCCATACGTGGTCATATCGAGTGGCTCGCCGGTCTGCGGATCGCCTTTATAGGCCAATTCACGGTCGCCATGGACGGTGTGATAGCCGCGCCGCTCCAACTCCGTGGCAACCGAAGTCTTGCCGGTACCGGAAACGCCCTCGATCAAATAGTTTTTCGTACCCATCCGGTTCTCCTGCCGCAGCGCCCGCGCACCAGCTTGGCGCCTGGCTCAAACCGCCAGCGTGCCAGCAAGGCTCATACCCTTTTGCCAGTGGACGGCACTCCAACCAGCGGTACGCGCGGCACGCACATTTTCCACGGTGTCGTCGATCAGGACGATGCTTTCCGGAGCGACAGAAGTGGCTTGCGTGACGAGGGAGTAGAATTCGGTGCTCGGCTTTTGATACCCCAGCGATGCGGAGTAGAAAATGCCATCGACTTTCTCCCGGAGCCCCATGTCTTCCATCAGGTATGCCGCGCGCATATGCTCCTGGTTTGTCGCGAGGTAGACACGATCGCCGCGACGTCTGATCTCCAAAACAGCATCGAGCACCGCGCTGTCGATCCGCGAGTCGTTGACGAACCAGTAGTCGATAAATGCATCGACGCTGACATCGGGCGCGATCTCGGCCAGAACTTCGGCAAGCTCCGGCACCAGAGGCTTCCGCCCGCTGACGATATCCTGCCAGCGCGGGGCGAAAAAGGCGCTTCGCAGCATATCACGCGAAATCCCGAGGTCGGCGCCGAGGTCAGTCCACCACTGCGCGCCATCCCCCGGACGACCGCACACCAACACTCCATCGACATCCAGCATGATAGTGCGCATTGCGTGATGCCTTTCGCCAAGCCTGCGCAGGGTATTTTCCACAAGACTGTGACGTCTTCATAGCAGCATGGCTCGCGGAGAGGCCCCCTCAAAATCCCCCCTTTCGCCGAGTACCCACCGAGACCTCGGCCATGGCCATCTTCCGGAGGAAAACCGAGCAGGATAGTCAAAATATGCAAACGCAAGCAGATTGCGGCAACCTTCACATTGAAAGACCGATCACTTACTGCCACGCCCTTTAAAGTCAAACCTCGCCTGGGACGCCCCCAAAACCCTCATTCCTGTGCTCGTCACAGGAATCCAGTCACGGCGCGTCTGCGCCGTGGGAGGACTCTCTGTTGGTGGCGAAAGTATCTATCGCCCAAAGACTTGGGCGGCTGGATTCCTGTGACGGGCACAGGAATGAGGGAGGTCGGGGGTGGCTCTTTCCGGTTTTATGATCTTTCTGACCCACACGCACACACACTCTCTCTATCTCTCGCACTCTCTCCTCTCGCTTTACTCCCTCGCCCCTGCTCGCAGCACCTCATGGGGATAAACGGTTGGGATTTCCGTTTGGAAACAATGCCGGCATCATAATTTCATCCCCGTGCTTTCGACCCGATCTATAATCACCCCGTTCCACCATCGGATACACCGGTCTGCGTTGCCGGCGAGGTGGGACCGGGTCTTGGAGGGGTTGCCGTCTACGCAGGCGACGTCTTCGAGGGTCCGCAGAAAGTGGATCCCTTCGGGCCCCCCTGGGCTCGGCGTGCCTGTGTGGCATAACTCCGGCAGCTTTTCCCCGAAACGGGACCTGGGTCGGAAACAGAGGATCCGGAGTTGCGGATAAAAACTGTCGAACGGGGCACATCTGGTGTCACTTAACTAAAAATCATCAGGCACTCGGTGTGCCCCGGCCATCAGAATTTTCATGACACGGACCGGACAGGCCGCGTGAACGGGGAGATGTGACGGCGGGACAGGGCGAGCTTGCAGACCGGGGCAGAAAGACGATCCGGCTGCGGTCGAATGACGCGGGTGGGCGGCGTGATCGTCTCCCTCGTGCAAACGAAGACCTCTCGCCCTTGACTTCCAGAACCGATCGTCCGACTTCACTGAGACAGGACAAGGAACCCGACGATGACCGAAGCGGCTCAGAACACCACGGCAAAGACCACCATCGACCAGAGCGAAGTCGACCGCTTTTCGGCAATGGCGGCGGAATGGTGGAGCCCGACCGGCAAGTTCAAGCCGCTGCACAAATTCAATCCCGTCAGGCTCGCCTACATCCGCGACCGCGCCGCCGAGAATTTTGGCCGCGACCCACGCAGCCCCCGCCCGCTGGAAGGCCTGCGCGTGCTCGATATCGGCTGTGGCGGCGGGCTTCTTTCCGAACCCATGGCCCGCATGGGCGCCGAAGTGGTCGGCGCCGATCCCTCCGAAAAGAACATCGGCATCGCCTCCACCCATGCACGCCAGTCGGGCCTCGAGGTCGACTATCGCCCGGTGACTGCCGAACAGCTGGCTGAAGCCGGCGAGACTTTCGACATCATCCTCAACATGGAGGTCGTCGAGCACGTCTCCGACGTCGAGTTCTTTCTGTCGACCTGCGCGAAGATGGTGCGGCCCGGCGGCATGATGTTCGTCGCCACCATCAACCGCACGATGAAGGCCGCTGCTCTTGCCATCTTTGCCGCCGAAAACGTTCTGCGCTGGCTGCCGCGCGGCACCCATCAGTATGAAAAGCTGGTCCGACCGGAAGAAGTGGAAAAGCCGTTGATTGCCAATGGCCTGATCTTCACCGCCCGCACCGGCGTGTTCTTCTCGCCGCTGCAGAACCAGTGGAAACTCTCGAAGGACATGGACGTCAATTACATGATGGTGGCAAAACGGCCGGCCTGAGCCGCGGCGCGCCATCCTAGGCGCATTGTGCCTGCGCTGGAGGCGCAAAGTTATCTGACAAGTCGATGGATCGGCGCAAAGGACAGCGTCAGTTGGCGTCGTCAGGCAATGTCGGAAGCGGGGCGATCTCGATACCTTCCTCGATCAGCGAGCGCGCCTCGGCAGGCGTTGCCTGGCCGATGATGCCACGGACGTCGGCTTCTCCGTAGTGGATCTTGCGGGCCTCTTCCGGAAAATTGGACCCAACATCTTGCGAATTCGCCTTGATGGCGGCAACGGCATCCTTGAGCGTGGCGATTGCCTGCTTGCGGGCCTTGTCCATCGCCAGCGTCGTCAGTGCCTCCCGCGTCCGCGTCGTCGAAACGGACGGCGCCATCAGCATCTTGCCGATGGCCGAGGATCCGCAGGTCGGGCAGCTCAGCAACCCACTTTCGACCTGTCGCTCGAAATCGGCGCTTTGCGAAAACCAGCCCTCGAACTCATGGCCGTGGTCGCAGCTGAGCGAATAGCGGATCACGCCGCGACGCCCCCGGCCCTTGCGGCCTCGATCGTCTCCAGCGTAAACGCACGGCCGTTTTTCAGATTGGGGATCTTTTCGCGGGCAGCCTTGACTGCGGCAACGTCGATATCAGCCACCAGCACGGCCTCGCCGCTGCCGCCGGCAGAGGCGAGCACCTTGCCCCAGGGATCGACGATCATCGAGTGGCCATATGTCTCGCGGCCGTCCTGGTGAACGCCGGCCTGGGCTGCGGCGATAACGAACATGCCGTTCTCGATGGCCCGTGCCCTCAGGAGGATTTCCCAGTGCGCCTCGCCGGTCTGGCGGGTAAAGGCTGCCGGAATGCTCATCACTTCGGCGCCGGCAACGGCCTGGCTGCGGAAAAGCTCGGGAAAGCGGACATCGTAGCAAATCGAGAAGCCGAGTTTCGCAAACGGCAGCGACACCAACCGAGCCTCGGAGCCTGGACGATAGACGGCACTCTCGCGCCAGCTTTCGCCATTGTCGAGATCGACGTCGAACATGTGGATCTTGTCGTAACGCGTCACGAGGTCGCCATCCGGGCCAAACAGGAAACCGCGATTGGCGATCTTTCCATCGTCGAGCGAGATGGCGGTCGAGCCGATGTGCAGGTGGATGCCGAGTTCGGCCGCTGTCCGCGACGCTGCAGCAACGACGAGATCATCGGCCTCGTTGCGCAGGATCGCCCTCAGACCGGGCCGGTCGCGCTGGATGGCGCCGGTCATTTCAGGCGTCTGGACATAGACCGCACCCCTCGACGCGGCATCCCGCACCAGGCGCACCATATCGGCGACGTTCTTCTCCGGGTCGGTGCCCGAGCACATCTGGATAGCGGCGGCCTTGAAGCTCATGATTTTTCCTCAGGCGGTAAGAAGCGGATCGAGCTTGCCCGCCCTGTCGAGCGCATGCAGGTCGTCGCACCCTCCGACATGCAGGCCGTCGATGAAGATCTGCGGAAATGTCGTGCCGCCGTTCGATTTGGCGATCATCTCCTCGCGCATCTCGGGGGAATAGGTGGCATTGTGCTCGACATAGGCGACGCCCTTGGCCCCAAGCAGCGATTTTGCCTTGGCGCAATAGCCGCAGAACTCACGCGTATAGATAACGACGGATGCCATGGTCACTCCGGGTTTGAACAGCTTTCCTGTCATATAGGCATGGCGAGCGCCCGCGCAAAGGTCAAGACGGTGACATCCGCAGCGCCCGCCTTTTTCAGCACCCGCGTCGCTGCCGCGACGGTCGCTCCCGTCGTGTAGACGTCGTCTATGAGCACGATGCGCCGGCCGAAAACGTCGTTGTCGCGGTGGCGTGCGAGCGCAAAGGCGCCACGGACATTGTCCTGCCGGGCCCGGGCACCAAGGCCCACCTGCTGGCTGGTGCGCTTGATCCGGACAAGCGTCGCCGGCAGCAGCGGCTTGCCGGAAAGTACAGCCAGATGCCTGGCGAGCTCGGCTGCCTGGTTGAACTTGCGCGAAAACAGCCGGGTGCGGTGCAGCGGCACCGGGATCAGCGCATAGCAACCGGCAACCGCACCGTCGCTGGCGCGCAGCATCCATTCGGCCATCATCCGCGCAAGGTCGATACGGTCGCGATATTTGAGGCCGTGGACGAGATCGCGCACCACGCCGTCATGGATCGCCGCCGAGCGCAGCCGGTCGAACGGCGGCGGATCGGCAATCGCCTCGGCGCTGAGGATGCCGGCGCCGAGATCGTGGGTAAACGGGCTGCCCATCACCTCGCAATAGGGTCGCTCGACGAAACGGATCGTCGACCAGCAGCGCGGGCAAAGGCTGCGGTGGCTACCGGTCGAAGCGCCACAGGCAGCACAGCCGGGCGGATAGAGCAGATCGGCCAGCATAAACCACGGCCGCAGCAGCCCGCGTCCGATGAGCGCAGCGGTGATTTCCGGTCGGCTCGTCCCCATATGCCCCATATGATTGACAATAGCCCGTTCCTCGCGCCATTGCGAAAGGAAAGTGCGGCAGGCTCTGGTGCCGCAACCAGACACAGAGTGCAGGAAAAGCGCATGGAAATCGTATTCGACCAGGACGTTATCGCCGCCAACCGCCGCCGCGCGCTGGCGAGGGGCGACGCCAAGGCCGCCTTCCTGCTCGACATCGCCGCCAACGAACTGGCCGAGCGATTGTCGCTGGTGGAACGCCGTTTTGAGGAGGCGGTGGAGCTGCACGGCGCGACCGGCATCGCGGCACGGCTGGCGATGGCGTCCGGCAAGATCGGCCATATGACGCGCATCGAGACCGACGAACGGCCGGCCCTCGCCGGTGAGACCATCGTCGTCGCGCCGCTCGAACAGCTGCCGCTGGCTCCGGCCTCCGTCAATCTCGTGCTCTCGCCGCTGGGGCTGCACCTCACCAACGACACGCCGGGCGTTTTCATCCAGGTGCATCGCGCATTGCAGCCGGACGGGCTGTTCCTGGCAGCCATACCCGGCAACGGCACGCTGCAGGAACTGCGCGAGGTAATGCTGGCAACCGAGATAGAGATGTTTGGCGGCGCCAGTCCGCGCGTCATCCCCTTCCCCGACGTGCGCGATGTCGGCGGGCTGCTGCAGCGGGCGGGCTTCGCACTGCCGGTCGTCGATGCCGAAAGCTATACGGTGCGCTACGCCTCGCTGTTCCCGCTGATGGAGGACCTGCGCGCCATGGGCATGGCCAATCCGCTCGTCGACCGCAGCCGCCGGCCGGTCGGCCGCGGCTTCTTCCTTCGTGCTGCGGAATTGTATGCCGAGCGCTTCGCCGATGCCGACGGACGGATCCGGGCGACATTCTCGATCATCTATGCATCGGGCTGGAAGCCGCATGAAAGCCAGCAGAAGCCATTGCGTCCGGGCTCTGCCAAGACGCGGCTGGCCGACGCACTGAAGGTCGAGGAGAAGGCCCTGAAGCCGTGATCAGGGCGCGCTGACCTTGTTGGCAAAGAAGTTGAACATGTTGGAAATGTTGCTGCCGAGAAGCCCGAGGCTGACGATCAGGGCAACGGCGATAAGGCCGGCAATCAGGCCGTATTCGATCGCCGTCGCGCCGATCTTGTCGTCAATAAGTTTCCGCACCACATGCATCGAAAGTATCCTCTGATCTAAATCGAAATCAGCGAACCCGATGCCCCCGGCACAGATCGGCTGCAAGCTGTTCAGCAGTTGCTATCGCTGCCATACCCCTGCACGACACAGACCGAACCGGGCTCGTTCTGCAGCACGCTGCGGCGGATCGTAAAGCGCTTGCCATTTTCCGTCTTCGGAATGGAGCCCGTGGTGATGTTATCGAATTCAGGCGCGCTCGCAAGCACGCTCGATTTCGACTTGTCCGCCAGCATCGGCGTCAGGATCAGCGACAGCGCTACCGCTGCCGTGCCGAAAAGCAGGGCGATATTCAGTGCGCCGGTCTTGCGAGACTTTGAAGTTGCCTGTTCTTTTTCGCGAACGGCCTTCCAGAAATCGTCATCCATTGTGTCAAGCCTCGTTATGACCATGCCCATCGCTTGATTGAGGTCGATCTTTGCCAGAAGGTCTTAAACGATCTCTTAATATCCACAGGCAAAATGATCATAAAATCTTAAGTGAAGAAGTATTCACTAAATTAATGGCGTGTCACAGCAGGTCTTGCAGAAACGGGATCAGCGGTTCGTCTGCGGGTGGCATCGGATAATCGCGAAGTGCCTGGGGTCGAACCCATTTCAGTCCCTGGCCCTCGCGGCCCTCGGGCGTGCCTTCATAGCGGCGGCAGACGTAGAGCGGCATCAGCAGGTGAAAACTGTCGTAGGTGTGGCTGGCAAAGGTTAACGGCGCGAGGCAGGCGATGCGCGTGGTGACGCCGATCTCTTCCTCGAGTTCACGAATGAGACACTCTTCCGGCGTCTCGCCCGGCTCGACCTTGCCACCTGGAAATTCCCACAGCCCGGCAAGGCTCTTGCCCTCGGGACGCTGCGCGAGGAGAATTCGGCCATCGGCATCGATGAGCGCGCAGGCGGCGACCAGCAGGATCTTGCGCCCGGCCGCCACGCTCACGAGCCCGGCCTCCAGTAGCGGTAACGGTAGGCCTCGCGAAATCCGATGCCGGCATAGAGTGCCAGCGCGGGATCGTTGCTGGCGGCGACCTGCAGCCAGGCGGTTTTTGCGCTGCGGGTCCGGGCCCAGCGGAGCGCCGAGGCAACGATCTCGATACCGAAGCCCTTGCGGCGAAATTCCGGGGCTACCGATACCGACATCAGGCCGGCGAGATCGTTGTCCTGCACACAAAGCGTCGTCGCCACCGGCCCAAGCTCCGGATCTTCGATGACGAAGAGGCCCGATGGCGGTTTGATGGAACTGACGACTTCGGCCAGCGCCGGCTTCAGCGCGGAATCGGAACCGTCGACCGAAAGGCTGGCATCGACATAGCGGCCGACATCGTGGCTCGGCAGATGGTCGAGCGTGTCGGGGAGGACGACATCCGAAAGATCGCAGGTCATCACGATCGTCTCTTCGAAGGCCTGCCAGTTGGTCTCGCGCAGCAGCGTCATCAACACCGGCGGCGCCAGCGGCGTTTCACGCACCACCAGGGGACGACCATAGGCCTCGAACTTGCGCTGCGCCTTTTCCAGACGGATCTCGACGTCGCGATGGTCGGAGGGGTCGAGCGGCACGATCGAGTTCAGCCGCTTCGAGGGATGCCCGGCCGTCAGCCGCACCTGCCAGCTGCCGTCGTAGTGGATAGACGACGCCGGCCAGGCCCGAAAGCCAACGGCTTCGAGCCTGCGCACCAGCGGCAGGGGATTGGACAGGAATTGCAAGGGCATCAGACGCTATCAGCTCCGGTAGTCGCCGTTGATGGCAACATATTCCTTTGTGAGGTCGCAGGTCCAGACCGTGGCCTGGCCTTCGCCAAGACCAAGCTCGACTTTGACCGGAATGTCCTGACGCTTCATGACTGCCGTCGCCGCATCTTCCGAATAGCCGGCATCGCGCTCGCCGTTAACGGCAACCCGGACATCGCCGAACCAGATGGCGAGCTTGTCGCGATCGGCCATTTCGCCGGCCTTGCCGACGGCCATGACGATACGACCCCAGTTGGCGTCCTCGCCGGCCGCAGCGGTCTTGACCAGCGGCGAGTTGGCGATGGACAGCGCAATGGTCTTTGCAGCGGCATCGCTCTCGGCACCTGTGACGGTGATCTCGAGCATCTTGGTTGCACCCTCGCCGTCCCGCACGACTTGCAGCGCGAGGTCCTTGAGCAGCGCATTCAGTGCCGTGCGGAAAGAGGCGAGCCGCGGATCGCTGGCGGTCTCGACCCGCTTCTGGCCGTCGGCCGCAGTGGCGCCGGTCGCAAACAGCATCAGCGTATCGGAGGTTGACGTATCGCTGTCGACGGTCATCGAATTGAAGGTCGGGCCGACGCCATCTGACAGCAGTGCCTGCAGCGCCACCGGCGCGATATCGGCGTCGGTGACAACGAAGGACAGCATTGTCGCCATGTCGGGGGCGATCATCCCGGCGCCCTTGGCAATGCCGTTGATCGTCACGGAGACGCCGTCGATCTCGGCGCTCCGGGTGGCGACCTTCGGATAGGTGTCGGTGGTCATGATTGCCTTGGCGGCTTCGAACCAGAAATCGCCCGTGGCATCTGACTGCATCTGGTCGAGCACGCCGGCAAATTTCGTGGCGTCGAGCGGTTCGCCGATGACGCCGGTCGAGGCCAGGTAGACCTCGTTCTCGCTGCAGCCGACGGCGGATGCGGCGGACTTCGCGGTCAACTCCGTCGCCTGGCGGCCCTTGACGCCGGTAAAGGCATTGGCGTTGCCGGAATTGACCACAACCGCACGGGCTGTGCCGTGCGGGAGATTGTTGCGGCAGAAATCGACGGGAGCAGACGGGCACTTGGACTTGGTGAAGACGCCGGCAACAGCGGCCGGTGCATCGAACACCATCATCAGCACGTCGGTGCGGTTCTTGTACTTGATGCCGGCGGAAGCAGTCGCCATGCGAAGCCCGCGCACCGGCGGCAGCGTGGCAAAGGTTGTCGGGGCAAGCGGGGATACGGAACCGGACATGGTGCACCTTTTTAGAATGGAAGACCCTGTTTTAGGGTGCCGGATGGCTCACACGCTGCGCCGCTTCCCGTCCGAAGTACCCCTCATTCCTGTGCCTGTCACAGGAATCCAGCCACCGCGCGTCTGCGCGGTAAAAGGAGTCTTCTGCGTTCGCGTTCGCGGACGTGAACGCACCGGATCCCCCGCCACGAGGGCGAGGATGAGGGAAGGAGAATTCCCGTCACAATCACCCTTTGAACGAAGGATATCACGGCTTCGCTCTTCATCAAAAATCAGGGCCCGGATGAACCGAGCCCCGATCGTACTGTTGCTGCCTTACGGCTTCGGCGCGTCTGCGGCCGGCGCGTCAGCTGCGTCGGGAGTGGCAGGTGCCGCATCCGGCTGCTGCTGCTGCTTGTCCGCATCGGCATAGGCCTTGGCCAGAGCCGGATCGGAGATCTCGACCTTGGAAGCTGCCTTGGCAGTCTTCAGCAGTTCAAGATACTTGTCACGCATGACGAGCTGCTTGACCTGGTCCTTGACCTGGTCGAACGGCGGAGGAGGCGCATCGCGCTTGTCTTCGACCTTGATGACGTGATAGCCGAAATCGGTCTTCACAGGTGTCTTCGAATAGGTGCCGACCGGCATCGAGAAGGCTGCGTCGTCGAATTCCTTGACCATGCGGCCGCGCTGGAAATAGCCGAGATCGCCACCGTCGGACTTGTTTGGATCCGTCGACTTTTCCTTCGCCACTTCAGCGAAATCCTTGCCGGCATCAAGTTCCTTGATGACTTCCTTGGCTTCATCCTCGGTCTTCACCAGGATGTGGCGGGCGTGCACTTCTTCCTGTTTCGGGAGGGCTGCGACTTCCTTGTCGTAGCGTGCCTTGACTTCGGCGTCCGTCACGACGTCGACGACGTGCTTCTTGAAGTAGGCATTGTGCAGTTCGCGGTCCTGGAGATAGGCCATGCGGGTCTTGAAATCAGGGGTGTCCTGCAGCTTTTCGGCAAGCGCATCCTTGGCCAGAAGCTTGACGTCGATGGCGGCCGAAAGTGCAGCAACCTTCTTCTGGTCGTCTGGCAGCTGGGCCAGCTGCGGGTCGAGGTTGGAGATGGCGAGATCAAGCTCGGACTGGTGGATCTCGAGGTCGCCTACCTTGGCAACGACGGCGTCTGCAGCAAAGGCCGGGGCCTGGAAAGCAACGATCGCCGCAAAGGCGACAGCTGCAGCAAGTTTATGGTATCGCGACATGAAATTACCCTTTTGAAGTTCCCACCGGCTTCAGCATGCGCGAATCCGGCCTGAAAGTAGCCTTCACCATCAGAATGTGGCCTTTGTGTATCGGCCAATCCCGTTGACATCAATCGACCCCCCTCTTATCTGTCACACAACCTTGCGTCCAGAACAGTTTCCGGCCGTTTCGGGTCAATCGGCCGATTTTTTCGGGACGGCGATTGCAGAAACGGCGGGATGTAAATTCAGAAAGGGCCAGTCATATGGTCAGCTTTGGTGGAATTGCCCGAAAGTTGTTTGGCTCGTCCAACGAGCGGCGCGTGCGCGTATTCACGCCGAATGTTGCGGCAATCAACGCGCTCGAAGAGGATATGCGCAAGCTGTCCGACGAAGAGCTTGCCGGTAAGACGGTAGAGTTCCGCCAGCAGATCGCCGACGGGAAGAAGCTGGACGACCTTCTGGTCCCGGCATTCGCCGTCGCCCGCGAGGCATCGCGCCGCGTGCTCGGCATGCGCCCCTTCGACGTGCAGTTGATCGGCGGCATGATCCTGCATTCCAACGCCATCGCCGAGATGAAGACGGGCGAAGGCAAGACGCTCGTCGGCACGCTGCCTGTCTATCTGAATGCGCTGCTCGGCAAGGGCGTGCATGTCGTCACCGTCAACGACTACCTCGCCCAGCGCGATAGCGCGACCATGGCGCGGCTCTACAGCTTTCTCGGCCTCACCACCGGCGTGATTGTTCACGGCATGTCGGACGAGGAGCGCAAGGAGGCCTACGCCTGCGACATCACCTACGCCACCAACAATGAGCTCGGTTTCGACTATCTGCGCGACAACATGAAATACGAGCGCGCCCAGATGGTCCAGCGCGATCATTATTACGCCATCGTCGACGAGGTCGACTCGATCCTGGTCGATGAAGCCCGCACCCCGCTGATCATCTCCGGGCCGCTCGACGACCGCTCGGACCTCTACACCACCATCGACGCCTTCATTCCGCAGCTTTCCGAAGAAGACTACGAAATCGACGAGAAGCAGCGCTCGGCCAATTTCTCCGAAGTCGGCACAGAGAAGCTCGAAAATCTCCTGCGCGATGCCGGCCTACTGAAGGGCAATGCGCTTTACGACATCGAGAACGTGGCGATCGTCCACCACATCAACAACGCGCTGAAAGCCTACAAGCTGTTCAGCCGTGACAAGGACTACATCGTCCGCAACGACGAAGTCGTGATCATCGACGAATTCACCGGCCGCATGATGCCGGGCCGTCGTTATTCGGACGGTCAGCACCAGGCGCTTGAAGCCAAGGAGCGGGTCAAGATCCAGCCGGAAAACCAGACGCTGGCGCAGATCACCTTCCAGAACTATTTCCGCATGTACGACAAGCTCGCCGGCATGACCGGGACGGCGCAGACGGAAGCCGAGGAGTTCGGCAACATCTACAATCTTGAAGTCATCGAAGTGCCGACCAACCTGCCGATCAAGCGCATCGACCAGGACGACGAGGTCTACCGGACGTTCGAGGAAAAATTCAACGCCATCACCGCCGATATCATCGAGGCGCACAATCGCGGCCAACCGGTGCTGGTCGGCACCACCTCGATCGAGAAGTCGGAACTGCTTGCCGAACGGATGCGCAGCCAGGGCTTCACCAAGTTCCATATCCTGAACGCCCGCTACCACGAGCAGGAAGCCTATATCGTCGCCCAGGCCGGCGTTCCCGGTGGCGTCACCATCGCCACCAACATGGCCGGACGCGGCACCGACATCCAGCTCGGCGGCAACCTCGACATGCGCGTCGAGCGCGAGCTCGGCGAGATGGAGCCAGGCCCTGAAAAGGACGCCGCCATCCAGGCGATTGCAGCCGAGATCAAGGTGCTGAAGCAGCAGGCCATCGACGCCGGTGGCCTCTATGTCATCGCCACCGAGCGCCACGAAAGCCGCCGCATCGACAACCAGCTGCGCGGCCGTTCCGGACGCCAGGGCGACCCCGGCCGCTCGAAGTTCTACCTATCGCTCCAGGACGATCTGATGCGCATCTTCGGCTCCGACCGAATGGACGGCATGCTGCAGAAGCTCGGCCTGAAAGAGGGCGAGGCAATTGTCCACCCCTGGATCAACAAGGCCCTGGAACGCGCCCAGAAAAAAGTCGAAGCCCGCAACTTCGACATCCGCAAGAACCTCCTGAAGTATGACGACGTGCTCAACGATCAGCGCAAGGTGATCTTCGAACAGCGCGTCGAACTGATGGAAGCGACGAATATCTCCGAGACCATCGCCGACATGCGCCACGAGGCCATCGAGGAACTGGTTGCCAAGCACATCCCCGAGCGCGCCTATGCCGAGCAGTGGGACATGGCCGGCCTCAAGGTCGAGATCGCCAACCTGCTCGATCTGGACCTGCCCGTCGAGGAGTGGGCCAAGGAAGAAGGCATCGGCGAGGACGACATCCGCGAACGCCTGACCGAGATCGCCGACAAGGCTGCTGCAGAAAAGGCGGAGCGTTTCGGCCCCGAGATCATGCACTATGTAGAACGCTCGATCATCCTGCAGACGCTGGATGGCCTCTGGCGCGAGCACATCGTCAATCTCGACCACCTGCGCTCGGTCGTCGGTTTCCGTGGCTATGCCCAGCGAGACCCGCTGCAGGAATACAAGTCGGAATCGTTCGAGCTTTTCCAGTCGCTGCTCAACAACCTGCGCCAGGCCGTCACTGCACAGCTGTCGCGCGTCGAGCTTGTGCAGCAGCCACGCGAACCGGAACCGATGCTGATGGAAGCCCATCACATCGACGCGACGACGGGAGAAGACGAATTCGCCCGCCTTCAGCCTCCGACAGACGTTGTCGTGCCGCCTGAAAACCGCGATCCGGACAACCCCGCCACTTGGGGCCGTGTTGGCCGCAACGAGCTTTGCCCTTGCGGCTCTGGCCGTAAGTACAAGCATTGCCACGGCACCTTCGAATCCCAGCCGGACGAGGCGACGATCGTCTGACACCGGAATGCCGCCCACGGGCGGCATTTTCACATCGAGACAGTTGTTTTCGCCACAACCTTTCCTTGTTTTCGCCTCATGCTAACCAACGCAATTGGGGAAAAACGGCGGCACGCTGCACTGTTTCTTAACCCTGTCAGGGTGAGAATGATGATCGTCTAAAACGGTATCCCGAGTATTGCGTGTGATCATGCCTGTCGTTGAAACAGCAGAAAAAATGCTGCCTGTGGACGTGCGGACAAAACTGTCCTCGGCGCTGCGGCAGCTGGCTGCTGTTCTGTCCGGCCGTGGCGAAAAAGATGCTTCCCGCCGCATGGCGATGGTCGCCTTTATCATCCGCATTCTCAGTGCGGCCCTCGCCTTCGTCTCGCAGATCATCCTCGCCCGCACCATGGGCGAGTTCGAATACGGGATCTTCGTTTTCGTCTGGGTGCTGGTGGTGATCGTCGGCAACCTCTCCTGCATCGGCTTCCACACCGCTGTCATCCGCTTTCTCCCGCAATACAAAGTCTCCGGCGACGATGCGCTGATCCGCGGCCTCACCCGCACGTCGCGCCGCTTTGCGCTGGCATCGTCCGGGGGACTTGCGCTGGCCGGCATGATCGCGCTGCACTTCGGCGCCGGCTTGATTGCGCCCTATTACGCCATCCCGCTTTTCCTCGGATTGCTGATCATGCCGCTGATCGCGCTCGGCGACGTTCTCGACGGCACGTCGCGCGCCAATCACTGGCCCGTCATGGCGCTCAGCCCGACCTTCCTCGTCCGCCCGACGCTGATCCTCGTCTTCATGGTCGGCGCTGTCATCCTCGGTGCCCCCCACAGTGCTGTGACGGCCGCCGAGGCGGCGCTCGCGGCCACCTTCGTAACGACGCTCGGTCAATATCTGGCCGTCACCATCCGGCTGCGTCGCCATGTTCCGGCTGGCCCCGGAGAAATCCGCTTTTCGACCTGGATGGCGGTCGCCTTTCCGATCTTCCTGATCGAGGGCGTTGGCTATCTCCTCACCAATTCGGATGTGATCGTCGTCGGCCTGTTCCTTGATCCGGAACAGGTAGCGATCTACTTTGCTGCGGCAAAGACCATGGCGCTGGTGCATTTCGTCTACTTCTCCGTCAAGGCTGCGGCCGGCCCCCGGTTTTCGGCGATCATTGCGGAGGGCGACCGGGCGAAGCTTGCCGCCTTTGCCACGGAGGCGACCCGCTGGGCATTCTGGCCGGCGCTGGTCGTCGGTCTCTGCGTGCTGGCAGCCGGCAGCGAGTTGCTGTCGCTGTTCGGCGCGGCGTTTACGGCAGGCCAGGTCGTCATGGCGATCCTCCTTGCCGGCATCCTGGCCAAGGCGCTGGTCGGGCCCGGCGAGGTCCTCCTGATGATGGCAGGCCATCAACGCCTGTGTGCTGCGCTTTACGGCATTGCGCTGGCCGCAAATGTCTGTCTCAATGTGGGACTAATACCGCGCCTCGGAATCGAGGGCGCGGCCATCGCTACGGCCTCGGCCATGGGCGTCGAGGCTGTATTGCTGCATCTGGCGGTTCGCTGGAAGCTCGGTATCGTGCTGTTCGCCTTTGCCCGACCAACCAGAACAATGATTGTGAAGGCATTCCCCTGATGGCGCGTCCCCCGCTCAACGATGTCACCGACGGCAAGGTCAATCCGATGATGCACGAGCTCGCTTCGCTGCACTTCGACAACCTGCCGCGCCCGGACGCCCGCACCGATGTCGGCCGCCCCGGCCGCGAGCTATGTATTTACCCGGCTAAGCTTGGCTACGACCTGCAGGACGAACTCGATTTCCTTTCTAACCGCGCCATGGAGCCGAACGTCTTTTTCTCGGCCCGCTTCCTGGCGCCAGCCATGCCCCGCATCGATGAACGGCAAATCCGCATGGCGCTCATCCGCGACAACAAGAGCACGAGCAGCCGGATGCGCTTGCTCATGCCGTTTTCCGTCGACAAGCCGGGCTTTGCCGTCGGTCCGTCGATCATCCGAGTCTGGGCCAACAATTTCGGCCCGCTCGGCACGCCGCTGGTGGATGGCGAAGAGGCGGCGGAAACGCTCGACAACCTGTTCGAAGGCCTGCTCCAGCACGCGCTGCAGCTGCCGACGACGCTGGTGCTGCCGGACGTCAGGCTGAACGGCCCCTTTGTCCGCCTGGCGAAAGCGGTTGCCATCGGCCGCAACCTGCCGGTCACCGTTGCCAACGCCTACGAGCGGCCGATGCTGCAAAGCACCGAGGACGCGCTGGATTATCTGGCGGCGGCGATTTCACCCGCTCATCTGAGGGAAATGCGCCGTCAGTGGCGGCAGCTCGAGAGCCTCGGCGAACTCGTCTACAACGTCGCCCGCCAACCGTCCGATATCCACCGTCGGATGGAGGAATTCATGGCTCTGGAAGCCGGCGGCTGGAAGGGCAAGAAGCGCAGCGCCATGGTGCTCGACCGCCATCACGCGGCCTTTGCCCGCGAGGCGATCTCCAATCTCGCTAGCGTCGACGCCGTCCGTATCCATACCATCGACCTCGACGGCAAGGCCATTGCCTCGATGATCGTGCTGATGATGGGCGGCGAGGCCTACACATGGAAAACCGCGTTCAACGAGGACTACGCGCGCTATTCTCCCGGCAAGCTGCTGATGGGCGAGCTCACCGAATTCCAGCTGGACGACCCCAACACCGTCCGCTCCGACTCCTGCGCCGTTGCCGATCATCCGATCATGAGCCGTTTCTGGCGGGAACGCGAAGAGATGGGCACGCTGGTCATCGGCCTCACCCAGAACAGCGACCGCGACGTCCGCCAGGCCGCCGCACAACTGCACATGTATCGCAGCACCCGCAACATGGCCAAGGCCCTGCGCGATCGGATCTTGTCGCTGACAAGGCGGTAAGCAGCGGGCGCGACGACGTCATAAACCGCTCAAACATCGTCCTGAATATCGAAGCGGATTACCTTGCCGCTTTCGATCCGGAAAATGTGCATTACAGTCTTGTCCTTGAGACCATGCGTTTGCCCCTGGAGCGGCTGGCCGTCGAGATCGAACACCGACTGGATCACCTCGACTGCAACGGCACCATTTTCCTGCTCCGAAAATTTCAGGGGCTCGACATGCGGGCTGACGACGGCCCATTGGGCTGTCCAATAGGCGCGCAGCCCATCGTGACCGTGGACGTGACCCCCATTCATGCCGTTGGCCCAGGCAACGTCCCCGGCAAGCTTTCCAAGGACACCGTCGATATCCCGGGCGTTGAAACGATCGTAAAGGCCCCTGATCAGGTCGGCGTTGTTGTCTGACATCGTCATTTCCCCCGGAACGGTTTGAAGTGCTTGCCGGGCTCGTCAATCGATGTTGCCGGCAGCCCACTGAAGAGATATATACGTGCATATATATTTGGGTCAAGCAAGGTCGGGAAATGAACGACATGGATGAAAACGTACTGTCGACGCCGGGGCATCTCATCGGTCTTGCGGCGCGCGCCTTCGCGCGGCTGAGCGAAACGCGGCTGAAACCGCTCGGCTTCGGCGTCGGCCATTTGCCGGTGCTGGTGGCACTGCGTGATGGCAAGGCGCACACCCAGCGCGACCTCGCCCGCTTCGCCAGGATAGAACAACCGCCGATGGCGCAAATGCTGGCGCGCATGGAGCGCGACGGCTTGATCGAACGCACCCGCGACCCGGCGGACGGGCGAAGCAGCCAGATCGTGCTGACGAGCGACGCGCAAAAGCGGATGCCCGAGGCCATCGAGACGCTGCATCAGGGAAACCGCGAGGCTCTGGCAGGCTTCACCCCGGCAGAAACCGCACAATTCGTCCATCTGCTGACCCGGCTCATCGAAAACCTGAACCAAATCACCAACCGCGCCCCCCCGTCGGGGACGATGTAGGTTTGGGTTGAGCGTCATGCCTTCAGAGCGCAAAAGCTTTCGCTGTCAAAAAGCGACGTCCGTCGGGACGACGAACCGAGCGAGAGTGCGCGACGAGACTTGCCTATTTGGACTGTTGCTTGTCGATGCATGAGACGATTGCAGGCCCGGCAGTCGTTGATCCCCGGGCGGTAAGAAGCTGTGGCTTATCGCTTATCCCGTCGGAGATGGCGATCTGTTTCTTGGCTGCGGCAAAAGCCTTTACGAACTCCTTTGCCTGCTCACCTTTTATCTGCGTTTGGGAAATCGCTAGGTTGTCTCCTACCGCGCCAACCTCGCCTTCAGCATCGAACAGAAACTTGCCATCGAATGCGAATTTCAAAGTTGGCTTGAAGGCCTCAAGTCGAGCATCGTACGTGAAACCGGGAATGGATCGGATGGTCAGCCCTTCTTTCGCACTGTCACAGAGCAACATGACGCCGGATCGAAACGACGTCATGAATCCTACTGATACGCTGTCGCCACCGGAAAATGGATCGGCCTCCTTGTCCACCGACCACTCCCGGAAGCCGGCTTGGCTTACACCCGCCAAAGCCAAAAATACAACTCCAGCAATACAGCATAGCTTATACACTTTATTCCCCCGAATTATGCGTTCGTTCAGCGATGTTCGATCCAAGATAAAAAATCAATCTTTAATTTAAAAGAATTGCAGATGCTTCCAGGGAGAGAGTTTTTAGCGTCTTGACCGAACCTATTGATGCTGGCTTGGAGCTGGATCCATGTCGTCAATTCTGCGTGACCCCCCTATCCCCTGACAGCCTTGCGGCCTAGCTTCTGCAGCAACGGTGGGCGTTGCCAGATCATTGGGCCCATTCACGCACCGTAGGAGTAACTCCATGGACTATGTCAAATTCGGCCCGACGGGCCTCGAGGTATCGCGCATCTGTCTCGGCTGCATGACCTATGGCGAGCCGGACCGGGGCAACCATGCGTGGACCATGAGCGAGGAGGCCAGCCGCCCTCTGCTGCGCCAGGCGGTCGAACTCGGGATCAATTTCTGGGATACGGCCAACGCCTATTCGGACGGCAGTTCGGAAGAGATCGTCGGACGGGCCATCAAGGATTTCTCCCGGCGCGAGGATATCGTGCTGGCGACAAAGGTGTTCAACCGCATGCGGCCGGGTCCGAACGGCGCCGGCCTGTCGCGCAAGGCAATCTTCGACGAGATCGACAACAGCCTGCGCCGGCTTGGCACCGATTATGTCGATCTCTACCAGATCCACCGTTTCGACCATGTCACGCCCATCGAGGAAACGCTGGAGGCGCTGCACGATGTGGTGAAGGCCGGCAAGGCCCGCTATATCGGCGCCTCTTCGATGCACGCCTGGGAATTCGCCAAGGCCGTCTACATCTCGCGGCTGCACGGCTGGACCCAATTTGTCAGCATGCAGGATCACCTCAACCTGCTTTACCGCGAGGAGGAGCGCGAGATGCTGCCCTTCTGCGAGGACCAGAAGATCGCCGTTATCCCCTGGAGCCCGCTGGCCCGCGGTCGCCTCACCCGCGACTGGAACGAGAGCACCTCCCGCCAAGAGAGCGACCAGTTCGGCAAGACGCTCTATAACCAGGCGGTCGAGAGCGACAGGCAGATCATCGATGCCGTCGGCGCACTCGCCACGGCACGCGGCGTCTCCCGCGCCCAGATCGGCATCGCCTGGATCGCCCAGAAGAGCGCAGTCACCGCGCCCATCGTCGGCGCTTCCAAGCCGCACCACCTGACCGACGCCGTTGCAGCCCTTTCGGTGAAGCTGACGGCGGAAGAAATCGCCGCACTGGAAGCACCCTACGTGCCGCGCGGTATTGCCGGGTTCGAGTGATATATCTTCGGCATGACCGCGCTTGTTCCCGTGTCAGCTCCGCTGGGAATTCCAGCAAGGCGAGGGGGATAAGCGCGGTTTAGCAAAGAAATAATTGGCTTAGCCCGAGTCAAGGTCTCTCCGGCAAAGGCCACCTGCCCGCTCTAGGGCAAATGTGATGAGACGCCAGATGGCGATCGGCTATAGGATCGTGCGTCCTGTCCCGGCATCCGAGGATTCCCCCATGTCCACCGTCCCCTTCGAGGCCCGCCGCTTTCAGTCCACGGCCGAGTATTATCTGCGCTACCGCGTTCCCTATCCGGACACGCTGATTGCCCGCGTCGCCAACCGCTGCGGCCTGCAGATCGGCGATCCGCTGCTCGATCTCGGCTGTGGACCGGCCCAACTCGGCATCGCCTTTGCTCACCTGGGCGCCAGGGTGACAGCGATGGATCCGGAGCCGGAGATGCTGTCTGCCGCGACAGAAGGCGCCCGGAAAGCCGGCGTCGAGATGACCGTGCGGCAGGGTTCGTCCTACGACCTTGGCCCGGATATCGGTCCCCTCAAGCTGGCGGTGATGGGCCGCTCCTTCCACTGGATGGATCGGCCTGCGACGCTGGAAGCGCTCGACCGGCTGATCGTGCCGGGCGGCGCCGTCGTGCTGTTCCACGCCACCCATCTCGCCATGGTCCCGGACGGACGCAAGATCATCCAGCAGCTTGGCGAAAAATTCTCGCCGGAGCGCAGCGCCGACAGCGCCATCCGGCAGAGCAGCGAATGGCCGCGGCACGAAAGCATCCTGCTCCGCTCCGTCTTCAACAATCTCGAGAGCATCGGTATCATTCGCGAGCGCCACATCGGCATCGATGACCTCGTCGGCCGCGCTCTTTCCATGTCCACCACCTCGCCCCAGGCGCTCGGCGAAGAAGCTGCTGCCTTCGAGGCAGCCGCGCGTACCGCGCTGACGGAGGCTGCACCCGATGGCAAATTTACCGAGATCGTCGAATCGACCGCCCTGCTTGCCTTTCGCGATTGACCGGCAAGAGCAAAACTAGACCTGCTGGCGAGACAGTTGCCGGTGGGTCGCCGTCAGAAACTCGTCGGCCATCGCCCCGTCCTCCATGGTGCGCGCCAGGATAACCGCGCCCATCATCGCGGCAAGCGTGGCCAGCGCATTGGCGCGACGCGCCTCTGGCGTCTCTCCGGCAACAATCTCGGCCAGCACATCGACCAGATCCGTCAGCCCGCCTGAAAAGGTCGATTGCAAGCCTGCGCCCTGGCGGCTGACCTCCTGCGTCAGCGAGGCGAAGACGCAGGCGCGGCTCTGCAGATTACGGCGCGACAGGTAGTGCTGCAGCAAGGCCTCCAGCGGATCGCCCTCGGCTGTCTCGACGATCTGCCGCCAGCGATCCCGGGTCTTTTCGACCAGTACCCTGCTTGCCTCGAAGGCCAGCTTCTCCTTCGATTCGAAGTGCCCGTAGAAACCGCCATGGGTCAGCCCCGCAGCCTTCATGATGTCGGCCACGCCGATCCCGTCGAAACCCTTCTCGCGAAACAGGTCGCAGGCAGCTTCCAGGATCAGGGCCCGGTTTTCAGCGAATTTTTCGCGGCTCACGCGCATCGGCCTGCCTCATCGAAATCGTTGCTTGACAATTTACATGACGACCATCATCAATGCAAGATACATGATGCCCGTCATCTAAAGGCCAAGTTGCAGCCTTGCTGGACTTTGCCTCGGAGACGGGTGAAATTGTCGCAGACCCGGTCGCGACGCGAATGCTTCGACCACCGATCACTGGAACAGTCCCATGGTTTCCACTGCCCTAGCCTCGACGCTTGCCCGCCGCAACATCCACTACGGATGGGTGGTGGTGGGTGCCACTTTCCTCACTATGCTGGTCACCGCCGGCGCCATGGGCGCGCCGGGAGTCCTCATCAAGCCGCTGCAGGACGAGTTCGGCTGGAGCACATCGTCGATATCCTCGGCGCTGGCCATCCGCCTTCTGCTGTTCGGACTGATGGGGCCCTTTGCCGCCGCCTTCATGAACCGCTTCGGCGTGCGCAACGTCATAATTTTCGCGCTTGTCACCGTTGCCATCGGCTTCATCGGCTCGCTCTACATGACGCAGCTGTGGCAGCTGCTGCTCTTCTGGGGGATCATCGTCGGCTTCGGCACGGGGCTGACGGCGATGGTGCTGGCAGCAACGGTCTCGGCCCGCTGGTTCACCAAGAATCGCGGCCTCGTGGTTGGCATGCTGTCGGCGAGCTCGGCCACCGGCCAGCTGGTCTTCCTGCCGCTGATGGCGGAGCTGACCCAGCGCTACGGCTGGCGCAGCACCGTCGTCTTCGTCTGCGCCATGCTCGCTGTCGCGGCTCTGGTCGTCATGGCGCTGATGCGCGACCGCCCGGCCGACCTCGGCCTGCCGGTCTTCGGCGAGGAAACGGTGACGCCCGTACCGAAGATCGACAAGAGCCTCGCTGCCATGCTGATGTCGCCGCTGCTGGTGCTGAAGGAGGTCTCGCGGAGCTCGACCTTCTGGATCCTGTTCACCACCTTCTTCATCTGCGGGCTCAGCACAAACGGGCTGATCCAGACGCATTTCGTCACCCTCTGTGGCGACTACGGCATCCTGCCTGTCGCAGCCGCCAGCGTGCTCGCCGTCATGGGGATCTTCGATTTCTTCGGCACCATCGGCTCGGGCTGGCTGTCCGACCGCTTCGACAATCGCTGGCTGCTGTTCTGGTATTACGGCCTGCGCGGCCTCGCCCTGCTGTTCCTGCCATTCAGCCAGTTCGGTTTCTACGGCCTGTCGATCTTCGCGGTCTTCTACGGACTGGACTGGATTGCCACCGTGCCGCCGACGGTCAAGATCGCCGCCGACCGATTTGGCCCGGAAAAGGCCGGCATGGTGTTCGGCTGGGTCTTTACCGGCCATCAGCTGGGCGCTGCCACTGCCGCCTTCGGCGCCGGCCTTTCGCGCACCGAACTCGACAGCTACCTGCCCGCATTCTTCGTCGCCGGCGCCTTCTGCCTGCTGGCCGCTATCCTGGCGATCACGCTGAGCAAACCCGGCATCACGCTCCGCCGCGCAGCCGCTGCCCACTGACACCCACCGCCACCGGCGTTTGCCCGGGCCCGCAAGCCCTGCCGGCAAACGCCCACCGACGGAAATTGCCTATGAGCCCCCGCGCCGTCTTGCGCCTGCGCCCACTCGCATGTTAGACACCCGCCTCGTCGGTATCCGTTGCCCCATTGGCGGAATTGGTAGACGCGCTCGACTCAAAATCGAGTTTCGCAAGAAGTGCTGGTTCGACTCCGGCATGGGGCACCACGGACTACCCGAGACCTACTAGAAACACTGAAATCATTAAGCTAATTCGTCCTACGGGTACTTAGAGAGGTATGGAAGCGGCGCTTCTGAAGGATAAGCTTTCGGCGATGCGGGCATCCCTTGGGACATGACTGCCGTTGGGCTTTTCAATTCAACGCAAATCGCCATCAGCGGCCCAAATTCCTAAGAACGGTAACTCCAACGTGTAATGCTTAGGTGTTGCAGCGCTCGAAAGCGCATAATCAAAGTCCTGCTCTACTGTCCGAGCATGATACATCTGACCAGTTGCGCTGTAATTTCTTCGAGTACTTAGAAGCTTTCCTGTCTCGGTTGAAACCCAAAGTTCAATAGGCACCATAGCCCCTTCGCTAGTTGACCAAGCTGAATAGTGAATTTTTCCTCCAGTGGTGGACTGTCGCACACACACATGAAATGCTGAGAGGGAAGACAGCGGCAACGAAAGTTCATGGCGGCCCCACTCGCCGCTGGGTCGTTGCAAAAACAATACGTTGTCGACAATCCTAACTTCCTCTCTGATAACGTGGAATTTTTCGTCATTGGCAGCTTTTATCCTGTAACTAAAACGAGGCGTGCTGAAAGTTGCTAGAAACGCGTCACTGACCTCAGTGCAAATATCAGCTACAGGCTTTGGTTGAACTTGGGCGGACGACGAAGGCACGGCGTCCTCTGCATTTGCGCCGACAGTGGAGACAGGTTGCACTGCGACGAGGACAACTACCGCGAACAAGGTCGCTTTCAGTCTAGCGGTGCATCGTATTGCCATTGTCACTTCCTCAAATAAAAACGAGGATACACTCCATGCGCTTTTAACATGGAGCATAAGTGCCTCCGCGACGTCATTGGCGACTGCCTGCCAAGATGATATCTGGCGCGTTCATCTCGTCGAAGGGCGTACCAATGGACTGCCCTTAGAATCCGCAGGATCTAAAGGCAATATGAAATCTGAATCTTGTATGCCGGTGGGCTGGGTGGCGAGACGAAATAGTAGCCGTTGGCTTTTGTACCTATCTCATACGCGGCAACTGAATTTGCAAAAACTACCAAAGCAGCGAAACTCATAAGCAATTTGTGCATTGAAGCCCCCAACGCACGCTGCATAGCGCAGAAAAATCTGCTGAATTTCCGGCACTCCATGCCACGTCACCTGACAAACGTCATTTCCATATTGATGGAACTGCATGACCAACAGACATTTATTGTCGACGGTGGGCTGATCTTGCTGTAACGCCGCCGCATGCTCCGAACAGTCGTTATGTATTATTTGATCTCTTGTCTCAGTGCTGCGGCATTTGGAGGGCTGGCTTATTATCTGTACCTTAAGGGTGCCGATGATTATCGCACTTCGATCGACGAACCCGTCAATACGAAGCCTGTCGCGAAAAAAGGCGACCGCCTGAAGCCCTCGGATGTAGTGCATCAGGGCAGACCGGGTTTGTAAACGGCACTGATTGCTTGCTGCGCATATGCCGCGCGCCGTCTCCAAAGATCAGGTCTATCTGCCTGGGCCCTCTCAGCAGACAACCCGGTTGGCATATACAGAGTCCGAACCGCTCCACCCACCCTACAATTTTTGCCTTACGAAAACTTGCAGCATCGGCTTTCATATACCGTCAATCTTTTCGTCCGTTAGATCGAAGCCACGAACCCGGCTTCAGGATGCCCGTCTTGCAAAATCGAGAAAACGTTCGATCACGGTCTTTCCTAGGGGCGAAAATTGTCCTGGACGGCGGCTATTCCGTGTTTGATTGCATCGTCAGGGACATTTCGCCGGCCGGTGCGCGGCTGAAGGTGCAGAACGCCGTCTCCATACCGGATACCTTCAAACTGCTGCTGTCCGATGGACGCAGCTTCGATGCCACCGTCAAATGGCGTCGCATCGATTCCGTCGGCATCAGCTTTCCAGCGGCCGACATCGGATAACCACGCAGATTCAACCCGCCTCAGCCAAGCGGCCAGTAGACGTCCGAGCGAAAATCGTCGGGAATGCGCTCGAGCCGGGCCAGCGTTTCTGCGGCATAGGCGATCTGCATCTGGAGATAGCGCAGCGCCTTTGGCATTGCGGTGCCCGTGGCGAATTCGCGGATGCGCCACGTGTCGTAGCCGGCCAGTCCGATGCGCCGCCTGGCTTCGGCATGAACATCGGCGGCAGTCGGCCGCACCGTTGGCGCCATCAGCCGCGCTGCACTCCTGCCACCCTCGATCACCAGAAGCTTCATGGCCTGCTCCACAGAATCGCTTTGCAAAGAGTGTGCGCCGTAAAAGTGGATTTGCAATGCAGCAGACACGAAGCTGCCGCCCGCTGCAGCGCGATTAGGCCCGGCGTGACAAGTTTGCGACAGCGCCCGGCCTCGACGCCATCACGAAAATTTTGCACAGGGCAGGTAGAAGCCGGCGCCGGCGCCATTTACAGCCCCGGTCGAGCCCCCTAAAGCTCTTGCACTGCAACCGGGAAAGGGAAAGCATGCTGCGCAGACTGTACGACTGGACCATGTCGCTCGCCGGCCGGCCCTCAGCCGAAATCTGGCTCGCAGTGATCGCCTTTGTCGAAAGCTCGGTCTTCCTTGTGCCGGCCGACGTGATGCTGCTGCCGATGACGCTCGCCAAACCCAATCGCGCCTATCGTTATGCGCTGATCGCGACTGTCGCCTCCGTGCTCGGCGGGATCGCCGGCTGGGCCATCGGCTATTATGCCTTCGAGACCGTCGCCAAGCCGATCCTCGAATTCTACGGCAAGCTCGAAGCCTTCGACAAGCTGCGCAACGGCATCACCTACGAGACCGTCGTCCTCCTGCTGGTGACCTCGGGCCTCGCTCATCTGCCGCCGATCAAGGTGGTGACCATCCTGTCGGGCGTTGCCAACATCAATCTCGGCCTGTTCATCATTTCCGCCATCGTTGCCCGTGGCGCCCGGTTCTTCTTTCTCGCCTGGCTGCTGCAGCGCTACGGCGAGCCGATCCGCCATTTCATCGAAAAACGCCTGGGCCTGATTGCCGGCGCCGTCGCGGCTGTGCTGATCCTGCTTTATATCGCCCTGCATTTCCTGACGCACTGAACGACCCCGGAGCCATGCCATGACCGAGACGATCAACCCCGCCCGCCCCGCATTCGGTTACGCAGCACTTCTGGCACTCGGCATGGCGGCCACCGTCGGCTCGGCGCTCGGCTTCCAGTATATCGGCGGCTATACCCCTTGCGAACTCTGCCTGATGCAGCGCCTGCCCTACTACTATGGCATCCCCGTCGCCATTCTCGCAGCGCTGAGCGCACTGTTCGGCATGCCCGCCTGGCTCACCCGCGCGCTGCTTGCAGTGGCCGGCATCATGATGCTGGTGGGCGGCGGCATGGGCGTCTATCACGCCGGTGTCGAATGGAACTTCTGGGAAGGGCCGTCTTCCTGCACAGGACCGGCCTTCTCGTCCACGACGCCTGCCAGCGGTGGCGTGCTCGGCAGCCTCAACAAGGTGCATGGTCCGTCGTGCTCGGTGGCTGCGCTGCGCGTGCTCGGTCTTTCGATGGCCGGTTGGAATGTCATTGCCAGCCTCATCCTGGCCGCCATCGCCGTTGCCGGCTTCCGCAAGGCGGCGTGAGCAAACCGCAGCCGTCAGGGCTGCAGTTCGGTATCCCAGTAGAGATAGTCGAGCCAGCTTTCGTGCAGATAGTTCGGCGGAAACAGCCGGCCGTTATTGTGCAGGTCTTGCACGGTCGGCTGGTACGGCTTCTGCGCCGGGAACATCTGTGCCTGCTTCGGCAGCTTGCTTCCCTTGCGCAGATTGCAGGGCGAGCAGGCGGCAACGACATTCTGCCACGTCGTTTCGCCGCCATGGGCGCGCGGGATGACGTGGTCGAAGGTCAGATCGTCATGGGCGCCGCAATACTGGCATTCGAAGCGATCGCGCAGGAAAACGTTGAAGCGCGTAAAGGCCGGATTGCGGGACGGCTGGACATAGCTCTTCAGGCAAACGACGCTCGGCAGACGCATGGAGAAGCTCGGCGAAGAGACCGAGTGGTCGTATTCCGCGATGATATTCACGCGGTCTAGGAAAACGGCCTTGATCGCGTCCTGCCAGGACCACAACGACAAGGGATAATAACTCAGTGGCCGGTAGTCAGCGTTCAGGACGAGCGCCGGCAAGGCCTGGGGCGAAACTGCAATCGTCAAGGAAATCCTCCCGGTCGATTCATCTGCAGCACCATATTAGGCCTGTTGTTACAGGAATGTGAAGTCCAATAAATTCAGTGCAGAGCAGCATTTTTGGCATCCATTGGCCGATCACCCGACGGGCAGCGCGACACGCGCCGTGCGAACCGCGTAAAATGCCCAAAAAAGCCGTGCCGCCACTGACCGCCACGGCGCCCACGCCGTTGCCAGCACAACCACCTGCCTGGCCGACGGGCGCGTTTCCATCCCGAATGCCATGCCGACTGCCGCCTGCAGCGCCACGTCGCCCGCCGGAAACAGGTCGGCATGTCCGCAGCAGAACATCAGGTAGACCTCCGCCGTCCAAGGGCCGATACCCTTCACCGCCATCAGCCTGGAAAGCCCCTCTTCCGGGCTTTTCGCACCGAGATCCATGAGGTCTATCCGGCCCTCCACGACAGCTGCTGCCACTCTCGACAGCGTCTCCGCCTTGCCGCGCGACAGACCGAACTCGCGCCAGGCATCGGGCGCCAGTGACACATAGGCCTCGGCGCGCGGTGGCCCTCCGGCCGCACACATCCTGGCCCAGATCGCTTCGGCGCTCGCCCGCGACACCGCCTGCGAGACGATGACATAAGCCAGTCCGGCAAAACCGGGTTCACTCAGCCGCAACGGCAGAGTGCCGCACAGTGCGGCGATCGGGCGCAGGCGCGGGTCGATATCGAGCAACGCCTCCAGGCCCTCCGCAATGTCGCCGGCGTCGCGGATAATACGCATGTACTCACTCCTGTTGGCCGAAGCCCGAAAATCGTGGCAGAAGAAAGCATGATCGACCCGCCCCGTCAAAAGCCGACCTTCCGCTTTGCGCCAAGCCCGAATGGGCCGCTGCATCTCGGCCACGCGCTGTCGGCGATCCTCAACCACGATATGGCGAAGGATGTCGGCGGCCGTTTCCTGCTGCGGATCGAGGATATCGACCTCGCCCGATGCACGCCGGAGCTGGAAGCCGCAGTCCTCTCGGATCTCGACTGGCTGGGGCTCGACTGGGAGCGACCGGTGCGCCGGCAATCGGAGCATTTCGACAAGTACCAGAGCGCCCTCTCCACGCTGATCGGGCGCGGCCTCGTCTATCCCGCCTTCATGACGCGCGGCGAGGTCCGCCA
The DNA here is from genome assembly GCF_003240565.2 of Rhizobium tumorigenes. Classification (NCBI taxonomy): domain Bacteria; kingdom Pseudomonadati; phylum Pseudomonadota; class Alphaproteobacteria; order Hyphomicrobiales; family Rhizobiaceae; genus Arminella; species Arminella tumorigenes. The sequence continues at coordinate 2,825,068 of NZ_CP117255.1, forward strand.
GAGGGTCCGTGAGGCCCAGCAATCCGGCTTGCCCTGGCCCCGCGATCCCGATGGCGCGCCGCATTATCCGGCAGACGACCGCGACCGCAGCGACGCCGAACGTCGACGCCGGATCGACGCCGGCGAGAAACATGCCTGGCGGCTCGACATGGCGAAGGCACTTGCCGCCGTCCCGCAGACGCTGTCGTGGATGGAGAGCGGCGACGGCCGGCGCGGCGAGATCGCGGCCGAGCCAGGCGCCTGGGGCGATGTCGTCCTGTCGCGGTCGGATGCGCCGTCCAGCTATCACCTCTCGGTGGTAGTCGACGATGCCGCGCAGGGAATAACCCATGTGGTGCGCGGTCTCGACCTTTTCGCCGCGACCTCCACCCACCGCCTGCTGCAGGCCCTGCTCGACCTGCCGCAGCCGCTCTACCATCATCATCGGCTGATTACGGATCCCGATGGACGGAAGCTCTCAAAAAGCTTCGGCGCCGTCGGGCTGGCAGCCCTCAGGGAGGAAGGCCTGTCACCGGCGGATATCCGCCGACGGATCGGGCTTTGAGGCACCGCCGGCATCAAGCCCGTAGTAATTGCGCGCAATCATCCGGCGGACACGGAATTTCATCAACGCAGCATTGATCTCGGCACCGATGATGAAGATCACCCCGACCATATAGAGAAACACCAGGACGATCATGACAGACGCCAGGCCCGCATAGGTGGCGGTGTAGTTGGCGAAGGTCTGCAGATAATAGGCAAAGATCAGCGCACCCGCGAGCCACGACAGAAGGGTCAGCAGCACACCCGGAACGACATCCAGCACCTTGCGCCGCCCGGCCGGCAACCAGAGATGGACGATCAGCAACCCGGCGGTGAGCGCAAACAGCGTGCCGTAGATACGCCAGCTCGCAACGATATCCAGCGTATCGGCAAGCCAGGGCAGCTTGACCCGGATGTAGTCGAGCACCACAGGCACGGCCAGCAGCAGGATGCTGATCGCCGCAAAGATCAGCACCGCAATCAGCACATAGCCGAGGCTGGCGAGCCGGGTGAAATACCACGGCCGCGTTTCCGGCACGCGGTAGGCGCGATTGAGCGAGATGCGCAGCGCCTCGACGCCGTTCGAGGCGAAATAGGCGGCGGCCAGCACGGAGACGGTCAGCAGTCCGCCGCGCGGGATCGTCAGCACCTGCAGCAATTGGTCGGCAAGCGGCTTGGCAATGGTCTCTGGCCAGGTGTCGAAGATCAGGTGGATGGCCGTGCCGGAAAACTGGCTCGCACCGAGAAAGCTCGCCAGCGCGGTGCCGAAGATGAGAAAGGGAAAGACAGCAAGAAGCGTCGACAGGGCGACGTGGCTTGCCATCGCAAAGCCGTCGTCCTCGATGAAGTGAAAGATCGCGTCGTAGACCACCTTGTAGAGCGTACGAAGAACCGTCTGCATTCCATCTCCGCAGTGCCCGGTCGGCGACCGTGGGTGAGTTGATTGTATCGTCGCTGCGAATATGGGAAACGACACATGCTTTGTACAGGAATCATTGCATGATGGATCACCGCGTCATCATCATTACGGGCTGTTCGACCGGTATCGGCGCCCATTGCGCCCGGGCACTGAAGGCCGATGGCTGGCGGGTCTTTGCGACCGTCCGGAAAGATAGCGACCTTGCCCCGCTCGAGGCCGACGGCATCGAGGTGATGGTCATGGACTACACAAAGACCGCAACCATCACGGCGCTGGTCGAAACGGTCGCCGCGCGCACTGGCGGACGCATCGATGCGCTGTTCAACAATGGCGCCTATGGCCAGCCCGGCGCGGTCGAGGACCTGCCAACGGACATATTGCGGGAACAATTCGAGACCAACCTGTTCGGCTGGCATGAGCTGACGCGGCAGGTCATTCCGCTGATGCGCCGGCGCCGACAGGGTCGCATCGTCCAGTGCTCGTCGATCCTCGGCCTTATCCCCTACCGGTTTCGCGGCGCCTACGCGGCCTCCAAATTCGCGCTGGAGGGACTGAGCATCACCATGCGGATGGAACTGCAGGGATCGGGCATCCATGTCAGCCTGATCGAGCCCGGGCCGATTACCTCGCAGTTCACGGCGACGGCGCTGGCGCGCTTTGAAGCCAATATCGATATCGAGGGCTCGCCGCATGCAGCCGAATACCGCCGGCAGCTGGCGCGACTGAATGGCACAGGCCCCATCAATCGTCACAAACTCGGTCCCGAGGCCGTTTATTCTGTGCTAAAGCATGCGCTGGAGGCGAGGAGGCCTCACCCGCATTATCTGGTAACGACCCCTGCCAGGCAGGGAGCGTGGTTGAAGCGGCTTTTGCCGGCCGATCTCTTCTACCGCCTGATGCGTCGGTTCGATTGAGGAGGGAGGATCAGTTCGATGTCTACTTTTACCTATATTCTTGCGATCATCTTCATGGGCCTCGTCGCCATCGTTCTGGTGCGCGGCCTGTTCAACATGACGCGCGGCGACAATCCAAGCCTGTCCAACCGGTTGATGCAGATGCGCATCCTCCTGCAGGCAGTAGCGATCATCCTGATCATGCTGACCCTGTGGCTGACCGGCGGCGGGCGACCTACCTGAGGCGAAAACCATGGTCAAACTCAACAAGATCTACACCAGGACAGGCGATGACGGCACGACGGGACTGGTCTGCGGACCGCGCCGGCTGAAGCACGATTTGCGCGTCGAATCCTACGGCACCATTGACGAAGCCAATTCGGCGATCGGCATCGCAAGGCTGCACAGCCACACCATGCCTGTGCTCGACATGATGCTGATGGCGATCCAGAACGACCTGTTCGACCTCGGTGCCGACCTGTCGACGCCGGAAACCGACGAGCCTCCGGCATGGGAGCCGCTGCGTGTCATCGATACGCAGGTCGAGCGGCTAGAACGCGACATCGACTACCTCAACGTCGAGCTTCAGCCGCTGACCTCGTTCGTGCTGCCCGGCGGCAACGCGGCAGCGGCCCACCTGCATCTAGCCCGCACGATCGCACGCCGGGCGGAGCGGCTGATGGTGGAGTTGTCCCACACCGAGGGCGAGCGCGTCAGCGCCCCGGCGCTGCATTACATCAATCGCCTCTCCGATTTCCTGTTTGTCGCTGCAAGGCACGCCAACGACCACGGTCGTGCCGACGTGCTCTGGATACCGGGCAAGAACCGCTGACGACGGTTCCTGCATGTGCTCTGCCGCGACGATTTCGCAACCCCGGCAAAATCGACCTTTTGCGGCGGGCAAGCGTTGTATTTGGAGAAAAAACGCGTATCGATGTCGCCAATCGACAAATGGATTGGCGCTAAAAAGCGCATTTTCCGGGCGACCAGTTGAAGGAAGGATTGCATGAAAATTCTCGTAACCGTGAAGCGGGTTGTCGACTACAACGTCAAGATCCGCGTCAAGCCGGATGGCACAGGCGTCGAGCTTGCCAACGTCAAGATGTCGATGAACCCGTTCGACGAAATCTCGGTCGAGGAAGCGCTCCGCATGCGCGAGGCCGGCAAGGCAACGGAAGTGGTCGTCGTATCGATCGGCCCGGCCAAGGCCGAGGAAACGCTGCGCACAGCGCTCGCCATGGGCGCCGACCGCGCCATTCTGGTCGAGACCGACGATGCCGTCGAGCCGCTGAACGTCGCCAAGATCCTGAAGGGCGTTGCCGATGCCGAGCAGCCCGGCCTGATCATCGTCGGAAAGCAGGCGATCGACGACGACAGCAACCAGACCGGCCAGATGCTGTCAGCCCTGATGGGCATCGCCCAGGCAACCTTCGCGTCGAAGATCGAGATCGGCGATGGCAAGGCCACCGTCACCCGCGAAGTCGATGGCGGACTGCAGACCATCGACATCAAGCTGCCAGCCGTCGTCACCTCTGACCTTCGCCTCAACGAACCGCGCTATGCCTCGCTGCCAAACATCATGAAGGCCAAGAAAAAGCCGCTCGACAAGAAGACTCCAGCCGATTTCGGTGTCTCGACGACAGCACGGCTCAAGGTGTTGAAGACGGAAGAGCCCGGCGGTCGCAAGGCGGGTGTCAAGGTCGCCTCGGTCGCCGAACTGGTGGACAAGCTCAAAAACGAAGCCGGCGTGCTCTAACTTACGGAAAGGACGATCCAAAATGGCCATTCTTCTTCTGGCTGACCACGCCAATGTCAGCCTTTCCGACCAGACCGCCAAGACGCTGACCGCCGCGGCTAAAATCGGCGGCGACATCCATGTGCTGGTATCCGGCAAGGGCGCGCGGGCTGCGGCTGACGCTGCTGCAAAGCTGTCCGGCGTCTCCAAGGTACTGCTCGCCGAAAGCGACGATCTCGCCAACAATCTTGCCGAACCTCTGGCTGACCTTATCGTCTCGCTGGCCGGCAGCTACGACACGATCATCTCGGCTGCCACCTCGGTCGGCAAGAATGTCCTGCCGCGCGTTGCAGCGCTGCTCGACATCGCGCAGATCTCGGAAATCATCGAGGTCGTTTCACCCGATACGTTCAAGCGGCCGATCTATGCCGGCAATGCCATCCAGACGGTCCAGTCGACCGACGCCAAGAAGGTGATCACAGTGCGCACGGCATCCTTCGCTTCGGCAGAAGAAGGCGGCTCGGCTGGGGTGGAAGCCATCTCAGCTGTCGCCAATCCCGGCCTGTCGACCTTCGTCGGTGATGCGCTGTCTTCTTCTGACCGCCCGGAACTGACCTCGGCCAAGATCATCGTTTCCGGCGGCCGCGCGCTCGGCTCGGCGGAAAAATTCCGGGAAGTCATCCTGCCGCTTGCCGACAAGCTCGGTGCTGCCGTCGGCGCATCGCGCGCTGCGGTCGATGCAGGCTATGCGCCGAACGACTGGCAGGTGGGACAGACCGGCAAGGTCGTTGCGCCCCAGTTGTACATCGCAGTCGGCATTTCCGGCGCCATCCAGCATCTCGCCGGCATGAAGGATTCGAAGGTCATCGTCGCCATCAACAAGGACGACGAAGCACCGATCTTCCAGGTGGCCGATTACGGTCTGGTCGGCGATCTGTTCGAGCTTCTGCCGGAGCTTGAAAAGGCGCTTTGAGCCGACCGGAGCCGGTTTGTCCCATGCGGACGACTGGAAACTTTGCTCTTATCAGTCTATCAATAATGCCGGGCTAGAGATGGCCCGGCATTATTTATGAACGGACGGGCCGCATCGATGAAATGCGCCGACCAAGGAGTGGGCGATGAGCACGATTTTGAACGCGATCGGTATTGTCGGCGCCGGCCAGATGGGCTGCGGCATTGCCCAGGTTTCGGCAATTGCCGGCTACAAGGTTCACATCTACGACCTTTCGCAGGAGCGCATCGAAAGCGCACTGGCGACCATCAACGGCAACCTCGCCCGCCAGGTTTCATCAGGCAAGATGACCGATGACAATCGCAAGACCGCTCTGGCGCTGATTTCCGGCTCCGCCGATGTCAACGATCTGGCGCCCATGGATCTGGTCATTGAGGCGGCCACCGAAGAAGAAAGCGTCAAACGCAAGATCTACACCCAGGTCTGCGCCGTGCTGAAGCCGGACGCCATTCTCGCCACCAACACCTCGTCGCTGTCGATCACCCGGCTTGCCGCGTCCACCGACCGCCCGGAACGCTTCATGGGCATCCATTTCATGAACCCGGTCCCGGTGATGAAGCTGGTCGAACTGGTGCGCGGCATCGCCACGGAAGAAGCGACCTTCAAAGTGGCGCGCGACTATGTGAGCTCACTCGACAAGACCTTCACCGTTTCGGAAGATTTCCCCGCCTTCATCGTCAACCGCATCCTCCTGCCGATGATCAACGAGGCCATCTACACGCTCTATGAAGGCGTCGGCACCGTGGATGCCATCGACACCGCGATGAAGCTCGGCGCCAACCATCCGATGGGCCCGTTGCAACTCGCCGATTTTATCGGTCTCGATACCTGTCTGTCGATCATGCAGGTGCTGCATGACGGCCTGGCGGACTCGAAATACCGACCCTGCCCGCTGCTGGTGAAGTATGTCGAAGCTGGCTGGATCGGCCGCAAGTCAGGCCGCGGCTTCTATGACTACCGTGGCGAAGTGCCGGTCCCGACGCGCTAAGAACCATCCGTCGTCTCAGGCGATAGCAGGTCGCCCCGTCATAACCCGGTACTCGCTTGCCCGCTGCTCCAGTAGACGCTCGAAGGCGGCCTTGATCGCCAGCACGTAGGGCGTCTTGTATTCGAACCCCGGATTGTCGCTGTGGATCAGCATCGAGGCGTTGACCTCGAAGACTACGACCCTGCCCTCGGCATCGAGCGCGCAGTCGATGCCGCAATAATCGAGACCGATCTGGCGGCGAATGGTCTCCAGCGCCGCCATGCCCGATACACCGAAAATGCTGGCCGGATCGGCAAGGAACGCCTGTTCTTCCGTCCGCATCCATTCCACATCGCCCATCCGGGTCGATGCATGATGCACCTTCCAGCCGTCGCCGATTGCCAGGTGGTAGGGAAGAATTTCCTCGCCGACGAACAGGAAGCGATATTTCCGGAACAGCCCGTCGGCGGAGCGGTAGTCGACATAGTCCGTCAGGTAGAGCATGCGCTCACCGGCTTCCTCGGCAAAATCCAGCAACGCGTCGGGGCTGTCGACAAGCTCCATCATTTCGCCGCCATGGGTAGTCGCATGGCGGACGATGACCGGTAGGGACGGCGTGGCCTGGTCGCGCACGCGGCGGCAGAGGTCCCCGGCATCGATGCGCACCGTTGCCGGCATCACCGTATCCGCAACATGGGCCAGTCGCTGCGAGATCGATTCTCGATCCGTCCCCAGGATCAGCCGGGGATGGTTGACCACCGGCCTCCCGAGCGAGTCCGCAAGATCGATGGCCGAGGCAATGACATCGAGCCCGAAATCCGTTTCGGAAACGAGGTTGACGACGACATCGACGCGGGGGTCCCGAACGTCAGGATCGTTGCGATAGCCGCGCAGCACCATGATCACTTCGCTGTCGAAGCGACCGCCATTGATCAGATCCTCGTAGGGCGTATTGCCGGCTTCGGGCGAGAACAGCATGAGGATGCGAAATCTGGCCGGCTTCTGCGCGGCCGGATAGTTGCGTACCACGCCCTTTTCGGCGACGGTCAGAAAGCAGGCATGGGCTCCCGCCGCATTGCCGAGCCTCAGCTCGAAAGTACCGCACAGAAGCAGCGCCTCCTGGCTTTCCGGATCGAGACGCAAGGCCGCTTGTGCAGTCTCCAGCGCTTCCAGCCTGCGGCCAAGCTGCTCGAACGCCTGCGCCTTGTTGCAAAGGCACTTGATATGGCCGGGCAAGCGGGCCAACCCCTTGTCATAAGCCTCGATCGAAAGGGTGAACTGCCCCATGCGCTGCAGAAAGTTTCCGCGTTTCAACCATGCAGCAGCCTCGTCGTCGGCAGAAAGGCCGATCATCGGTGCCATGATTGTGGAAACGTGCTGCGAAAAATCCGCCTCGGGCTGGCTCATCGGTATGGCTCTCAACAAAAGAAAATGACGGGCAATGCCGCGACTTTAGAGAGCGGGCCTTACTCCAGGGTGACGCCAACGATGAAAGAGCCCGACCTGCAGCACCCGCGGATGAGGAGCCGGGGCACAACCTTTGGCTCAGGCTTACAAGGCTGTCGCGGCCTTGATCAGCCCCTTGGCGTCTTCGCTGTCCCAGGCGGCCGGGCCATTCATGGCCGACACCAGGCAACCCTTGCCGTCCAGCAGCAATGTCACCGGCAGGCCGAAGGCCAGGCCCTGCTTCTTCAGCGCATTGAAGACGCCCATGCTGTTGTCGCGGTAGTAGCCGAGCGTATCGATACCGTTGTCGCTGCGAAAGGTCTTGGGCTTCTCGTCGTCGCCGGTGTCGATGTTGACAGCCACGACCTCGAACTTGTCGTTGCCCATCTGCTTCTGAAGGGCGTTCAGCGCCGGCATCTCCTCGCGGCAGGGAACGCACCATGTCGCCCAGAGATTGAGCAGCACGGTCTTGCCGGCAAAATTCTCGACCGAAAGGGGCTGGCCGTCAGCCCCCTTGAAGGCAACGCCTTGCAGCGACAGCGGCTGCTGGGCTCCGACCATGGCCGCGACCTGGCCCTTGGTGAAGGGTGTCAGCGCAGCGCCCTTGGCCTTGGCCGGCTGGCAGTCGCCGGCATCGGCGGTTTCGGTCGTCCCATTGCCAGACCCCGCCTGCTTCACGTATACCGCTGCCGCACCCGCGACGACGCCGGCAACGGCTGCGATCAGGACCAATTTCAAAGACGGCAGACCGAACGGCTTCTTTGCTGTCATTTCGTTCTCCAGATAGGCATCTCATGGCTGACGACACCAACGACACCAGCGCCTCCAACCAGATGTGGGGCGGACGTTTCGCGTCCGGTCCCGCCGCCATCATGGAGGAGATAAATGCATCCATCGGTTTCGACAAGAAGCTGTTTGCGCAGGACATCCGCGGCTCTGTCGCCCACGCCACGATGCTTGCCCATCAAGGCATCATTTCGACGGAGGACAAAGACAAGATCGTTCACGGCCTGAACACGATCATGTCAGAAATCGAGAGCGGCAATTTCGAATTTTCCCGCAAGCTCGAAGACATCCACATGAACATCGAGGCCCGGCTTGCGACATTGATCGGCCCCGCTGCCGGCAGGCTTCACACCGCCCGTTCGCGCAACGACCAGGTCGCCCTCGACTTCCGTCTCTGGGTGAAGGAAGAGTTGCAGCGCTGCGAACAGGCGCTGACCGGCCTGATCGCCGCCTTCCTCGACCGCGCCGAAGAGCACGCCGACACCGTCATGCCCGGCTTCACCCATCTGCAGACCGCCCAGCCTGTGACATTCGGTCACCACTGCATGGCCTATGTCGAGATGTTTGGCCGTGACCGCTCGCGCGTTCGCCACGCCATCGAGCACATGGACGAATCGCCGATCGGGGCGGCGGCGCTGGCCGGCACCGGCTTCCAGATCGACCGCCACATGACAGCCAAGGCACTCGGCTTCCGCGAGCCAACCCGCAATTCAATCGACACAGTATCGGACCGCGACTTCGCGCTGGAATTCCTGTCGATTGCCGCCATCGCCGGCATGCACCTGTCGCGTCTGGCCGAAGAAATCGTTATCTGGTCGACCCCGCAATTCGGCTTCGTGCGCCTGTCCGACGCGTTTTCCACCGGCTCGTCGATCATGCCGCAGAAGAAGAACCCCGATGCCGCCGAACTGGTGCGTGCCAAGACCGGCCGCATCAACGGCTCGCTGGTGGCGCTGCTGACGATCATGAAGGGGCTGCCGCTCGCCTATTCCAAGGACATGCAGGAAGACAAGGAACAGGTCTTCGACGCCGCAGAGAGCCTGGAACTGGCCATTGCCGCCATGACCGGCATGGTCCGCGACATGACAGTCAACGTCGCGCGCATGAAGGCTGCCGCCGGCTCCGGCTATTCGACTGCCACCGATCTTGCCGACTGGCTGGTCCGCGAGGCCGGACTGCCGTTCCGCGACGCCCATCACGTCACCGGCCACGCCGTGGCGCTGGCGGAAAGCAAGGGCTGCGAACTGGCGGAACTTTCGCTCGACGACCTCAAGGCCCTGAACGCGGCGATCACAGCCGAGATTTTCGACGTCCTGACCGTCGAAGCCTCGGTTGCCAGCCGCAAGAGCTTCGGCGGAACCGCCCCCTCCGAAGTCCGCAAGCAGATCGCCTACTGGCGCGCCCGGAACTGACTGGAAGGCCGCAAGCCGCAACGCAACAATCAGGGTGCACAAGGCGCTGAAACTTCGCTATGAAGGTCTGCCTGCCCGACGCCGCGCCTCAAGAGGAAATCGATGCAAACCAACGTGCCGCACATCATCCGCATGACCCTCGTGCTTTCGCTCATGGGTCTCGCCACCGTTGCGTGCGGCCGCAAGGGCGATCTCGATCCGCCGAGCGTCAACGCCACCAAGGGCGGCGACACCTCGAAGCCGACCAAGCAACCGGGTACGGCCGACAAGCCTTTCATCCTCGATCCGCTTCTTTAGAACAGGCCACCGCCGTGAACCATTTCCAGTATCGCGACGGCGTTCTCTACGCCGAGGACGTTGCCGTTTCGAAGATCGCCGAGACGGTTGGCACGCCTTTCTACTGCTACTCCACGGCTACGCTCGAGCGGCATTACCGGGTGTTTTCGGAAGCCTTCCACGGCGTCGATGCCATGGTCTGCTACGCGATGAAGGCCAATTCAAACCAGGCGGTGCTGAAGACGCTGGGCCGCCTCGGTGCCGGCGTCGATGTGGTATCCCTCGGCGAACTCACACGGGCGCTGGCCGCCGGCATTCCGGCCGAACGCATCATGTTTTCCGGCGTCGGCAAGACCGCGCTTGAAATGGATGCAGCTCTCGAGGCCGGCATCTACTGTTTCAACGTCGAATCCGAGCCAGAACTGGAAGTCTTGAACCAGCGCGCCGTCCGCGCCGGAAAAAAGGCGCCAGTCTCCTTCCGTATCAATCCCGATGTCGATGCGCGCACCCATGCAAAGATCTCGACGGGCAAGAAAGAGAACAAGTTCGGCATCTCCTATGAGCGTGCCCGGGCCGTCTATGCCCGCGCAGCCACCCTGCCGGGCATCGAGGTGACTGGCATCGACATGCATATCGGCAGCCAGATCACCGAGCTGCAGCCATTCCAGGCAGCCTTCAAGCTGCTTCGCGTACTCGTCGAGACGCTGCGTGGCGAAGGCCATGCCATCCACCACGTCGACGTCGGCGGCGGGCTCGGCATTCCCTACCATGACGACAACAATCCGCCGCCATCGCCGGACGCCTATGCCGAGATCGTCAGGAATGAGTTGAGCCAGCTGAACTGCCGTATCATCACCGAGCCGGGCCGCCTGCTGGTCGGCAATGCCGGCATCCTCGTCACCGAGGTGATCTACGTGAAGGATGGTGGCGAAAAGAGCTTCGTCGTCGTCGATGCCGCCATGAACGACCTCATTCGCCCGACGCTCTACGAGGCCTATCATGAGATCCGCCCGGTCGTCGTAACCGCCGCCAGCGCGCCGCGCATCAAGGCCGATGTCGTCGGCCCAGTCTGCGAGACCGGCGACTACCTGGCGCTCGACCGCGAGATGAGCATGCCGAAGCCCGGCGACCTGCTGGCTGTTTCCTCCGGCGGTGCCTACGGCGCCGTGCAGGCCGGCACCTACAATAGCCGGCTGCTGGTGCCGGAAGTGCTGGTCAAGGGCGACGAATTCCATGTCGTCAGACCGCGCCAGACCTATCAGGATCTGATCGACCTCGATTCCCTGCCGGCCTGGCTTGCCTGATCCCGTCTTCGAATTAAAGCAAAGACGCATGGAAAAACCGGCTTTGTCGTCGCACGCCCTCGTCTTCGCCACAAAGAATGCTATCCTTCCGCAAGCGCTGCTTCCTCGGAGGCGCCGGCCCATGGGCGCCGCGCCCTTGGAACGGCAATGACGATGTGGGGCGTTTTCAGGCGGCGCACGGTCGCCGGAGCAACTCTTCGTCCCGGTGATAAGCGTCGGCCAGCAACACCAGTTCGGGGAACAGCGAACCGATGACCAATGCGAGCAAAGACAGGAAAGGCGCTTTTGCCTCCCGGCCGGCGCTCGCACGCCTGGTCGCGACCAAGCGTTTCCTGGCGAGAGCGGTCCTCGTCTCCGAGCAGTTGCTGCCGATGTTGCTGCCCCTGGCATGCGTGGCTGCCCTCTATGTCTCAGCCTCATGGTTCGGTCTGTTCCGCATCTTGCCGACTGTCCCGAGGCTGGCGCTGCTGGGCATCTTCATCATCGCGCTCGTCGCCTCCTTCATTCCATTCCGCCGCCTGCACTGGCCGACCGCTCTCGATGCCGACCGGTTGCTCGAAGAGCGCAACGGCCTGTCGCATCAGCCGGTCGCAGTGCAGGAGGACGAACCTGCCTTCGAGACGCCCTTCGCGCGAGCCCTCTGGCGCGAACACCAGACACGCATGGCGGAACGGATCGCATCCCTCGATGCCGGCCTGCCGCGCCCCGATATCGCCCGTCACGACCCATATGCGCTGCGTGCCTTCCCGGCCCTGCTGCTGGCGGTCGCCTTCGGCTATTCGATGTCGAACAGCGCCGGCACGCTGGGCGACGCCTTCGACCACCCTCTGGCGTCAACCAACGCCCCCGACCTGCGCATCGACGCCTGGGTGACCCCGCCCGCATACACAGGCCAACCGCCCGTCTACCTGACCGGCACGGCAGCCACTGCCGCCGGCGCGATCTCCGTCCCGCAATTTTCCGAACTGACCGTCCGCGTCACCGGCGGTGCCGGCAGCGAAACGGTGCTGTTCCAAGACACCGGTAGCAAGAGCGGGACCGAGGTTGCGTTGCAGGAGGATGCGCCGGCTGCCAAGGCGGGTTCGCCCACGGCTCAAACGCCGCCTGCCGCTGCCGATGCCACCGAAGCCGCGGCGCGGACCCATCAGATGAAGCTCGACAAGGGCGGGACGCTCTCGGTCAACGGCCGGCAATGGGCGTTCAACGTGCTCGCCGACAAGCCGCCGGAAATCGTTTTCGACGGGCTCCCGCACGCGACCGTCAACGGTGCTCTCGAAATCGGCTTCAGGGCGAAGGACGACTACGGCGTGGACGAAGCCCACGCTGAAATAGTACCCGTCGATGCCGACCCGCAGGCAACGCCGCTCTATGCGGTGCCGGACTACAAGTTCGAGTTCTCCCGCCGCAATCGCAAAGACGTGAAAGGGCTGGGCAGCCACGACCTGACCCAGGATCCGCTTGCCGGAAAGCGCGTCCGGATCACGCTGGTTGCCCGCGATGGCGCCGGCCAGACCGGTCGCAGCCCACCGCACGAGATGACCATGCCGGCCCGCAACTTCAACGAACCGCTGGCCGGTGCCGTTGCCGAGCAGCGGCAGGTGTTCGCCCTCGACACCCGCAAGATGCCGGATGCGATCCAACTGAACGAAGCGCTGACGATCCGCGCCGACGAGACCGTCCCGAACCTCACCCACTACCTGCTGCTCCAATCGGCGCAGGCACGCATGCGGCTTGCCCATGACGATGCGTCTCTGAAGGATACCGCCGACTATCTCTGGCAGATCGCGCTCGGCATGGAAGACGGACAGCTTTCGGACGCCGAGAAGCAATTGCGCGACGCCCAGCAGAAACTCTCGGAGGCGCTGCAGCGCAACGCTCCGGATTCGGAGATCAAGAAGCTCACCGACGAATTGCGCAAGGCAATGGACGGCTACATGAAGGAGCTGGCGCAGCGCATGCAGAACGCGCCAAACCAGCCGAACCAGAAGAATGCGAGGGTTTTGCGCCAGCAGGATCTCGAGCGGATGATGGACCAGATCGAAAATCTTGCCCGCTCCGGCAACCGCGATGCGGCCCAGCAGATGCTGTCCGAACTGCAGCGGATGATGAACAACATGCAGGCAGGCCGCCCACAGCAGGGACAGCAGCAGCAAGGCAAGGACGACAGCAAGGGCCGCCAGCAGATGGACAAGCTCGGCCAGATCCTGCGCGAGCAACAGAAGCTGATGGACAAGACCTTCAAGCTCGACCAGGCCATGCGCAACAAGATGCAGAGCGGCGATCCGAACGAGGATATGGACCCCTTTGCCCAGCCGATGCCGGGCCCGCAGGGGCAGCAGCCTCCGGGACAACAACAGCCGCAGCAGGGTCAGCAACCGCAGGATCCGCAGCAGGGCCAAGGCGAACAGCAGGGCCAAGGCCAGCAGAAGGCGCAGTCGCCGGAAGACGACATGACGGAAGACCAGCTGCGCGAAGCACTGAAGGCCCTGAAGGAGCAGCAGAACGCTCTGGAAAAGCAGCTCGGCGAATTGCAGAAGGGTCTCGGGGAGATGGGCGTCAAGCCGGGCCCGGGCTTCGGTCAGGCACAGCGGGAAATGCAAGGCGCCGGCGGCGCACTCGGCAAGGGCGATGGCGAGAAGGCGACGCAGGGCCAGGGCCGTGCTCTGGAAGCGCTGCGCCAGGGTGCCCGCGACATGCTCAACCAGATGATGCAGGCGCAGCAGGGACAAGGCCAAGGGCAGCAGCAGGGCCAGGGTCCGGGCAATCCGGGAGGCCGGGATCCGCTTGGGCGCGCCACGGCAGACGGCAATGGTCCGCTCGACGACGGCAACACCAGGATACCGGACCAGATCGACGCCCAGCGGGCCCGTGAGATCCTCGACGCCATCCGCCAGCGGCTCGGCAACAATCCGACCCAGGAAGAAGAACGGCGCTATCTGGAGCGCCTGCTCGATATCCAGTAGAAGGCGCGACCCTCAACCGTGCAGGCCGATATCGGCCTAGGGGGTGTCGAGGCGTCGCGTCAAGCGGCAAGCGCCAGCGCAACGGCCTTGCGGATGTCAGGAAGGGCAAAGGGCTTGGAGACCACGTCGACGATCTTCTCCATGAGGTCGTCGGCGCGTTCGCGCTGTTCGGCATAGCCGGTCATCAGCAGGATCTTCATGTCCGGCCAGTGCGAAGACGCCTGGTGGGCCAGCTCTATGCCGTCCATCACCGGCATGCGGATATCCGACAGCAACAGATCGAAGCCGCCGCCCTGCAGCTTCTCCAGCCCCTCGGCGCCATCGGCCGCTTCCTCCGTTTCGTGACCGTCCATGCGCAACGCGCGAGCGACGAACCGGCGCAGCGAATCTTCGTCTTCGGTGATCAGAATTCTTGCCATGTGCATCGCTCCGTCGGACGGTCATGTCCCTGGCAGCGAAATCACCAGACTTTCCTTTGCGATCGGTAAACGGCACGTCGAAGAACCGGTCGCATGGTTAACAAGGCGTCTGTGACAGGCGCCCCGAAATGGCTCAGGCGTCGCCGGTGACGACACCGACGAAAGGCAATTCGCGGAAGGCATAGGCGACGTCCATGCCGTATCCGACGACGAAATAATCCGGGCATTCGAAGCCGACATACTCGGCCTCGATCTTTTCCTGGCGCTTGACGCTCTTGTCGAGCAGCACAGCCACCGAGACATTTCTGGCGCCACGCTCATAGAGCATTTCCTTGGCGAACCGCAGCGTCCGGCCGGATTCGAGGATGTCGTCGATCAGCAGCACGTCCCGGTCGCGCACGTCGCTGTCGATATCCTTGACGATCCGCACACCCTGCGACACCGTGCCGGTGCCGTAGCTGGAGAGCGTGACGAACTCGACCTCGGGCGCCAGCCCGGTATCGTGCAGCGCCCGCAGCAGGTCGGCGGCGAAGATGAATGAGCCCTTTAGGATGGCAATGACCAGCAGGTCCTTGGTCGGTCCCTTGGCAATCTCGGCGGCCAGTTCGAGATTGCGTGCGGCAATCTGCGCGGCGGTGAAAAGCGGCTCGATGTTTTTTCCGCGAACGACTGGCATGGTCGGCAGGCTCCCTGGGCATCATCGGCGGAAGGCCCGCCGGTTGGAGCAACAGCCGTTAGCACAATCACCGCCCGTCGGCACCCGCCTGGACAAAGGAAAGCCGAACCTCTGGCATTTTTTCCCCTTGGTGCGGCAATCGCGCCGAAAAGCCACGGCTCTCGCCTCCGCCGATCCGCTCGCTGGGTGGCGCGATCATCACACTCGCCAGCAACTGGTCGCCATCGTAGAGATCGGCCCGGATCTCCGACAAGGACCGGCCGGCTGCGGTGACGTTATCGATGATGCCGTTGAGCACGAGGATATGCATGCCGTTGGCATCGCGCGGCGTCAGCGAGACATGGGTGAACTGCAATGGTGCCGCAGCGATCGGCGGGACCCGCACCGGCGCTTCCGCCAGGCCGGAAAAACCGCCGACCAGACCGAACACCAGCACGAAAAGCGCCACGATCAACACCGCGAAGCTACGACCGGACGCCCGTTGCAACCAGCTTTCCCCGGCGCGCAGGAAATAGACGAGCGCCGACAGGAGAGCGGCAGATGCCATGCCCTTGCGCGGCTGCGGATAATGGCGTCTGTGGTTGTCGTTACCGCTGCGGCCCGAAAAATTGCTGCTACGGCCCGGCTGGACGATCACGAATTCGGCGTCGACGATATCGTCCGACCGCTCGAAACGACGAAGTGATCGCGTTGGCTGTTGCGCCTCTGGCGGGATCAGATCATAAGCCAGTCCCGTCTGATGGTGGCGATTGCGAAATGCGCCCATGGTGACGTCCTCTGTGGTGATCCACATCGTTTCATCGGCGCCGGCAAACGGGCCATTGAAAGGAATCCCACCTAGAAGTAAATTTGAATGGTTAATGCTTCGCAAAGATGGTCGCCGAAGCAGCTTGGGTCCGGCAAACTTTACGGTCCGTTAACCCTGTTGGTTAACAAGTCAGCGATCGAAACCGCGGAAGACTGGGCTGCCCGTTGATTCATTTTGAAAACGTCGGTTTGCGTTATGGCATGGGCCCGGAGATTCTCCGGGACATGACCTTCGACATTCCGAAAAAGTCCTTCCAGTTCCTGACCGGCCCCTCGGGCGCCGGCAAGACGACGCTTTTGCGCCTTCTGTTCATGTCGCTGCAGCCGACACGTGGCCTGATCCGCATGTTCGGCCGGGACATTTCCGCCATTCCCCATAGCGAGCTGCCGCTGCTGCGTCGGCGGGTCGGGATCGTTTTCCAGGATTTCCGCCTGCTCGACCATCTCACCACCTATGAGAACGTGGCCCTGCCCTTGAGAGTCCGCGGCAAGGACGAAAGCTCCTACCGCAACGATGTGCTCGAATTGCTAAAATGGGTCGGCCTCGGCGAGCGTATAAACGTGCTGCCGCCGGTTCTGTCCGGCGGCGAAAAGCAACGTGCCGCCATCGCCCGTGCGCTGATCGACCGCCCGGAAATTCTGCTCGCAGACGAGCCCACGGGCAATGTCGATCCGCCAATGGCCCGCCGGCTGCTCAATCTCTTCCTCGAGCTTAACCGGCTCGGCACTGCCGTCGTCATCGCCACCCATGACCTGACGCTGATGGACCAGGTCGAAGCGCGCCGCATGATCCTCTCCGAGGGGCATCTCGACATCTATGATTGAACCTGATGTCCCCAGCAGGCAGGCGCGTCCGGACGCGCAGACGCCAGCCGAAGCGAGGCGGCCGGCAATGCGCGTGCGCCCGACCGGCCCGATCGTTCCGTCCTCCAATATCCAAGGCAATGCACTGATGGTGGTGATCGCCATCATGGCTTTCCTCGCCTGCCTGACACTCGGCGCGGTCAGCATGGTACGCTCGACGGCCGCCAGCTGGGAAAGCCAGATCGCGCGCGAAATCACCATCCAGATCAAGCCCGACGACGATCTCGACATGGAGAAGGCGCTGGTCAAGGCCCGCGATATCGCCATGACCTTCGTCGGCACCAAGACCGGGCAGATCGTCGACGAGGCGGCCACCGCCCGCCTGCTGGAGCCGTGGCTCGGCTCGGGCCTCGATCTCAAGGAACTGCCCGTGCCCCGGCTGGTCATCGTCACCATCGACGAAACCCACCCGCCGGATTTCGCGGCGATGCGCGCTTTGCTGAAGGATGCGATCCCGCAGGCCTCGCTCGACGACCACCGCACATGGGTCGACCGGCTGGTGTCGATGGCTCACACCACGGTCATGATCGGCACCGGCATCCTGCTCTTGGTGTTCACGGCGATGGTGCTGACGGTGGTCTTTGCCACCCGGGGCGCACTGTCCGGCAATCGTCACATCGTCGAGGTGCTGCATTTCGTCGGCGCCGAAAGCGCTTTCGTTGCCAAGGAATTCCAGAAGCATTTCCTGAAAATCAGCTTCAAGGGCTCTGCAGTCGGCAGTGCCCTGGCAGCGCTTTTCTTTGCCGCCGCAGGCTTGCTGCAGCGCCACACGATTGCCACCCCGCAAACCGACCAGGCCACGGCGCTGTTCGGCACTTTCTCGGTCGGCGCACTCGGCTATCTCGGCATTTTCGCGACGATGGTAATCATCGCACTGCTGACGACGGTCACCGCGCGGTTCACGGTGATGCGAACCATCTACGAGATCGACCAGATCCGATCGGACCCGAGCAGGAGCGACAATGCGACCTGAGCTTAAAACTATGGCTGATCTGCCATCAAACGGCCCGGACACGGCCCTAGTCTGGCGGAACTGACGTTTGGCAACCATGGAACAGATGACACGAAACACGCTCGATCCGGCGACGATGCAGCAGGCAGCAGGTGGTGAAAATCCCCCGCGCCGCAGCGTTTTCCGTCGGATTATGCGTTGGACGGGCTTTGCCACCATTCTTGCCGGCGCCATCCTTTTCGGTGGCTTCCTGCGCTTTGCTGATTCGGTCACCACCCTACGGCCGCCACTTGATCCAAAGGCCGACGCCATCGTCGTGCTCACCGGCGGCTACCAGCGTATCGACCAGGCGATCGAGCTTTTGCGCAGCGGCGCCGGAAACCGGCTCCTGATATCGGGCGCCTATCCCGCCACGACCCGCAAGCAGATCGCCAAGGCCACACAGACGCCGCCGGATCTCTTCGCCTGCTGTGTCGACATCGGCTACGACGCCATCGACACGATCGGTAATGCCAGCGAAACGGTGAAGTGGATCCATGCCAAGGGCTACAAGAGCGTGCTGGTCGTCACCAACAACTACCACATGCCGCGCAGCATAGCGGAACTGCGCTATGCCGACCCGGAAATGGATTTCATTCCCTATCCGGTCGTCAACTCGGACCTGAAGACCAAGGCCTGGTTTACCGACCCGAATGCGCTGCGCACCATGCTCTCCGAATATGCCAAGGTGCTCCTGACCGGTGGTCGCAACCTGTTTGGTTTTGCCCGCCCGGCAGGCCTTCGCTCGCAGGAGCAGGACGACGCGCAGCACAAGGGCTAGCATCGGCGCCTGCCGTCTTTTTATTGCGATCGATATCGTGTAGGCACGGGATCAGACGCCGTCACCCGGCGTGTCGGGACAGCTTCATGATCACCGTTCGTTCGATCCTCTTCAATGCCGCCTTCTATCTGAACCTGATCATCCGGATGATCGTGCTTTCGCCCATCTATTTCCTGATGCCGCGCAAGGCCGGTTATGCCATTCCCAAGGCCTGGGCCACATCCAGCGTCTGGCTGATGGAGAAGATCGTCGGCACCACCTTCGAGATCGAGGGTCTCGAGAACATTCCGAAGGGCGGCTATATTTTTGCGCCGAAGCATCAGTCGTTCTGGGATACGTTTGCGCTGCTCCCCTACCTCGACGATCCCGTCTACATCCTGAAGCGCGAGCTTTTATGGATCCCGCTGTTCGGCTGGTATGCCAAGAAGCAGCAGATGATCCCGGTCAACCGTGGCGCCCGCGGCAAGGTGATGGTCGAGGTCCTCAGGCGCACGCGCGAGGTTCTGGCGGCAGGCCGACAGCTGATCATCTACCCCGAGGGCACGCGCCGCCCGCCCGGTGCCGAGCCCGTCTACAAATACGGCATTGCGCGCATGTACCGAGATCTCGATGTGCCGGTGGTGGCGGTCGCCATGCACCCCGGACTGTTCTGGCCACGCCGCGATTTTCGTCGCTATCCCGGCCATTTCAAGGTCCGCATTCTGCCCCCGATCCAGCCGGGTATGGACCCGGATGCCTTTTTCGCCCACCTGATCAAGGTGACCGAGGCTGCCAGCGACGAGCTGCTGCTGGAAACCGTGGCCCGCAATCCGGACCTGCCGCTACCGCCGACGGCCATCGAAAGACTGGTAATCCTGCGCAGTTCGACCTCGGCAGAGGCCAGCGGCTGAACTCAGGCAGCGCCTCGCAAACGCAACACCTCCTCATTGACGCTCTCGAGCCAGGCATCGCGGATGCCAGCCTCGCGGAGATGGGTGAGCGTATTGAACACATAGGCATCGTTCGGCCCGGACTGGCCGACGGAGACATCGACGATGCGGGCAGCTGTCAGCGGGTCGAGCGCGCCGGCATATTGCCGGTGATGGCGGTCGACCACATAGGCAACAGCCGTCACCCGCCGGCCGTCCGCAAGCCGGATCGGAGCGAGGCGCTCGAGATAGACCTTGGTCACCAGTTCCCGCTCCCTGAGGTAGGAAAGCACTGCATCCCGGTCAGTGTCGGCCACCCGAAACGCCACGCCACGGCAGGCGCCACCACGGTCGAGGCCGAGCACCAACCCGGGGCTGGCCTCGCTGCCGCGATGCACCCAGGAATAAACACAGAGCGAACGGCGATAACCGAAAATGACGGCATCCGCTTGTTCCAAAAAGGCGAAACCCGGATTCCACATGAGCGATCCGTAGCCAAACACCCAAAATTCGTCCATATCCAAAGCCATACTCACATCAGCATTGCTGTGCACCATTGGAGAACATCATGTCAGCGTCAAGCCAGAGCGAGCGATCCGGCAGAGGCTTCAGGGGGATGTTCATCCTTTTGGGGATCATCGTCCTGCTGGCCGCAGTCTACACCGCCGGCTGGTTCTATGCCGCCTCGGCGCTGAAGACCAATGTCCTGCGGGCGCTGGGCAAACAGGATGCGGCAGGCTTTACCGGCCAGTGTACGGACCTCGACCAGCAGGGCTTTCCCTTCCGCATCGGCCTGACCTGCTCCAAGGTTCAGATCGACGACCACACACGGGGTGTCTCCGCCACCTTCGACGACCTCAGCGCCTCGGCTCACGTCTACGCGCCGGGCAACATCGAGTGGCAACTGAATTCCCCGGCGGAGATCCGCACGTCGCAGGGGCTGACCATCTCCTCCGAATGGGCAGCGCTGCAATCTACCATGGTCACCCGGGGCAACGGCATCGAGCAGGGCGCCACCACCATCAACGGCCTCAAGACCGCCGTCGTCTCCTCGGCGACTGGCCAGACGGTGAATTTCACTGCCGACAAGACGGAGATCCATGTCCGCCAGAACGGCGAAGATCTCGAAGCCGTCTTCGAGGTGAAGAACTCCAACGCCGTCATCAAGGATTTCCCGCAGCTCCCAGCACTCGCCGCCGAGATCGATGTGACGCTGACCGGCAAGGCAGGACTGCTTGACGGCAGCGAAAAGGACGGGCGCGGCCTGTTTGGCGCATCGGGTATCCTGCGCAAGGTGACAACCGATATCGGCGACGGCCGTATCATGACCCTGTCAGGACCATTCTCCTTCGACGACGACGGCTTTCTGTCCGGCCAGTTCAAGCTGGAGATCCAGCAGATCAGCCATTGGCGCGACAGCATCAAGCAGGCGATCCCTGCCGCCAAGCAGACGGTGGACATGGCGGGCAAGCTGCTGAAGGCGCTCGCCGCCGGCGAGGACAAGGTGTCCGTCGATCTCACCGTCGATCACGGCGCGGTCACGCTCAGCGGCTTCATCCCGGTCGGCAAGATCCCGCCGATCTGAGGCGGTACGCGTTGAGACCGGGCGTCACGGCGCTTTCGGATCGAGCGCGTGGCGGCCGAAATCGGGGGCGTCGACATCCTGGCCGGCTTCGATGATGGAGCGGCGCACGGCGCGGGTGCGGGTGAAGAGTTCCATGATCTTGTCGCCCTCGCCCCAGCGGATCGCCCGCTGCAGATAGGCGAGATCTTCGGAAAACCGCGCCAGCATCTCGAGGATCGCATCCTTGTTGTGCAGGCAGACATCGCGCCACATGGTGGGGTCGGAAGCTGCCAGACGGGTAAAGTCGCGAAAGCCGGATGCAGAATATTTGATCACTTCCGACTGCGTCACCGTCTCGAGGTCGGCTGCCGTCCCGACGATGTTGTAGGCAATCAGGTGCGGCAGGTGGCTGACGATGGCCAGCACCTTGTCATGGTGCTCGGCGTCCATTTCGTCGACACGGGAACCAAGTGTCTCCCAGAAATGCCGGAGCACCTTTAGAGCCGTGTCGTCCGTACCTTCGACAGGCGTGAAAATGCACCAGCGTCCCCGGAAAAGACCGGCAAAACCGGCGTCGGGCCCCGATTTTTCCGTGCCTGCGAGGGGGTGGCCCGGAATGAAATGCACGCCCTCCGGAATATGCGGTTGCATCTGCGCGATGACCGAAGCCTTGGTCGAACCGACATCGGTGACAATGGCACCCGGCTTGAGATAGGGGGCAATCTCGATGGCGACACTCTCCGAGGAGCCCACAGGCACCGAGACGATGACGAGATCGGCACCCTTGACAGCCTCGCCCGACGACAGCGTGTAGCGGTCGCCCAGTCCCAGTTCTTCGGCCCGCTTCAGCGTCTCTGCGCCGCGCGTCGCGATGACGACCTCACGGGCAAGACCGAGCGCACGAATATCATGGGCGAGAGACGAGCCGATCAGTCCGATGCCGATCAGCGCGATCCGGTCGAACTGGACATCGCTCATGCCTTGCGTCCCATGAATTCGCCGAGTGTCTCGATGACGCCGCGATTGGCCTCTTCCGTGCCGATGCTCATCCGCAACGAATTGGTGAAGCCGTAGCCGCGCACGGCACGCAGGATATAGCCCCGACTTGCCAGCAATTCGTCAGCATCGGCGGCCCGCTTGCCGTCCACATCCGGGAAGTGGATGAGAACGAAATTGGCAACCGACGGCGTGACCTTCAGCCCGATGGCTTCGAACGCCGCAGTCAGCTTGTCCAGCCACATCAGATTGTAGGTGACCGCCGTCTCGACAAACGCCTGGTCGCGCATGGCAGCGGCTCCGGCGGCGATTGCAGGGGCATTCATGTTGAACGGTCCGCGAATACGGTTCAGCGCATCGACGATATCAGCCGGGCCGAACATCCAGCCGACGCGAAGCGCCGCCAGGCCGTAGGCCTTGGAGAAGGTGCGGGTCATGACGACATTGGAATTTGCCGAGACCAGTTCGATGCCGGCCTCGTAGTCGTTGCGGCGGACATATTCGGCGTAGGCGGCGTCGAGCACCAGAATGACGTTCTTCGGCAGCGCCGCGTGCAACCGTCTGATGTCGCTGACCGGGACGTAGGTGCCGGTGGGATTGCCGGGATTGGCGATGAACACCATCCGCGTCCGTTCGGTGACGGCGGCAAGGATCGCATCGACCTCGACGGTGCAGTCATTTTCCTTGACGGTGACCGGCGTCGCCCCGGCGCCCATGATCTGGATCTTGTAGACGAGGAACCCGTGTTCGGTGATGACGGCCTCGTCGCCCGGTGCCAGGTAGACGTGGCAAAGCAGGCCGAGCAGTTCATCGGAACCGTTGCCGCAGAGGATGTTTGCCGGATTGAGGCCGTTCACGTCGGCGATGGCCTGCCGCAGCACTGTCGCCTGGCCGTCCGGATAACGTTCCAGGTCGTCGGCCGCTGCCTTGAATGCGGCGATGGCCTTGGGGCTGGCACCGAGCGGCGTCTCGTTGGACGACAGCTTGAATACGCGGGAAAGACCCGGCGCACCTTCCTTGCCTGGCACATAGGCAGCGATGTCGAGAATACCGGGACGCGGAACGGGCTTGCTGATTTCGCTGCTCATGGGATCGACCTTGGACAAGGGCCGGCATATCCGGCTTCAAACATCCCGTGGCATTAATCCGGAATGACGATTTTGTCGAGCAGGAAGCCGGCAACACTCAGCGCTACGGCTGGCTTTCCTCACGCGTCGTGGGCACGCCGCGCGGCGCCAGCACGGGCACGAACACGCGCCGCGAAGCGCGCACCGCAACCGGCAGGCCCTGGTAAAGCCGTTTCTGCGCCTCGACGATGATGACGCCGGAGAAGGCCGGCCACAGCGTCCTGCCGATACGCTCGAAGGCGCGGCGCAGCCTGAGCACCGCACGCAGCTTGGAGGGCGGGAAGAACAACGCTTCGGCGGTCGCTCCCGGCGTAAAATTCGTCTCGCGCAACAGCGCCGTCAGTTGGCCGCGCGAATAGGGCCGACCCGAGCCGAAGGGCGTATGCTCCATCCGCGCCCAGACGCCCCGCCTGTTCGGCACCACGATCACCAGCCGCCCGCCGGGCGCCAGCACCCGCCAAAGCTCTTTCAACGTCTCGCGCGGGCTTTCGGCAAATTCCAGCGAATGCACCAGAAGGACGCGGTCGATCGACGAATCGGGCAATGGCAGTTCTTCGTCGAAGATCAGTGCCGTCGAGGACGCCGATCCCATCGGCCAGTTCACCGCCCCCTGCCCCGCCGGCATGAAAGCGAAGGTCCGCTCGGTATCGGCGCGAAAGCGGTCGAGATAGGGCACGGAATAACCGAGACCTACCAGCCGCTCCTCCGGCAATCGCGCCCAGAGCGACGACAGCGCCATGGCAATGGATTGCTCCGCCAGCCGGCCGAGTTCGGAATGATAGAATTGGCGAAGGTCGACGATATCGGCATGCATGCCGGAAATCTTATCAGCCGGCGGTTGGACTTCAAGGCCGCAGCCTCTACATTCGTGTCAACCGACGAAAGTTAGGACATTTGAGCCATGCAGCCTTTGGAACTCGACGTATTTACCTGCCGAACGGACAATTACGGCGTTCTCGTCCACGATCCGGAAACCGCCCTTACCGCCTCCATCGATGCGCCGGACGCAGCAGCCGTTGCTGCCGCTGCGGGGCGGCGTGGCTGGAAGATCAGCCACATCTTCACCACCCACCATCACATCGACCATGTCGAAGGCAATCTGGCGCTGAAGGAGCAGTTCGGCTGTCAAATCTTCGGCCCGCTTAACGAAGCAGTCGCCATTCCCGGCCTCGATCGCGCCTATGGAGACGGCGACAGCTTCAGGTTTGGCACCCACACCGTCAATGTCATCGAGACCCCGGGGCACACCGCCGGACACATTTGCTACCACTTCGAGGACGACAAGCTGCTGTTTGCCGCAGACACGCTGTTTGCGCTCGGCTGCGGTCGTCTGTTCGAACGCCCGGCCTCCGATATGTGGGCTTCGCTGCAGAAACTCGCGGTGCTGCCAGACGAGACCGCCATCTATTTCGGCCATGAATACACGCTGGCCAATGCCCGCTTCGCGCTCACCATCGATCCCGACAACGAGCGCCTGAAAGCCCGGGCGGCCGATATCGAGGCGATGCGCACCGAAGGCAAGTTCACCATTCCGACGACGCTGGCGCTGGAGAAGGAAACCAATCCGTTCCTGCGCCCCGCCGATCCGGCCATCCGCCGCAATCTTCTGATGGAAAGTCGCACCAACGAGGAAGTCTTCACCGAAATCCGCAAGCGGAAAGACAATTTCTGATGCGGCCGGACGACATCATCCGCGAACTTGGCATGCAGCCCCACCCGGAAGGTGGCTGGTATGTCCAGACCTTCCGCGACAGCACGGGCGAGGCGCGCGGCCATTCGACGGCGATCTATTACATGCTGCAGGCGGGAGAGCGCTCTCACTGGCACCGCGTCCGGGATGCCGCCGAAGTCTGGCACTACTATAGCGGCGCTCCCTTGGCGCTCGACATCTCGGAGAATGGCCAAGGCAAGACGACGATCGTCCTCGGGACAGATTTCGCGAGCGGCGAACGGCCGCAGGCGATCGTACCCGCCGGCTGGTGGCAGGCGGCGGAAGCCACCGGCGACTACACGCTGGTCGGCTGCACCGTCGCCCCGGGTTTTAAATTTTCGAGCTTCGAAATGGCGCCTGCGGGCTGGAAGCCTTCGGGCGACTGATCCCTATTCGGCAATGGCGACATCCGGTGCTGGCGGGCGGCGCAGGATCATTTTATGCGCGGCAAGCACGGCGCCGCCCGTCACCAGCAGGCAGGCGCCGGCAATTCCCCAGCTTGGCTCGGCAAAGCCGAACACCGTCAGGATCAGTGTCGACAGCAACGGCGCCGCATAGCTGGCGGCACCGAGTATCTGGATATCGCCGTTCTTGACCCCAAAGTCCCAGGCGTAGAAGGCAGCGCCGACCGGCAACAGGCCCAGACCGACTATAGCCGCCCATTGGAAGCCCGTTTCCGGCCAGACAGTGCTTTCCAGCCCCAGATGGCAGAGCAGCGAGAGGATGGACGTCGCAAGGCAGAAGCCGGTGACGACATCGGTCGAGACGGCATCGAAGCGCCGCGTCAGCAACGAATAGCCCGACCACGTGAAAGCGCAGAGAACGGCCGCACCATAGCCGAGCCCATAGGCCGCATCGAAATGAAACCCGTTGCGCCCGACGATCAGCACCGTACCGGCGAGCCCGGCAAAAGCCCCCGCGAGGTGATACCAGCGCAGCCGCTCCCCCGGCAGCAGCGCCGAGCCGACAACGATCAGCAACGGCCAGAGATAGGCGATGAGACCGGCCTCGACCGCCGGTGCATTTCTAAGTGCCGTGAAATAGAGAAAATGATAGCCGAACAGCCCGGCAATGCCTGTGATCCACACTTTCGCCGGCTGACGCAGCAGTTTTATACGCTCCGGCCTGAGGATCAGAACCACGATGCCCGGGATGCTGCCGATGGCAAAGCAGATGGCCGAAAGCTGGAAGGCCGGCATTGTCCCGGAGGCGGCAGTGAACAGCGCCAGGAACGACCACATCAGGATTGCCGAAAAACCGATCAGCGTTGCCCGCAATGTCATTCTGCCCCCCTTTGCGACACCGCGCCGGTGTCTGCCGGAAGAGGTGCCGTTAACTGCCGTACTTGACCGCCGTGATTGTCACCGTGCCGTATTTGGTCGGGATACGGACGTAGACTGGAGCATATACCTTCATGGCGTCCGCCTTGGCAAACCAGATCTCCATGTCGTTGCTCTTGCTCAGGTAGTCGAAATCGGTGCGGCTCTTCTTGTAGCCGCCGAGAGCGGTAAAATGCACGCCGCAAACGATCGCATCGCCCTTGAAACCCTCGGTCGAAAACGGCTTGGAGCCCTTTGGAGACAGCTTTAGGGTCATGCGTGTCTCGCCGTCGTAGATCGGCAGGGTCTGGGCGCAGACGTCGGTGTTTGCCGGGAAGATGAGCCCTGAAACCGGATCGAGAACGGAGCGCAGATCGCCCTCGGCAACCGGGATCCAGTTTTGCGGCCGGTGCGGCTCCGGCGTCGTGGTCGACGATGTGACGTTGCCATCGCGGTAGAGGACGTCATAGGTGTGCTGCTTGCGACCGCTCTTGTAATTGAGCGTATAGCGCGATGTCTCGAGCTTGCGCGGACCCACGACGCCGGCAACATCGGCTTGCGCCGAGATCGTCGTCACTAGATCGGCGAGGCCCGAGGAACTGACCGTGCCCTTGATGGTGAAATGCTTGTCGATGACTTCGGTCTTGAAATCGGCATGCGCGATCGGCAGCCCGGCCAGCGCAACGCGGTATTCGGTTTCATGCCGCATGTCCTCGGCATGGCCCATGGCCGGGAGTGATCCGGCGATAGCGGAGACGAGAAGCCATTTTCCGAGATATGACATCGTGGTTGCCTTCATATGAGTGGTAGTACCCTATATAGACACTTGTGACGATGTCTGCGATCGCTACAAGCACGAGCTTTTTGGCGGAATTGCGGGAAATGCCAAGGTTTGGCTTGACTGCCAGGGCTGCGCTGACTATAGAACCGCAACTTTCCAATCATGGCCTGTTGGATTGCGGAACCGGTTTTGCCGGCAAGGCTCTCCGATGGCAGACAAAAATAAAATAGGTGTACCATGTCCCGCATGTGCGAATTGACCGGCAAGGCCGTCCTGACGGGTAACAATGTCAGCCACGCAAACAACAAGACCAAGCGCAAGTTCCTTCCGAACCTGTGCCAGGTAACGCTGATCTCCGATTCGCTCGGCCAGCGTTATCGCCTGCGCGTTTCGGCTGCGGCGCTTCGCACCGTCGAACACCGTGGCGGCCTCGATGCCTTCCTTCTGAAGTCCGACGAAACCACGCTGAGCCAGCGCGCTCGCCTGCTTCGTCGCCAGATCGTCAAGAAGACTGCAGAACTCGCAGCGACCGCTGCCTAAGACTTCTTGATCTGACTTTATACGTGCTTTCAAAGGCTTGACGGATAACATCCGCTCAAGCCTTTGCTTTGACCGGCCCTTCCCTCCAACTGGTGGCATCACCCAGGATAAAAAAATGCCCAACCCGCGTTTTCTGCTGATCTACGTTGCCCTGATGACGCTGGTCGTCGTCGCGTCCAATTTTCTCGTCCAGTTCCCGCTGAACGGCGAGATCGCCGGCGTCAAGCTCGGCGACATTCTGACCTGGGGTGCCTTCACCTATCCGGTCGCCTTTCTCGTCACCGACCTCACCAACCGCCAGTTCGGCCCGACTATCGCGCGCCGCGTCGTGCTTGCCGGCTTCGTCGTCGGTATCGCCATGTCGTTCTTCTCGTCGGTGCCGCGTATTGCCATTGCCTCGGGCGCTGCCTATCTGGCAGGCCAGCTGCTCGACATCGTGCTGTTCAACCGCTTGCGCCGCCAGGCGTGGTGGCGCGCGCCGCTGGTTGGCTCCCTGCTGGGCTCTCTGCTCGACACGGTGCTGTTCTTCTCTCTGTCCTTCGCCGCCTTTTTCGTGTTCCTCGGCGACAACACACCATTCGCGCTCGAACAGGCGCCGATCCTCGGCATCTTCACGATGGAAGCGCCGCGCTGGATCTCCTGGGCCATCGGTGACTTCTCCGTCAAGCTGATCGTCGGCCTGATAATGCTGCTGCCCTACGGCGCCCTCATGAACGTTCTGAAGCCGGCGCAGCCGGTTCGGGGCTGAGATCACCTGGACTGTCCCTGAGAAACCGGTAGCGGTTTCTCACCGCAGTAGCCGGAATTCCAGCATCAGGTTGCGCTGTAGGATCGAGTGGTTGTCGTCGGACACCATGATCAGGTGGGTCGTGCCGTCTTCGGCGCGGAAGGCGTCTATGCCTTCCATGTTGTCGATCTGCTCGTCGGCATTGGCCTCGAAGATTACCTTTCCATCGACTACGGCACCCGGCTTGATGTCGCCGCCGGCAATGCGGCGCAGGCGCATGCCGATGCCGTGGGCGAAGTCGAAACGCCGTTCCAGAAGCAGCAGGTCGCCATCCGGGAGGAACACCCCGTCGCTGACATCGTAGTCGTCGTAATGGCGGACGGTGAAGCGGCCTTTCAGGGGGCCGTCGAGGATAGCGGCGAGCATGTTGCCGTCCTTGTCCAGGCTGCGTTCCGTTACCAGTACGGCATTGCCTGCAAGCGGGCTGCCCGGCGGGCCGATCATCAGCGCTTCGAGGCTCTGGTTGCCGCGCAACGCATTGCGGTTCATGAGGATAGGGAGCGAGCCCGAGGGCTTGGACGTCTCGAAGCCGGGATCGGGATAAACGTCGACGCGGTGGTTCTGCTCGTAGCTGACAAGCACGGTGTTGCCGCGCAGCGCAACGCCCTCGGCATCCATTGCGCCCTTGCCTTCATGCGTCTGGCCAAACCGGTCGATCATCGGCATGATGACCGCCTCGGAGATGCCCTGCAGCTTGCCATCGGCATCGCGGTCGATGGCGCCTGTCCACCAGTGCCCGGTATCGAGCACGGAGACGATGTGCCGGTGGTCTGGCCGCAGGCGGATCGCCGAGGCGGCGCCGAACAGATCGTTGCTCGAGGTCATCTGCAGGCCGCCCAGAAACTCGAGATCGCCGAATTTCGTCACCGTCGAGCCAAAACGGAAAGCGGATATCTTGCTCGCACGGATCTCGGCAGGTCCGCCGGCGGAAGGATCGCCGGCAGGCACACAGCCGGCCAGCAGCGCGGCCAGCAGGCAGACGCGGGAAAGTCGCTTCATCAGACCCTCGGATATCAGGGAACAGCCGTCGGCGAAAACCGGCGGCACGCTATCAGCCAGCCCGGCGCCGGCCGCGCCTCGGCTGCTGCGTCTGGTCTTCGAACAGCGATGCCAGCTGCTCTGTCATGGCGCCGGCCAGTTCGTCGGCGTCGACGATCGTGACGGCGCGACGATAATAGCGCGTCACGTCGTGACCGATGCCGATAGCGAGAAGTTCGACAGGCGAACGGGTTTCGATCTGCTCGATGACGGCGCGCAGGTGGCGCTCCAGATAATTGCCCGGATTGACCGACAGCGTCGAATCGTCGACCGGAGCGCCATCCGAGATCATCATCAGGATCTTGCGCTGCTCGCGCCGCGCCAGCAGCCGGTTGTGGGCCCAGATCAACGCTTCTCCGTCGATGTTTTCCTTGAGCAGGCCTTCGCGCATCATCAGGCCGAGATTGTTGCGGGCCCGGCGCAGCGGCTCGTCGGCCGATTTGTAGATGATGTGGCGCAGGTCGTTGAGCCGTCCCGGCGTCTGCGGCTTGCCGCCGGCAAGCCAGTTCTCGCGAGACTGCCCACCCTTCCAGGCCTTGGTCGTGAACCCGAGAATCTCGACCTTGACGCCGCAACGCTCCAGCGTACGTGCCAGGATATCGGCGCAGGTGGCGGCAACCGTGATCGGACGTCCGCGCATCGAGCCGGAATTGTCGATCAGCAGCGTCACCACCGTATCGCGGAACTGCGTGTCGCGTTCCATCTTGAACGACAGCGGCTGCATCGGGTCGATAATCATCCGCGTCAGGCGGGCCGGGTCGAGGTAGCCCTCTTCCAGGTCGAAATCCCACGACCGGTTCTGCTGCGCCATCAGGCGGCGCTGCATCCGGTTGGCGAGGCGTCCGACGGCACCCTGAAGATGGGCCAGCTGCTTGTCGAGAAACGCCCGCAACCGCTCCAGTTCGGAGGCATCACAAAGCTCCGACGCGCTGATGGTCTCGTCGAAATCCTCGGTGAAGACGTGATAGTCGACCTTTTCGTTGAAATCGGAGAAAGGGGTGTTCGGGCGGCGCGTCTCGCCGGGCGTTTCGGAATCGTCCTCGCCCTCGTCGGTCATGTCGTCGTCGGAGATCTCCGCGCCGTCCATCTCGCCGTCGTCCATCTGCTCGTCGGCCTGCTCGCTGTCTTCGGCGGGCGCGGCGTCAGCGCCGGCATCTTCGTCGACCTCGTCCTGGTCCTGCTCGTCGCTGCGCGGCTGGTCTTCCTCGGAGGTGCTGTCCTCGTCGTTCTGCTCGGTCTCGTCGTCGCCGTAGTCCTCGGCCATTTCCATGGCTGAGAGGACGTGGCGCATGGCGCGGGCAAAGGCCTGCTGGTCGTTGATCGCATCAGGCAGCGCATCCAGAGCGCCGGCGGTCTTTTCCTCGATGAACGGACGCCAGAGATCGAGCACCTTTCCAGCGCTTTCCGGCGGCTTCTGGCCGGTAAGCTTCTCGCGGATGATCATCGCCATGGCTTCGCCTAGCGGCGCATCTTCCTGGCGCTCGACACCGGCAAAGTTCGCCTTGGCGTATTTCTCGGTATTCATCGAGTAGATGTTGGCGGCAACGCCATCCATCCGCAACGTCCCGATCGATTCGACACGCGCCTGCTCGACGGCATCGAAGATGGTGCGCGCGTCGGTGCCCTGCGGCGCCATCGTCGCGTGAACGCGCGCATCGTGACAGGCAAGACGCAGCGCCATGGAATCGCCGAGACCGCGGGTAACGGCAAGCTCATGCAGCGTTGGCCGCTTCGACATTTCCGGCAGGCGGATGCGCTCGCCGCTCATGCCCGGACGCTCATTGGCAAACGTCACCTCGACTTCGCCGTCGCCGGCGATCGAGCGCACGCAGCCGGTGATCGCCCGGCGCAACGGCTCCATATCGACCTGCGCGCCGGGCTTGCCCTTCAGATTGTCTCCACGACCTGCCATATGACTTCAGTCTTTCCGAGCTATCATGTCGAGCATGAAATGCTCTAGGCCTCGAGAACGATGTTGGCGGCGCTTTCCTTCAGCTCCACACCGAAGGCGCGCTGATAGTGCTCGGCCACCAGCGGACGCTCGAGCTCGTCGCACTTGTTGAGGAACGTGACGCGGAAAGCGAAGGCGACATCACCGAAAATCTCGGCGTTCTCAGCCCAGGTGATGACGGTACGTGGGCTCATCACTGTCGACAGGTCGCCGTTCATGAAGGCAGCACGCGTCAGGTCGGCAACCCGTACCATCTTCGAAACGGTCTCGCGGCCGGCCGTCGTGCGGAAGGATTTGACCTTGGCGGCGACGATGTTCACTTCCTGCTCGTGCGGCAGGTAGTTCAGCGTCGAGACGATCGACCAGCGGTCCATCTGTGCCTGGTTGATCTGCTGCGTGCCGTGATAAAGGCCCGTCGTGTCGCCGAGGCCGATGGTGTTGGCGGTGGCGAACAGGCGGAAGGCGGGATGCGGGCGGATGACGCGGCTCTGGTCGAGAAGCGTCAGGCGACCGGACGATTCCAGCACGCGCTGGATGACGAACATCACGTCCGGGCGTCCGGCGTCGTATTCGTCGAACACGAGCGCGACATTATGCTGGTAGGCCCAGGGCAGGATGCCGTCCTTGAACTCGGTGATCTGCATGCCGTCCTTGACGACAATGGCATCCTTGCCAACAAGGTCGATACGGCTGACATGGCTGTCGAGGTTGATACGGACGCAGGGCCAGTTGAGGCGGGCCGCAACCTGCTCGATGTGCGACGATTTGCCCGTGCCGTGATAGCCCGAAATCATCACGCGCCGGTTATGCGCGAAGCCGGCGACGATGGCGAGCGTCGTGTCGCGGTCGAAGAGGTAGTCCGAATCGAAGTCCGGAACATAGGCGTCGCCCTTGCTGTAGGCCGGCACGCGCATGTCGGAATCAATACCGAAGGCTTCGCGCAGCGAAACCGTGGTGTCGGGCAGCTGCGAGATATCAACGTCAATCTTACTCATCATGTCTCCAAGGCGGGTGGTCGCACCCGGCCGCATTGCATGTTCTTTGTCGCGACTGCTTCGCCACCGAAGATGGCCGCTCATCTCGAATGGTCAAGACGACGGCGATTCTTCTCCGGGACTAAAGCGAAATCTCTGTGCGACCGGGCTGCGCCGGAGAGCATGACAAGCAAAGTCCCGGACAAGAAACGCCGCGCCCGGAGTGTCGACCGGAGATCGCAGCGACAAACGCGCGGGATACGCCTTGGCCGCCCGGCTGTCCCGGTCGATCTGGACCATACCTCATCCGAATTCGAACTCAAGGAGACGGATTAACAAAAACCGTTCTGCTTCAACAATTGATAGGCCTGGACGACAGCCCGGAATCGGTCTTCGGAGCCCCGGTCGCCGCCATTGGCATCCGGGTGGTGTTTCTTGACGAGCTGCTTGTAGCGGCTCTTGATCTCGGTCGCAGTGGCGCCGAAGGTCAAATCCATCGTGTCGAAGGCCTTGGCCTCCAGTGTCTTCAACTTGCGCGCGGGCGCTTCGAAACGGGGGCTCCGACCGAGCCCTTCGGCCACGAAGCCGAACGGATCGCGCATCCTCGGGTGGGCGCCGGAACGGACCTCGGAATGCAGCGGACTGTTGCGCGCCGCCTTGTTGACGCCGACGCTCCACGTCGGGCGGTGACCGGTGATCGCCTCCTTCTGGTAGCGCGCGATCTCGCTGTCCGAGAGGCCGGAGAAGTAATTGTAGCCCTTGTTGTACTCGCGGACGTGCTCGAAGCAGAACAGGAAGAATTTACCTTCGGCATTGCGGCCGACCGGCGCGCGATGGACACCCTTCTTTTCGCAGCCGTCCCATGTGCAGATGGGGTCGGCAGGCGTCTCGTCCGGTACCTTTCTACGGCGTGTCCGGATGCCATCGAAGAATTTTGAGTCTAGTCCCATGGGGCTAATTATGGGACGTCCGGCGGCCTACAACAAGAATTGACAAACCGGAATCTTGCAGGCTTTGTGATCCGTTTTCTTGAAACCGAAGCAGGCTGCAGATCATGACCGTTCAATCGCGCATCGAAGAAACGCTGACGCAGAATTTCGCGCCCGAGCGCCTTGCCGTCATCAACGAAAGCCATCTCCACGCCGGCCACCATCCCGACATCACCGGCGCCGGGGAAACCCACATGCGGGTTCGCATCGTGTCCGAAAAATTCGCCGGCATGCCCCGCCTCGCCCGCCACCGCGCCATCACCACCCTCCTGAAACCCGAACTCGACGCCGGCCTCCACGCCTTGGCCATCGAGCCATCGGCACCCGGCGAGGCGGTTAGCTGGTAGGTCTGGCCGCGGTTCTGGCAGCCGGCTGATGAACTAGCGTCGCGCTTCAGAGGCGGGGTTACAGCCAAAGTTAGAGCGCAACTCTCTCCGCCCTCATTCCTGTGCTCGTCACAGGAATCCAGTGCGCCCAAGTCCTTGGGCGCGACAAAACTCTCCACCTTAAGTGCATCCTCTCGCCGCGCAGACGCGCGACGGCTGGATCCCTGTGACAAGCACAGGGATGAGGGAGGTGAGTTTTGTCGCGTTATCAAACGGACGTCCAGGGTGCCGCAGAGAGCACCAAAGCGCGCATCGGACGGCGACTAAGCCCGCCTCAGCCCTACACCGGATCCGTATCAGCCGCCTCGGCCGGCCGGATGCGCAGCTTGGTAATCCTGTTCTTCTCGCGCTTCATGACGATGAAGCGCTTTCCGTAGAAGGTGAAGGCCTGGCGTTCTTCGGGGATGGTCATGGATTCGTGGATGACCAGCCCGGCGATCGTCGTTGCCTCCTCGTCCGGAAGGTTCCAGTCGAGGGCCCTGTTGAGATCGCGGATCGGCACCACACCATCGACCACGATCGAGCCGTCCGCCTCCTGCCGCACGCCCTGGATGTCGAGATCGTGCTCGTCGGCGATGTCGCCGACGATTTCCTCCAGGATATCCTCCAGGGTGACGATGCCCTGCACCTCGCCATATTCGTCGACGACGACGGCAAAATGCTGCTTGCGCCGCAGGAAGGCGTTCAGTTGGTCCTCGAGGTTGGTACTATCGGGCACGAACCACGGTTTTTGCGCGATCTTGGCAACATCGAGGTTCTCCGGCTCGACATTCGGCTCCGCCAGCGCCCGCAGCAGGTCCTTGGCATGGATGACGCCGATGATGTTGTCGGTCGTCCCGCGCCACAAAGGCATGCGTGTATAAGGGCTTTCCAGCATGGTGCGGACCACCGCCTCCGGCGCGTCATCGGCGTTGACGGCCCGCATCGACGTGCGGTGAACCATAATGTCTGACAGTTCGAGTTCGCTGAGGTCGAGGACGCCGCCCAGACGGTCGCGGTCGGCCTTCACCACCGATCCCTCGCGGTGCAGAAAGTCGACGGCACCGCGCAGTTCCTCATGGGCCGACAGCATCGACACTTCCTTGGAAAGATTGATGCCGAACAGCGCCAGGATCTGCCGGACGATGACATTGACGACGCTCGACAGCGGCCCGACCACCGCCACGAACAGCTTGACCATCGGCGCGACATAGAGCGCGAAACGGTCCGGCGCCGAGATCGCCCAGCTCTTTGGCAGAACTTCGGCGAAAATGACCAGGATGACAGTCATCGCCAGGGTCGCCAGTGCGACGCCCGAGCTGCCGAACAACCCGAGAAACAGGCTGGTGGCAATCGACGAAGACAGGATGTTGGCAAGATTGTTGCCGATCAGCAGCGCGCCGATCAGCCGGTCACGACGCTCTATCAGACCGTTGACGACAGCGGCACGGATTTCGCCATTGGCCTCCAGAGTATGCATGCGGCTGCGCGATGCCGCCGTCAGCGCCGTCTCGGAACCGGAAAAGAAGGCCGAGACCAGAACGAGCAGGACGATGGACAGGAACTGCGGCCAATATTCCGCAAGCGCTACGAATGTGCCTTCGATGGTCATTGCGGGTGATTTTCCTTGAGGAAGCTCAGAACTTCCGAAGAGGGAACATCGTCGGCGACGAAGGACTGGCCGACGCCGTGCGTGAGGATGAAGGTCAGCTTGCCGCTCTTTACCTTCTTGTCCTGGCCGATGGCTTTCATCAGCATCTCTGCTGGTGGCAAGGCGCCCGGGATGTCGCTCATGCGCGTCGGCAGGCCGACCGCCTTCAAATGTGCCTCGACCCGAACAGCATCGTCGGGGCTCGCCAGATTGAGCCGAGCGGAGAACCGATGCGCAAGCACCATGCCGATGGAAACACCCTCGCCGTGCACCAGCCGGCTGCTGTCGTAATTCGTGGCCGCCTCTAGAGCGTGACCGAAGGTATGGCCGAGATTGAGCAGCGCCCGCGCGCCGTTTTCGTGCTCGTCGGCCACGACCACATCGGACTTCGCCTGGCAGCTGGCGGCAATCGCCTCGATGCGGGACGGGCCGCCGGCAAACACGTCACGCCAGTTGGCCTCGAGCCAGGCAAAGAAGTCCGGCTTGTCGATCAGCCCGTATTTCGCGACTTCGGCATATCCGGCCCGGAATTCCCTTTCGCTCAGCGTATTCAGCACGTCGCTGTCGGCCAGCACGAGATCCGCCTGGTGAAAGACGCCGACGAGGTTCTTGCCCTGGCGGGTGTTGATGCCGGTCTTGCCGCCGACGGAGGAATCCACCTGCGACAGCAGCGAGGTCGGCACCTGCACGAAGCGCACGCCACGCCGGACGATGCCGGCTGCAAAGCCGGCGAGATCGCCGATGACACCGCCACCGAGCGCGATCACCATGTCGTTACGCTCCACGCGGGCTTCCAGCACCGCGTCGCAGACCGCCATCAGCGGCTCGAAGCTCTTGGTCTTTTCGCCGGCCGGCAGCACCAGGCTGGCTACAGCGATGCCGGCAGCCTCAAGGCTGTCTGTCAGGGCGGCGAGGTACAGGGGGCCGACATTTTCGTCGGTAATCACGGCAGCCCGCCGACCCCTGAGGCGTGCGGTAATCTCCGTACCGGCGCGCGCGATCAGGCCGGGGCCGATCAGGATATCGTAAGCCCGCTCGCCGAGCGGCACATGGACGAGACGCTCGGACACCTCGGGAATGGCATTCATGATACTTTACTTTCCTGGCTTGTGCGGAGGATCGCCGCCAGCACGTCCCGGGCGATGATATCCTTGTGGACATCGCGCGACATGACGGTGAGATCAGCCTCCGCATAAATCGGATAACGCGCCGTCATCAGGCCCTCGAGCGTTGCCTTGGGATCCCCTGTCTTCAACAGCGGCCGACTATCGCGTTTGTTCACTCGCTCCCAGAGCACATCGAGATCGGCCTTCAGCCATATGGAGAGGCCTTTGCGCTTGATATGCCAGCGCGTGCGATCGTTGACGAAAGCACCGCCGCCTGTCGAGACAACCCGCGGGCCGCCTTTCAGCAGTCTCTTGATCACCCGCGTTTCGAGCGACCGAAACTCTTCTTCTCCATAGGCCGTAAACAGTTCGGATATGGTCATCCGCGACACTCGCTCGATCTCGGCATCGGCATCGACGAAGGGAATTGCGAGATGGGTTGCAACGAGTCGTCCGATGGAAGTTTTGCCGGCACCCATCAGACCGACGAGGATAAGATTGCGCTGACCGAGCGCCGCTCGGGCTCTGTCTTTGAGGCTTTGCGCAAGGGTTAGGACAGGTTCACACATCGGGCCATTCATAAATTGTTTGCAAAGGGTATCGTCAAATGCGCCCATAGCGTCAAGTCGCCGCAGTATAAACACCTCTGCAATACATCTTCGCTAACGCTAGCCTTGCCGAAATGCCCTTGGCCTCTTGCCGACCACCCAGGAGACTGCATGCCCACACTGTTTCGCTTCCTTGTTTTTTGCGCGGTGATAGCGGGGACGGTCTATGGAGCGATGTGGGCACTGGCTGTTTTCGTCGAGCCGAAACCGCGCGATATCACAATCCGCATCCCGGCCGAAAAGCTCAATCCACCACCGACAGGCACGATCAGGCCATGACAGACCTCGGCCGCGCCCACATGGAAGCTTTCCTCGAAATGATGAGCGCCGAGCGCGGTGCAGCGCTCAACACGCTGTCGTCCTATCAGCACGATCTCGACGACCTGCACGGCTTCCTCAAGGCACGCGCCGTCCGAATGACGGAGGCGGCGTCTGCCGATCTCGGTGCCTATCTCACAGGTCTCTCCAACCAGGGCTTCAAGGCCTCCTCGCAGGCCCGTCGCCTTTCGGCGATGCGGCAGTTCTACAAGTTTCTCTATGCCGAAGGGCTGCGCACCGACGACCCGACCGGTATTCTCGATGCGCCGAAAAAGGGCCGCTCACTGCCAAAGATCATGGGCGTCGAAGAGGTTAGCCGCCTTCTGGCGCAGGCTGAAACCGAAGCCGAACTGGACGGGCCGAACAAGCTGCAGCGCGTCCGGATGCTGGCGCTGCTGGAACTGCTCTATGCAACCGGCATGCGCGTCAGCGAACTTGTCTCGCTTTCCGCCAAGGTACTGGACCACGAAGGCCGCTTCCTGATGATCCGCGGCAAGGGCAACAAGGAACGCATGGTGCCGCTGTCGCACTCTGCCATATCGGCGATGAAGGCCTATGGACAGATGCGCCTCGCCCAGGAGGCATCGGCCAAGGAGCCGCCACCGGAAAGTCCGTGGCTGTTTCCATCCTCCTCGAAGGAAGGCTACCTGCCGCGCCAGGTGTTTGCCCGCGACCTCAAGGACCTCGCCATCCGCGCCGGCCTGACGCCATCGCTGATATCGCCGCACGTGTTGCGGCATGCCTTTGCCAGCCATCTTCTTGCCAACGGCGCCGATCTGCGCGTGGTGCAGGAACTGCTTGGCCATTCGGACATTTCCACCACGCAGATCTATACCCATGTGCTGGAAGAACGCCTTCACCAACTGGTGCAAACGCACCACCCCCTTGCCAAACAGGCGAAAAAGCAGGATTAGGACCGGCAACAAAGGCCGGAGCCTGACAACCCCGCCCGCGCAAAAGGAACGGAAACGCCCCTCATGCACCAATATCTCGATTTCGAAAAGCCCATCTCTGACCTCGAGGGCAAGATCCACGAGCTGAAGAAGCTGGCCCTGGAAGACGAAAGCATCGACACTTCCGATGAGGTGAACAGGCTGGAAGGCCGCGTCCACGAAGCAACGCTCGAGATCTACTCCAAGCTCAATGCCTGGCAGAAGACGCAGGTCGCGCGCCATCCGCAGCGACCGCATTTCATCGATTATTCTGCAGCCTTGTTCGAGGAATTCACGCCTCTGGCCGGCGACCGGAAGTTTTCAGAGGACGCCGCCATCCAGGCCGGCCTCGCACGCTTCCGTGGCCAGCCTGTTGCTGTCATCGGCCAGGAAAAGGGCAGCGACACCAAGATGCGGCTGAAACACAATTTCGGTAGTGCCCGGCCCGAGGGCTATCGCAAGGCCATCCGCGTGCTCGAGATGGCGGATCGTTTCGGCTTGCCGGTCATCACGCTCGTCGATACTGCAGGTGCCTATCCCGGCGTCGGCGCCGAAGAGCGTGGACAGGCGGAAGCCATCGCCCGTTCCACAGAAATGTGTCTCGGCCTCAAAGTGCCGATCATCTCGGTCATCGTCGGCGAAGGCGGATCCGGCGGCGCCATCGCGATTGCCACCGGCAACCGCGTCTACATGCTGGAACATTCGATCTACAGCGTCATCTCGCCGGAAGGTGCGGCCTCCATCCTCTGGCGGGATTCCGCCCGTGCGAAGGAAGCTGCGACCAACATGAAGATCACGGCCGAGGACCTGAAGTCCTTCGGCGTCATCGACGGCATCATTCCCGAGCCGCTGGGCGGCGCGCACCGCGATCCGCAAGCCGCAATCGCCTCGACCGGCAACGTCATCGCGACCGCACTCGAAGAATTTTCTGGTCTTTCCGGCGAGCAGGTCCGCAACGAACGACGCCAGAAATTCCTCGCCATGGGCCGCAATCTCTAGGCGAAGCCCGTCCAAACGCAGAAAATCACGCGAAATTCTGCCGCAAAAAGCCAAATCTTGGCCACATTGATGTTATCCAACGAACCTCGGGCAAAGAAGTGCTTGCCTGGGGGCACCGGCCGATGCATAGGCTGGTAAGGAATCGTCAAGCATAAACGCCTATGATTTTGGTTCCTTTGATGGGGTTGCGATAAGGGTCACCCGACCCGTTTCGCGTCTAGGGCTTAGTCACACATGCGCATTCGTTACCTTGCCTCTCTTTCGCTGATGGCGCTGGCACTCGCCGGCTGCAACGACACGCTTGATTCCGCCACCTCGATCGACCTGTCGAAGGTCAAGAACAAGGTAGAGCAGCCGCTCCCGGACCGCATCGTCGCCGAAATGGCGAAAAAGGGCATGGACCGCAACTCGCCGATCATGATCCGCATCCTCAAGGAAGAGGGTGTCATGGAGATCTGGAAGGCGAAGACAGACAACCGCTTCGACAAGATTGCCGAATACAAGATCTGTGCGTGGTCCGGCCGCCTGGGCCCGAAGGTCAAGGAAGGCGACCGGCAGGCGCCCGAGGGCTTCTACAACCTGACGCCGGCCAACCTTAATCCGAATTCGAAATATTACCTCGCCATCAACACCGGCTTCCCGAACAAATACGACAGCGCAAACGGCCGCAATGGCGTCAACCTGATGATCCACGGCGCCTGCTCGTCTTCCGGCTGCTATTCGATGACGGACCAGCAGGTGCTGGAAATCTACGCCTTCGCGCGCGACGCCTTCAAGGGTGGCCAGAAGACCATCCAGCTCGAAGCCTTTCCGTTTCGCATGACAGCCGAGAACATGGTCCGCCATCGCCTCAACTCCAACATCGACTTCTGGAAGATGCTGAAGGCCGGCTACGACGATTTCGAGGTGACCAAGCGTCCGCCGGAAGTCGAGGTCTGCGAGAAGAAATACGTCTTCAACCAGCAGGCCGACGGTCCCTTCACTGCTGGCGGCAAATGCCCCGCCATGACCACGCCGCCTGCCCTTCAGTCGGCTCTGGTCGCCTACAACAGGAGCTACAAGCTCGATTACGACAAGGCGATGAGCAAATATAGCGATACCGCCTGGTACGATCCGACCGAAGCCGAGCGCAAGGCGGTCGTCGCCAAGCAGCGCGCCGGCCACGATCTGGCATACGCACCGACGGGCTCGGCCCTGGCTGCCGGCAAGATCATGAAGGTCACCGAACTCGAAACCCTGATGGCCCGCCAGTCGAACCTTCCGACGACGTCTCCGACCTTGATGGCCGGAATGCCGTCAGGCATCCACAATGCCAAAGGTAACATTGCGCAACTGCCGATGACGACTGCCTCTGTCCCGACGGCGGGCAGCGCTCCGGCAGCGACATTGGCCCCGACAGCCGTTGCCGTGACATTGCCGGCGACCGTGCCGGTACCGGCCCAGAACCCACTGGCCTATGCGCAGGTCCCGTCCCCGGTCGAGACAGCTCAGGACCAGCCTTCCGACAAGAAGCCGCCGTTCTGGAAATTCTGGTCGAAGAGTGAGTAGGCTCGACGCCGGCACCTATGACCTGCGCGGACTGAAATGTCCGCTTCCCGTTTTAAAGACCCGGAAAAAACTGGCGTCGATGCCTCAAGGCGCAGTGCTGAGCGTCGAGACCAGCGATCCGCTGGCCATCATCGACATCCCGCATTTCTGCAACGAAAACGGCCATACGCTGCTGGACAGCGCCAGCACGGCGGACGGCCATCGCTTCACGATTCGCAAGGGTTGACTACAGGCGCATTCCCGGGATCGCCAGCGGATTGTTTTCCAATGCCTCGCGGTCAGGCATGTCGACGCGCGGCTTGCCGAGGAAGGCGTCGAACAGGTCCTTGACGAAACTCTCCGGCAGATCCTTGGTGATCAGCACCATGCGCGTCCGCCTGTCGGCTGGATCCGGCCACGCCGGCAGTCGCACCGGTGCGTGAAAGATGTTCTGGACGCCATGCAGCACGACAGGCCGCTCCGGACGATCCTTCAGGGCGACGATGGCCTTCATGCGCAACAGCTTTTCGCCATGCGCCGAGCGCAGCAGGTCGATGAACATATCCAGCGCCATCGGATCGATCGGCTGGCTCTCGACAATCGAGAATGACCGGATCGACGCATCGTGACGATTGACGTCATGGCCATGCCGATGCCCGTCGCCATGATGGTGATCATCGTGATGATGATCATGCTCATGTTCGTGGTGATGCCCGTGATCGTGGGCTTCTGCAGTCATCTCATCCTGCAGCCAGCGGCCGACATCTGCAATTTTCGAGCCGGGATCGTACAGGCCGTTGACGAGGATAGCGGCACGCGCGGCCTCCTCGCTGTCGCCGTCGACGATCGGGGCGCGCGGATTGAGCAGCCGCAGCCGCGCTTCCAGCGCTGACGATGAGGCAGCACCCGCCATGGTGCCCTTGGAAATGATCAGCCGGTCGGCGACTGCCACCTGCCGGCGCGCTTCCTCGTGGTTGTCGAGGGTCTGCAGCCCGTTGACGGCATCGACGACAGTGACCATGCCGTCGAGATCGAAGCTCTGGGCGATGACGGGATTTCCCATGATCGCCTGCATCACCGGCGCCGGGTCGGCAAGCCCCGTCGTCTCGATGACGACGCGGCGCAGCGTGCGGCTGCGGCCCGTCTGCATCCGGTCCATCAGCATCGCCAGCGTATCGACCAGCTCCCCGCGTACGGTGCAGCAGAGGCAGCCATCGGACAATTCGATGATAGCGTCGCCGGAGCTCTCGACCAGCAGGTGGTCGATGCCGACATCGCCGAACTCGTTGATGACGACGGCCGTGTCGCGCATCTCCGGATCCTTCAGGATGCGGTTGAGAAGCGTCGACTTGCCGGCGCCGAGAAAGCCGGTGAGGATGGACACCGGCACCTTGTCAGGCGTGCTGTTCATGATCTGGGTCCGATCAGTTGGTCGGGCGCGGCTGCGGAACCGGAATGCCTGCGACATCGCCGGACACCTGTTGCGAATTCTTCGCGACAGACGCCTTGTCGGCAGCCGCATCAGGTCCGCCGCCGATCAGCCCGGCATAGGTGAAGTTGGGGGTATGGGTCATTTCGTGGATATAGGGCGACAGCACCTTCATCCGGCCTGTCGGGTCGCGCGTCTCGCTGCGCATCTGCGCACCCTTGGCGCTGCAGATATCGTTGGTAACGTCCGCCACCTGGTCCTGGCCAGGGCCATAGGGTTTCAGTGTCTGCAAGGTGTCGTTGCCGGGAAACTGCGAGGTAAAGCCTTTTTCGAGCATGTCGGCCGACATATCGGCGCGTTCAGCCAGGCTGTTGGTGCCGAGCACGACGGACACAAGCGTTCTGCCGTTGCGGGTCGCCGACGCGATCTGGTTGAAACCGGATGCGCAGATGAAGCCGGTCTTCATGCCATCGGCACCGTTGTACCGGCCGATCAGCAGGTTGATGTTTGGTACCGGCTTGACGCCGTTGGTAAAGCCTTCGAGCGCAAAGTAACCGGCATACTGCGGAAACTCGCGGCGCAGGGCGACCGTCACGATCGCGAGATCACGGGCTGTCGTGTACTGGCCCTTGCCCGGCAGGCCGTTCGGATTGATGAAATGCGAACTTGTCATGCCGAGTCGCGCTGCTTCCGCATTCATCTTGACGACGAAGCCCTGCTCGGAGCCACCGACCGTCTCGGCAACAGCCATGGCCAGATCGTTGGCCGATTTCACCAGCATCATCTTCAACGCATTATCGAGCGTCATCTTCTGGCCAGGCTTGAAATACATCTTGGCGGCAGGCTGGGCGGCGGCGTGCTTCGACATCACCACCGGGGTGTCGAGGCTGATCTGGCCGGCCTGGATGGCGCGAAACGTCGTATAGACCGTCATCAGCTTTGTCAGCGATGCGGGATACCATTTGCGGAACGCTTCCTCGTGCTCCAGCACGCGGCCGGTGCTGACATCGACAAGGATGTGTGGGTTGGCAAAGGCTGCGGATGCACCGCTCAGGAAAAGCGCTGTGACGGCAGCACCCACCGGCAAAAGCCGCAAGGCGGCAAACAAAGAATTCTGCTTCGTCGGCACGGTCTGTCCTTCAGTGTCCGGAATTTTCTCGAACCTCGCAGGTATTTAACCTATATGGCTATGAGAAGGCAAAGGTGATCGACGGTTTATTTCCGTCTTCCCACGCCATATCAAAGAGATTGATCAGCAGGAAAATCGACCATGCCCATCTTGAACAGAGCAGCGGAACTGCAGGACGAAGTGACCGAATGGCGCCGCCACATCCACGCCCATCCGGGCTTGCTCTACGCTGTCGAGGAAACCGCCGCCTTCGTCGCTGACAAGCTGAAAAGCTTCGGCGTCGACGAGATCGTCACCGGCATCGGCCGCACCGGCGTCGTCGGTATCATCCGTGGCACCGGCGAAGGCCGCACCATCGGCCTGCGCGCCGACATGGATGCTTTGCCGATGACCGAGATTTCCGGCAAGCCCTGGGCCTCGAAGACACCCGGCAAGATGCATGCCTGCGGCCATGACGGCCACACCGCCATGCTGCTGGGCGCCGCCAAATACCTGGCCGAAACACGCAATTTCACCGGCAGCGTCGCCGTCATCTTCCAGCCGGCCGAAGAAGGCGGCGCCGGCGGCAAGCTGATGGTCGAGGACGGCATGATGGACCGTTTCAAGATCGCCGAAGTCTATGGCATGCACAACATGCCGGGCATCCCCGTCGGCAAGTTCGCCATCCGCAAGGGTGCGATCATGGCGGCGACGGACGAGTTCAGCATTGTCGTCAAGGGCCGGGGCGGCCATGCGGCCATGCCGCACACCACGATCGACCCCATTGCCATCGGCGCGCAGATCGTTACCAACCTGCAGATGATCGCCTCGCGCAACGTCGACCCGCTCGGCTCTGCGGTCGTTTCCGTTACCAAATTCAACGCCGGCTTCGCCCAGAACGCCATCGCCAACGAAGCCACCCTCGCCGGCACTGTCCGCACGCTGGACGCAGGCATTCGCGATCTGGCCGAGCAGCGCCTGCGCCAGGTCGTCGCCGGTATCATCGCCGCCCATGGGGCCGAAGCCGACGTCCGCTATAACCGCAATTACCCGGTGACATTCAACCACGCCAACGAGACGGATTACGCTGCGGAGGC
The DNA here is from genome assembly GCF_003240565.2 of Rhizobium tumorigenes. Taxonomy (NCBI): domain Bacteria; kingdom Pseudomonadati; phylum Pseudomonadota; class Alphaproteobacteria; order Hyphomicrobiales; family Rhizobiaceae; genus Arminella; species Arminella tumorigenes. The sequence continues at coordinate 2,869,666 of NZ_CP117255.1, forward strand.
CGCTCGCGACATCGCCGGTGACGCCAACGTCAATGCGGAAGTCGATCCGATGATGGGCGGCGAGGATTTTTCCTACATGCTCAACGCCCGGCCCGGTGCCTTCCTGTTTCTCGGCAATGGCGACACCGCCGGCCTGCACAATGCCGCCTACGACTTTAACGACGAGGCCATAGCCCACGGCATTTCCTTCTGGGTCCGCCTTGCCGAGCAACGTCTCGGCTCGTAACGACGCAACCTCATTGGTGACCGATACCCGCGATGGCATTGATCAAAATCAATGCCATCGCGTCCCTCTTCCCTAGTGTGCTGAGAGTTCGGTTAGTGACGTCGGTTAAAAGAGCCGGTGTTGCTGCCCTCTTCAGGTCTCGGGAGGAATAAAAATGCTCGCCAAGAACGTCATGACAACCAGTGTCATCTCGATCCAACCCACCGCGAGCGTCCGCAGCGCCGCACTCTCGATGATCGCCCACTCCATCAGCGGCCTGCCCGTTGTCGATGACGATGGACTGATGATCGGCATCGTGACGGAGGGGGACTTGCTGCGTCGCGTCGCCGTACGCGCGCAGGATCGGCACTACGACCTGCCCGGGCCAAACGATCCCCCTTCATTGGACGACTACGTGCATACCCATGGATGGTCGGTCCGGGATGCGATGTGCAGCGATATCATCACGGCGGGCCCCGACACCGATGTCCGCGAGATTGCCGGCATCATGCTGTCGCACGGGATCAAGCGCGTACCGATCCTCGACAAGGGGCAGCTCATCGGCATCGTCAGCCGTTGCGACCTGCTGGGCATGATCATCGACGCACCCTTCGATATCGTCGCTTCCGGCGATGAGGGAATTCGCCTCGCCATCTCCACCCGGCTGCAGGACGATCTAGGCATCGACCCGGCGCACGTGAAGGTTACGGTATCGGGCGCTCGCGTTTCTGTTGGCGGGCGGCTTGAGACCGACCTGCAGCAAAAAGCCGTCCGGGTGCTCGTCGAAAGTGTTCACGGCGTGACCGGCTACACCGACCACACGACGCTGACAGACTGACAACCCGAGCGATTAGTTGCGACGGCATACCAAGGAACGACCATGGACGACGCCCAAAAGACCAACAAACCGCTGCAGACGGTGACGCGCGGCACATTCGCCAACGATGTTCTGGAAATCATGCAGCGGGAGAACGTCAGCATCGTGGTGGTGGTCGACACAGGAGCCATCATCGGCACCGTGACGGATCGCGACATAGCCATGAAGTGCCTCCTGTCAGGAAAGCTTCCTGGCGCTATCACCGCCTTCGACGTGATGACGCTGCAGCCGGACGGATGCATCGGCAAGGCCATGCGGCGCGCAGAACTGCACATCATGGAATAGCGGCGGCAGTCCCGTCCCGGTGTGGAGCCTGCTAGGCATGCCCTCCCGAACACGGATTTCGGCAAAAGATGAGTTGCGACAGGCTTGAGCCTGCGTTATGGAGACCAGGGCAAAACCGTTATGTCCACGTAGCTCAGTAGGATAGAGCACAGGATTCCTAGTTGCATTAATTGGGGGCTGCATTTGAAAGATTGCAGTCGATCTGCTCAAAGTCGGGGAACGCTTCGCTGAACTCCAGCATGCCAATCCCGAGCCAAGCGCCGGAGAAATCCGGTGAAGGTGTAGAGACTGGATGGGCAGCACCTAAAGGCCTCGGCCCATGGTGAAGGGACAGTCCAGACCACGAACGCCTCCGGGCGGCGGTTAAAACCGAAGTGGTATGAATCCTGGGGTCGGAGGTTCGAATCCTCTCGTGGACACCATTTTTACAAATTTCCAAACAATGGCACGCCCAACTATCCGAGACCGCCAATGCCTGGCGGCTGCCCGGATTTTGTGACATTTGGGCAACCTCGGCGTGCCGAAAGTCTCGCTTCGCGGCGATCGACGCTGATCCCTGTTGATACATTCCGTTGTCCCGATATGCTTATATTCAGCGGGGATTCGCCGCTGTTCCAGGTGGAGCATGGCACAGGCCGCAGTTGCAGCAGACAGTTTTGCGCGCAGCTGCCACGGCCAATCCCGACAGATTGGATAGATCATGAACATTCGCACATTGCTGTTGGGCTCGGCCGCAGCCCTTTCCATCGTCTCCGGAGCAAAGGCCGCCGACGCCATCGTCGCTGCCGAGCCGGAACCCCTTGAATATGTTCGCATCTGCGACGCCTATGGCGCCGGCTACTTCTACATCCCCGGCAGCGAGACATGCCTCAAGATCGGCGGCATGGTCCGTACCGAAGGCGAATGGCACGATGCCTACCAGCCTGACCATAAGATCGGCACCTTCTGGCATACGCGCGTCGAACTGAACGTCGATACCGCAACGGACACCGAATACGGCGCGCTGAAGACCGAGATGGTCTACCGCTTCGAATCGTCCGAGGGCATCAACACCAACAAGGTCCTGTTTGCCAACATCAGCCTCGGCGGCTTCCTCGTCGGCAAGGCAGATTCGCAGTTTTCGTCCTACACGGGCTATGCCGGCGACATCATCCAGGACGACGTGGTCTCCTACGGTCCGGGACCGACGAACACCGAACTCAACCAGCTGACCTACACCTACGATCCGGGCAACGGGTTCACCGCGATGGTCTCGGTCGAGGATTCGCAGTCTGCATCCGACGCAAATTACGACTCCTCCTTCGTCCAGAGCAATGGCCGCAGCTGGCAGGTCTCCAAGGCCGACACCTATGCGCCTGATGTCGTTGCCGGCCTCGGCTACAAGTCGGGCATGTGGAGCCTAAAGGTGGTCGGCGGCTACGACTCGATCGTCGAGGAAGGCGCCATCAAGGCCCGCGTCGATGCCGATTTCGGCGTCTTTTCGGCATTCCTGATGGGCGGCTGGAACACAGACGGCGACAAGCTCAACAAGTATGCTTCGGGCTACGTGACCGATGGCGCCTGCCCCGTCAACAAGGAAGAGCTTTGCGGCTGGGGCGACTGGGCTGTCTGGGGCGGCGTCAACGTGCCGATCAACGACAAGCTGAAGGGCAACGTCCAGGTCGCCTACACCGACAGCAAGATCCTTGCCGCGGCTGCCAACCTGCAGTTCAAGCCGGTCGGCGGATTCACCATCGAGCCGGAAGTCGAGTACACCAAGTGGGATTCGACCAACAACGACGCCTGGGCCGGCATTCTTCGCTTCCAGAGAAGTTTCTGATAGGCTAGACCCTCTCTATCGTCTGCCAAAGGGCCCGGCTTTCGGGCCCTTTTCTTTGTTCAAGCCGCTGGTCGATTGCCTCCTGCCCCATAAGCGAGTTTTCCCATGCTGCGCCGGTTCTTTTCCTATTACGCCCCTTACAAGAAGCTCTTTTATCTCGATTTCGGCTGCGCGGTCGTTGCTGGCCTTCTGGAACTCGGGTTTCCGCTGGCGATGAAGCTGTTCATCGACACGCTGCTTCCGGGCCAGGATTGGGGCCTGATTGCGGGCGTCGCCGTGCTGCTGCTGGTTGTCTATGTGATCAATACCGGCCTCATGGCGGTCGTCAATTACTGGGGACACGCACTCGGCATCAGCATCGAGACCGACATGCGTCGCCAGGCTTTCGACCATATCCAGAAACTCAGCTTCCGCTTCTTCGACAACAACAAGACGGGGCACCTGATCGCCCATGTGACCAAGGATCTCGAGGAGGTCGGCGAAGTCGCCCACCATGGCCCGGAAGACGTCTTCATCGCCATCATGACCTTCATCGGCGCCTTCATCCTGATGTTCACCGTGCACTGGAAGCTGGCGCTGATGACGACCGTCATCGTTCCCGTGATGACCTGGATGGTCAGCCGCTACGGCGCCCGGATGACGGAAAACTGGCGGAAATTGTTCGGCCAGGTCGGTGAGTTCAACGCCCGCATCGGCGAGAGCGTCGGCGGCATCCGTGTCGTCAAGGCGTTTGCCAACGAGGACCACGAGCGCGCGCTGTTTGCCGTCAACAACGAGGGATACAAGGCGACCAAGCTGAATGCCTATGCCTACATGACGGCGAGCCTCACGCTCTCCTATTTCGGCACCCGGTTCGTGCAGCTGCTGGTGATGGTGGCCGGCACCTATTTCGTCATTCGCACCGAGCTGAGCTATGGCGGCTTCGTCGGCTTCCTGCTGCTGGTCAACGTCTTCTTCCGGCCGATCGACAAGATCACCTCCGTGCTGGAAAGCTATCCGAAGGGCATAGCCGGCTTCAAGCGCTTCACGACGCTGATCGACACCGCCCCGGACATTGCCGACCGGACGGACGCCGTCTCGGTGGAGCATCTGAAGGGCGACATCGCCTATACCGACGTCAGCTTCGGTTACGACGCCAATGGCAGGATTCTCGGCAGGCTGAACCTGACGATCAGGGCCGGAGAGACGATTGCCTTCGTTGGCCCGTCAGGCGCCGGCAAGACGACGATCTGCTCGCTGCTGCCACGCTTCTACGAAGTCGACAGCGGCGCCATCAGCATCGACGGAATGGACATCCGCGACATGACGCAGGCCTCGCTCAGGGCGCAGATCGGCATCGTCGCCCAGGATGTATTCCTGTTCGGCGGCACGATCCGCGACAATATCGCCTATGGACGCCTTGGTGCCAGCGACAACGAGATCATCGATGCGCTGAGGCGGGCAGCTTTGGATGAATTCGTGCTGTCGCTCCCCGACGGACTATCCACCCGCGTCGGCGAGCGCGGCGTGAAACTCTCTGGCGGCCAGAAGCAGCGGCTGGCGATTGCGCGCATCTTCCTGAAGAACCCGCCGATCCTGATCCTGGATGAAGCCACGTCCGCGCTCGACACAGCCACCGAATACGCCATCCAGCAGTCTCTTGCAGCGCTCTCGGAAGGACGCACGACGCTGGTGGTCGCCCACCGCCTGGCAACAATCCGCAACGCAGACCGGATTATCGTGGTCGGCACGTCCGGCATCGTCGAGGACGGTACGCACCAGCAGCTGCTCGCACGCCGGGGTCCCTATGCACGGCTGCACGAGGCGCAATTCGGGGCGGTCGCCTGATTTTACGATACTGGAGCCGGTTTGCCGCAAGGCGAAAGCGTCTGCCGGCAATGACTGGCTATACCTTCGGCACATTTAAGAGCCGAGGCGTATCCGATACGAAAACGCCGGCCTCCTCCGCTGCGGCAAGGAAGGCTTCGCGGGCGTCATCAGGCGGCAACTTGTTCATCATCACCTGCCCAAATGTCCGCAAGGCATTGAAGTAGGCGTCTCCTTCGCTGACTGGCCAGTAGCGGGAGAGCAGGTTCATGGCTTGCCGGGTGGAACTGACGATCATGTAGAAGCCGAGCTTGTCTCGCTCCACATAACAACTCTCAGACCACTGCCTATCCTCAAGCGTCATGGCGCCCCCCAAAAACGCAAAAGCTACATATCAATCGACGTGACGGACAATCGTTCCGTGCACCCGGATGTTCTTCGCAACAGCCGGTGCGGCCCGGCATCTGCCATCCGGAAAATGGCGATTTTGTATCAATCGTTGTAAATATAGGAACCGCACATGTCTTCGTCGCTCTCGGGAGCGGCGTGGCCTGTGAAAACTGCAACCGCCGTCAGCCCCACACCAGCACCCCATGTAGCGATATAGCTGACCTTGCCGGAGCCACAGAGCCTGTTGCCATTTTCGAGCACCGGATCGGCCGGGTTTTGCACCCGATAGACGGACGCCGGAACCCTGTGACCGTCGATTCGGAAATGGTCACTGACCAGATCCGAGAAATCGAGCGATTCCCCGTTGGCAAAGCTGATGCTGAAATCATCCATCGAGATGTCGCCGGTTATACTGGACGCGGTGTTGCTATAGGCGGTGTAGGCGTCGGCCCGGGCTAGGGAAGACCAGCAGACGCCGATCGCGCTGGTGATGCACACCGACATGACGATGACGGACCTGTTCAGCATAGTTACCCCCACAGCACGGATTGGCGCCCGATTGAACTGGAAACGCTGGAAAGAGCTCAGCAAACCGGTAAAATCAGTTGTCGATCGGCGGCTTTATTGCACCACACGCACAAAAATGCATCGAATTTATCTGCCGGCCTTTCCTTATGAACATGGCTACATAGTTAAGCCAAGTGGCCGCAAGGCATATTCAAGACGCAAGGAGTTGGGGACAATGGGTTCATCTGTTTTGATTGGTATTTTGATCACGTTTCTGGTGATCATTCTGGTGCTTTGGCTTGTTCAGCGTTTGCCCATCGAGGCTCGCATCCGCCAGATCGTGCAGATCATCGTGATCATCATCGGCATCATCTCGCTGCTGAAGTACCTCGCGGTATTCTAGGCCAGATCCAATCGACGGATACGGGGTCGCCCGTGTCCGTCGATTTTCCAAAGCCTGCCCGTAAAAGCCTACCGCCCGCCGAGTGACGGGCTGAACACCATCAGGCTCAGGATTTCAAACAGCACCTGGGCACCGGCCTGCGCCGTATTGGTGGTCGTGTCGTATTGCGGCGCCACTTCGACCACATCCCCACCGACAATATCGATCCCCTTCAAGCCACGAATCAGCTCCAGCACCTCGCGTGTCGTCAGGCCGCCGATCTCAGGCGTTCCGGTCCCCGGCGCAAAGCTCGGATCGAGACTGTCGATATCGAACGACAGGTAGGTCGGACCGTCGCCGACGATGGCTCTTGCTTTTTCGATGATCGCCGGAATGCCGAGACCCGTCACGTCCTCCGCGTGGATGACTGTCATGCCGGACTCGAACGAAAACTCCCAGAGATATTCGGCCGAGCCGCGAATGCCGATCTGTACCGTGCGCGTCGGATCGAGAACCCCGTCGAGGACGGCGTTTCGGAAAGGCCCGGCATGGTGAAACTTGGTCTGGTCGAAGGCGCCGCTGGTATCGCAGTGGGCGTCGATGTGGATCATTCCGACCGGCCGCTTCCTGCCGACGGCTTTCAGGATGGGGTGGCTGATCGAATGGTCGCCGCCGACCGATAGGGGCAGGACGCCGGCGTCGACGATCTGGTTGACGCGCTTCTCGATATCCGCATGCGACTGCTCCAGCCGGTAGCGGCTCTGGAACGGCACATCGCCGATATCGGCAACACGGATATCGAACACCGGTGCAGTACCGAGCACATGATTGTAGGGACCGATCCGCTCGATGGTGCGCAGCGCACGCGGCCCGAAGCGCGAACCCGGGCGGTTGGTAACGCCGAGGTCCATCGGAATTCCGAGGATGGCCACCTGCAGATTGCCGAAATCGGGATCTTCCGCAGAAACCGGCAGATAGGGCGCGCTGACGAATGTCGGCAGGCCGGAATAGGGTGCCAGCCGCGTGCCGCTCTTTGAAAAGATCTTGTCGCCGACCTTGCGAAACGCTTCGTCGAAAATCGCGCCGCCTGCAGCATCGCTAAATTTCGCCCGCAACGCGTCCAGCTTCGTCTTGTCCCAGCTCATAGCCGCTTCCTCTGCCCGATGTTGTTCCCGCCTGCCTCGCCCGACAAAGCAGTTGAGAATGCCGTTGCACTCGTTGTAGCAATGGAAAAACGAGAAAGCCAATATGACCCGCGCCCAAGCCAACCCCCTCGTCACCCGTCTCTCACCCCCGCCGATCCCCTCGGTGCACGCCTGGGGGAGAGCCTATGACGGCGGGCTCGGCCCGTTGATCGATCTGTCGCAGGCCGTCCCCGGCTATCCGACCCATCCCGAGATGCTGCGGCTGCTTGGGCAAGCCGCCGCCTCGCCTGCCATGACCGGCTATGGCCCGATCGAGGGAGAACCGATGCTGCGCGAAGCCTATGCGCACCATGTCAGCGCGGTCTATGGCGCGGAAATCAACGCCGACCACATCCACATTACCGCCGGCTGCAACCAGGCCTTCATGTCCACCGCCATTGCCCTGACGGCTTCGGGTGGCAGCGTGGCGCTGACAAATCCCTACTACTTCAATCACGAAACGACGCTGTCGATGCTCGGTATCGGGCATAGTCTGGTCCAATGCGACGCGGCCAACGGTTTCCTGCCCGATCTCAACTCGGCGCAAGCAGCGCTGGCAGTTGGTGCACGGGCGCTCGTGGTGGTGACTCCCAACAACCCGACCGGTGCCGTCTATCCGAAAGATCTGCTGTATAAGCTTTTCAAGCTCTGCCAGGAGCACGGCGCCTGGCTGATCATCGACGAAACCTACCGTGACTTCCTACCCGAGGATTTCGGGCGGCCGCACGCGCTTCTGTCCGAACCCGGCTGGGAAGAAACGCTTGTGCTGCTCTACAGTTTTTCGAAATCCTTCTGCATTCCCGGCCATCGGCTTGGAGCAATTACTGCAGGACCGGCCCTCGTTGCGGAAATCGCCAAGGTCATGGACAATATGCAGATCTGTGCGCCCCGTGCGCCGCAAATGGCGGTTGCCACCGCCTTGCCGCTTCTCGCCGACTGGCGCGCCGATAATCGCCAGGAAATCGCCCGGCGGGCCGATGCGCTGCGTCAGGTGTTCGCCGATCTGCCGCAATGGGAAATCGGTGCCATCGGCGCATATTTCGCCTTCGTCCGCCATCCCTTTGCCGGGCAGTCATCGGCAGAGGTTGCCGAGAGGCTCGCGAGGCAGGCCGGCGTCGTCTGCATCCCCGGCAGCTATTTCGGCGAAGGACAGGATCACTATCTGCGGCTGGCCTTCGCCAACGCCGACGTGGCCTCTATCGCGCTTCTCAGCGATCGCCTGCGGTAGGCCAGGTTGCCGCTGGCTGAAAACAGCCGGCAAACTGGAACCGGTCGCCCGGATGGGTGATTTCCACGTAGGTGACGGTGCGGCCATTTTGCCAGGTCTGGCGAACGAGATTGAGGCAGGCTTCGCCACGCTCCGTCTCCAGCAAACGCGCTGTCGCCTGATCGGCCGAGATCGCCCGGATGACGTGACGGGCCTTGGTCCAGGGCACCTGCTCCAGCAGCCATTTTGCCGGCGGCATCGTGGCAAATTTCTCCTCCCGGGCAAGCGGCACCAGATCCAGCATGATGATGCGGCGCTCGAGCGCATTCGGCCTGCCATCGACGATGTGCAGGCATTGCAGCCTGAGGATTTCGGCACCCACCGGCTCAGAAAGCAGCTTGGCGTCGCCTGCGTCCAGGCGTTCGATCTTCCTCGTCAGGATCCTGTGGCCGTGGCTGTGCCCGGCGAGTTCGGCGGCAGTGCTGATATCCTGGATATCCATCACGGTGCGGTCGATCTGCGGCAGAGCGACGAATGAACCTGTCTTGCGCCGGCGCACCACCATGCCACGCGTGACGAGCGCCGACAGCGCCTTGCTGACCGTCATTCGCGAGCAACCATATTGCACCACCAGGTCTTGCTCGATCGGAATGCGGGACCCGGGCTGCCATTCGCCGGCCAGGATTTTCGCCTCTATGTCGCTGAAAATGGTCTGGTAAATTGATGCCAAGGTCGACCCCTCGATCCGTGTGGCAACAGAGCCTACCGGTCACCCGGCAATGGCGGGCGATGTGCCTGCAGCTGTCAGCCGGCACATTTTTTGCGTGTCCAGACTTTTACATTGACACCTTAGGCCCGGCTATATCTATTTGTATAGTCAAAAGCGGATCGCAGAAATCCGTCTCGCGGGAAAAATCACATTCAAATCCTCCGACAGGGGGATGAAAAACTGGAGAGAAATCATGAAAACCAATTCCCTGCTGAAGGGTCTTCTCGGCGCTGCCTTCCTGCTAGGCGCGACGCTGTCGGCCCAGGCTGCTGATACGCTTGCCGCAGTCAAGGCTGCCGGCACCATGAAGGTCGGTACCGAAACCGCCTTCGCCCCCTTCGACTTCATCGATGCCGGCGAGCATGTCGGCCTCAACGTCGATCTGTTCGCCGAAATCGGCAAGGAACTCGGCGTCAAGATCGAATGGGTCACGCTTCCCTGGGACGGCGTCTTCCCGGCCCTTGAAGCTGGCAAATTCGACGTCGTCGCCGGTCCGGCCACAATCACCAAGAAGCGCTTGGAACATTACCGCTTCACGCCGCCAATCGCCGAGGCCAGCATCGCCATCCTGAAGAAGGCCGGCGACAAGAAGATCGTGAAGCCGGAAGACATTGCCGGCACCAAGATCGGCGTCGGCAAGGCTACCTCGCAGCTCGACCAGCTGAAGGAATACTCGGCTACCCTGCCCAAGCCAGTCGACGTGCACGAATATGTCTCGTTCAACGACGCCTATGCCGACCTCGCCGCAGGCCGCGTCGAAGGCGTTGCAAACTCGCTGCCGAACATTGCATTCGTTGCCAAGCAGCGTGAAGGCGTCTTCGAAGTCGTCACGCCGACATTCGGCAAGAAGTCCTATTTCGGCTTCATCGGCCTGAAGGACGCCGATCACGCGCCTCTGATGGACGCGATCGACACGGCTCTTTTGAAGATCAAGGCAGATGGCCGCCTGGCCACGTTGCAGAAGAAGTGGTTCGGCGCCAGCTTCGACACCCCGGATGCCGTCAAGGACCCGGCATTCTGATCTGCTCATCTTTCTGACTGATTGCGCCCCGGCTTATCCCCGGGGTGCGATCCGAGACAGGATCGCGTCTCACTGACTGCCAGGCGAGCGAATTCAGGACATGTCCTTCAAACTCTTCGAACTGCTTTTGCAAGCATCGATCTACACGATCACGATCAGCGTCGCGTCGATCCTGATCGGCTTCACGCTTGCCTTGCTGATCTCGGCGATGACGCTGTCGGGCCAGCGGCTGTTCATCTGGCCAGCCCGAATTTTCATCAGCTTCTTTCGCGGCGTGCCCCTGCTGGTGCAATTGCTGCTGATCTACAATCTGCTGCCGGCCATCGGCCTGAACGTGCCGAGCATCGTCGCAGCCATCATCGGCATGTCGTTGTCGACCGCCGCCTATCAGGCAGAAAACCTTCGCGGCGGCTTTGCCAGTGTCCCACGCGGCCTGATCGAATGTGCCGAAATGGTCGGCCTGACGCCTGCCCAGATCTTTCGCCGCATCAAGGCGCCAATCGCCATGCGTCTGACCTTTCCGGCCCTCGTCAACGAAGCGATCCTGCTGCTCAAGGCCTCGTCGCTGGTATCCGTCGTCGGCATCATCGAATTAACCCGCATGGCCCAGGACCTGTCCGCCAGCACTTTCCTGCCGCTGCAGATCTTCGCCTCGGCCGGCCTCATCTATCTCATAATCAACTGGATCGTGGCGCTTGCAGGCGGCATGATCGAACGCTCGTTGCCGGGAGCGCCGCGATGAGCTTCGATATCCATGTCATCATCGACCAGTGGCCGGCGATCGTCAGCGGCGGCCTCGTAACCATCCTCATCTGGATACTCGGCACCATCGCAGCCGCCTTCCTTGGCTTCCTCGTTGCAGTGGCCCGCCGATACGGCGGCCCTGTGGTCGATAAGGTCTTTGGCCTGCTGGTTGCTATCCTGCGCGGCACGCCTTTCCTCATCCAGATTTTCCTGGTGTACTATGGCGGCCCCTTCATCGGCCTGTCGCTCGATCCGATCCCGGCCGGCCTCATGGGCCTGTCGATCTACGGGGCGGCCTATTACAGCGAAATCTTCCGCTCCGGCTTTGCGGCCGTGCCTCCCGGCCATATCGAAGCCGGCGAATGCGTCGGCATGAGCCAGGGTCAGATCATCCGACGCATCCTGTTGCCGGAGATGATCATGCTGGTGCTGCCGCCTTCGCTGAACATGACCATCATCCTGATGAAGGAAACGGCGGTGCTGTCGATCATCACGGTGCCCGAACTGACGGCCACGCTGAGCGCCATCGGCTCGCAGCAATATGCCTTTGTCGAAGCGCTCTTCGTGCTTGCCGTCTTCTATTGGGTCCTGGTCGAAGCCACCGGCTGGCTCGGCCATCTCGCCGAAACGAAACTTACCAGATTCAGGTTTTTCAACGCATGAGTATCCCGGCAATCGCAGTCAAGAACCTGATCAAGAAGTTCGGCGACACGACCGTGCTGCATGGCATCGATCTGGAAATCCCGCAGGGTCAGGTCTCCTGCCTGATCGGCCCCTCCGGTTCCGGCAAAAGCACGCTGCTGCGCTGCATGGCGTTTCTCGAGGAAGCGACAAAGGGCACCATCACCATCGATGGCGAAGTGCTCGGCTTTACGGAAAATGCACAAGGGGTACGGGAACGCCTGTCGGCCGCGACCAACCGGGCTATCCGCGGCCGTATCGGCATGGTCTTCCAGCAATTCAATCTCTGGCCGCACATGACGGCACTCGGCAACGTCAGCGAAGCGCTGAAGACGGTGCACAAGATGAGCCGCAAGGATGCAGAAGACAGCGCTATGGCACAGCTGGTCAAGGTCGGGCTGGAAAACCGGGCCGGGCACTATCCGTCGCAGTTGTCCGGCGGCCAGCAGCAGCGCGTGGCAATTGCCCGGGCACTGGCCCTGAAGCCGAAGATCATGCTGTTCGACGAGCCGACCTCGTCGCTCGACCCGGAACTGACCGGCGAAGTGCTGAACGTCATGCGCGACCTCGCTGCCGAGGGCATGACGATGGTCGTCGTCTCGCACGAGATCGGCTTTGCCGCCACCGTCGGCCAGCAGATGACATTTCTCGACCATGGCAAGATATTGTTCAGCGGCACGCCACAAGAGGTCTTCGCCAAGCCCCGCCACCCCCGCCTGGAACAATTCCTCGACACCTACCTCGACCGCGGCGCCTCGACGCTGCTTTAGGCGGCCAAGCATTCTCGGCTGTCTTACACCCCGGACTATGCCTATAAGTTTTCGACCGGACGGAGATCGAAACACTTTCAGGGGTAATTTCATGCTGCAGAAACTGCTCAACGGTGGACCGATGACGCGGACGGTTTCGCTGCCTCGGGGACGACACAGGCTGCATGCCATGCCGACCAGCGCCGGCTACGAGATCCGCCAGAACGAAACATATGACTGGGATGGCCGCAAGCGCGGGCAGACACCGTTTACAGTACTGCAGCACACCGTCAGCGGCGAAGGGCGATTGCGCTACGAGAACCGCAATTATCGACTGGGCCCGGGCGATACCCTGCTGGTCATGGTGCCGCACAACCACCGCTACTGGCTGGAGAGGAACAGCCGCTGGGAGTATTTCTGGATCTCGATGAACGGTGAAGAAGCCCTGCGCATCCACCAGCTGATACTGGAGGCCGCCGGCCCGTTACTGAAGTTGCCGCAAGGGACCATCGACCAGCTGGCGGATTGCAGCCTTCAGCTTATACACGGTGCCAAGAGCCCGGCCCAGGCCTCTACAGTTGCCTACAGCGCCGCCATGGCACTCTACGACGGGGTATTCGGGTCGCACGCCTTCATGCAGACCCAGAGCGCCATGCAGGCAGTCGTCGATCACATCAACGCCAATCTCGACAAGCCATTGCCTGTCGAGGAACTGGCGGAAGTAAGCGGCCTCAGCCGGGCACATTTTTCCCGTGTGTTCGCCGAGAGCGAAGGCCTGCCGCCGGCTGAGTTCGTGATGCAACAGCGGATGCAGAGAGCTGCCACTCTGCTGACTAAGGCGGCGTTCCTGCCGGTAAAAGAAGTGGCGATCATGTCGGGTTTCGACGACGCCAATTACTTCTCCAAAGCGTTCAGGCGCGTATACGGGCTCAATCCAACCGAGTTTCGCACCACGGGCATGTACGCATCGCTGCGCAGCGTGCCGGCTACCAACCGCTGACGCTGGGCGGAGACGTCACGCAATCGCGATGTGATTGGTGACGGAGGCAACGCCCTCCACACCGCGCGCAACTTCGGCAGCACGCTCGACTTCGTCGGCAGTTGCGACGGCGCCCCGAAGAACGATGGCATCGCCCTCGGCAGTCACAATCACATCGGAGGCGCTGATGCCGCCGGAGACCGCGAGCGCCTCTGCCACGCGCATCTCAAGTGTCGCATGATTTGGGTTTTCAACCTCGATTTCCGGCTCTTCACCGTTAAATGTCGCGGGTTTCAGCACCATGGCAGTATCTCCCTGTGTTTCAGCAGATGAAACGCCGAGCCCGGCCATTGGTTCAGACACGCCGATGCGCCGGTGCCATTACCACTTGATGCGGTAATTCATGCGCAGATCGCCGGCCCGTGTCGCGGAAAGCGGATCGGCAACGGACGCGGTAAAGCGAAGATGCGGTGCAATCGGCTGGTTGAGTGCCAGCGTGCCCGTGACGTCTCCCGTCCCCGAGGTCACCGTACCGCTCGCCGAAACCGCAGTGCCGGCCCAGGGATACGTCATTGTCAGTGCCTGCGTTGCGTCGATCGATGGCGACACGCCTGCGGCAGTCGCATAGTTGAGATTGAGCGAGTTAGATGCCTTCAGGTCGAGATTGCTGGAATAGATCCAGCTCCTGGATCGGCTCAGCGATACGCCGCCGCTGCCACCGAGCGTGTCGATCCGGACGACGACGGCACTATCTTCCGTTGTCCCCAATCTTTGCCGGCTGTCGGCCACCTTGCCCCAGACCGTTGCCAGTTCCGAGCCGCTCAATAGCTGGCCGCTAGTCCCGGTGCTCAGCCCGAGGTCGGCGCCGGCGCTTGCATCGACAGCCAATGGCAGCTTCACCCCGACTGTGGTCTGGTACACCCTCGGGGCCACCTTCACGGGAGCCCAGATCAACGCGCCGTCGGCCTTCGCCGGCAGGGCAATCGTCATCGTGCCGAGCACGACGCAAACGGGCGCCATGCGGAACAGCATTTTTGCCATGGATCATCTCCAGGGTTGGTATCGAGACAGACGGACATTGTCCGCAACGGCGGCAACCGAACACCGCACGATAGAGACGGTTCGGGTACCTCTTGCTAACAGGGCCAAGGCCCGGACGATGGGATCGTCACCAGCGCAGCGCATCTTGTCGATGAAAATAGTAAATGCCGCGTTGTTATGGTTCATAGATCCCATCCATACCCATGCTTGTAAACCCCCGTCCTTCAGAATTATGGTGCAACGCACACTTGCCGCCCCGAACCTTCCGCGCTAGAGCCTGCGTGACAAGGGATGACTCCGAGTTGCGAACGATGCAGATATGACATTGGACAAGCAGGCGCCGCGTCGGCTGACGATCATGGGCTCGACCGGCTCCATCGGCCGAAATACGCTGGACGTGATCAGCCATCTCGGCGGACGCGATGCGTTCGAGGTCAAGGCCCTGACGGCAAACGGCAATATCGCACTTCTGGCCGAACAAGCGCGAGCCGTTGGTGCCACTCTTGCGGTCACAGCCGACGACAGGAACTACAGTCTCCTGAAAGACGCCCTTAACGGATCGGGGATATCGGTGGCTTCCGGTCGCAGCGGCCTTGAGGAAGCCGCCGACATGGAATGCGATTGGGTGATGGCGGCCATTGTCGGCACCGCCGGTCTGGCACCCACCCTTGCGGCTGCCCGCCGCGGTGCCGATATCGCCCTTGCCAACAAGGAATGCCTGGTATCCGCCGGCGATCTCTTCGTCACCGCAGTAAGACGGGGCGGCGGACGGCTGCTGCCGGTCGACAGCGAACACAATGCCATCTTCCAGGTGCTGGAGGAAAACCAGCGCCACGCGGTCGAACGCGTCATCATCACCGCTTCGGGCGGCCCTTTTCGGACCTTTACCCTCGAGCAGATGGCCGACGTTACCGTCGAAACGGCGCGTGCCCATCCGAACTGGTCGATGGGTCTGAAAATTTCGATCGACAGCGCATCGATGTTCAACAAGGCGCTGGAAATGATCGAAGCGCGCCATCTGTTCGGCCTCACCCCTGATCAGATCGAAGTCGTCGTCCACCCGCAGTCGGTTGTCCATTCCATGGTCGGCTATTCCGACGGTTCGGTTCTGGCGCAGCTTGGCGCGCCCGATATGCGAACTGCAATCGGCTACGCCTTATCCTATCCGCGCCGGGCACATCTGCCGGTGGAGCGGCTGGATTTCACAAAGCTGGCGCGGCTGGACTTCGAGACGCCGGATGACGTCCGGTTCCCGGCCATCCGCCTTGCCCGACTGGCGATGACACGCGGCGGCGTGCAGGGAGCGGTCCTGAACGGCGCGAAAGAGATAGCGCTTGACGCCTTCATCGCCGGCCGTA
Organism: Rhizobium tumorigenes; assembly: GCF_003240565.2. Taxonomy (NCBI): domain Bacteria; kingdom Pseudomonadati; phylum Pseudomonadota; class Alphaproteobacteria; order Hyphomicrobiales; family Rhizobiaceae; genus Arminella; species Arminella tumorigenes. Next base: position 2,885,670 of record NZ_CP117255.1, read on the forward strand.
CCGGGTTTCTGACGATGGCAAAGGTCGCGGAAGAGGTGATGGACCGCCTCGCCTATCTGCCGGCCGCATCGAGCATGGACGACGTATTCGCTGCAGACGAAGAAGCCCGGCGACTGGCGACCGGGCTTCTGAACTAAATCGGCGAATGGAGCGATCCGTCAGGCGACGGCGCGCGCGAGCGCGCAGCGTGCCCAGAGCGATTGCACAGCCTCGACCAGATGGGCGATATCCGCATCGCTGTGCAGCGGCGTCGGGGTAATGCGCAGGCGCTCGGTCTTCTTCGGCACGGTCGGATAGTTGATCGGCTGAACATAGACGTCGAAGCTGTCGAGCAGGATATCCGAGATCCATTTGCACTTGGCAGCATCGCCGACCATGATCGGGACGATGTGGCTGGGATTCGGCAAATGCGGGATGCCGGCGGCATCCAGCATGCCACGCAGCTTGCGGACCCGGTCCTGGTGGCGGGCGCGCTCGAAACTGCTGGATTTCAGATGCTGTATCGATGCAACAGCCCCGGCAGCCAGGGCCGGCGGGATCGACGTCGTGAAGATGAAGCCGGAGGCAAACGAGCGGATGAAGTCACAAAGCGCGGTCGATGCGGCGATATATCCGCCCATTACGCCGAACGCCTTGCCGAGCGTTCCCTCGATGACGGTAAGACGATCCATCAGACCTTCGCGCTCGGCGATACCGCCGCCACGCGTACCGTACATGCCGACCGCGTGCACCTCGTCGAGATAGGTCATGGCGCCGTACTTGTCGGCGAGATCGCAGATCTCCTTGATCGGCGCGATATCGCCGTCCATCGAATAGACGGACTCGAAGGCGATCATCTTCGGGGCCTTGGGATCGGCAGCGGCAAGCTTGGCTTCCAGATCCTTCAGGTCATTGTGGCGCCAGATCACCCTGTCGCACTTGGCATAGCGGATCCCCTCGATCATCGAGGCGTGGTTCAGCGAATCCGAAAAGATGATCATGCCCGGAATGCGCGAGCCGAGCGTGCCAAGGGCTGCCCAGTTCGAGACATAGCCCGAGGTGAACACCAGTGCGGATTCCTTGCCGTGCAGGTCAGCCAGTTCGCGCTCGAGAAGAACGTGGTAATGGGTGGTTCCAGAGATATTCCGGGTGCCTCCCGCACCCGCGCCACAGTGATCGATCGCCTCTTTCATCGCCGCGATCACCTTTGGGTGCTGTCCCATTCCAAGATAGTCGTTGGAACACCAGACAGTCACATCCTTCGGTCCGTCGGCTGTGTGGCGCGTCGCGCGCGGAAAATCGCCGCGGTGGCGCTCCAGGTCGGCGAAAACGCGATAGCGCCCTTCCTGATGCAGCCCGTCCAACTCGCCCTTAAAAAACGCTTCGAAATCCATCATTTTCTCCAGTACCGTGACCGTGTTGTATGACTGCTGCACGGCACGTCAACCCTATCCCGCCCGACTGCGGCAAATGGCCATAGTTTGGAATAGCTCAAAAGAGAAAATAGCCCATCGACGAGCTTTTGCAATTGATCCATGCCAATGCGCAACGGACCTGCACGATGAAACAATGCCTGACCTTGTCTTTAGAGCAGAGATCCCAGTCGACAAGCAACACTCAGCAAAAAACCGCATAGGTCGGTAGACAATCATATTTAGCGCTATATTTTGGTGTTTAGACCAGCATTAAGACGGTGCTGACACCGCGCGGACACAATGGGGACGGCCAGCCGCTTTGACGGCAAAGCCAACGTGGAGAGAAATTTATGAAGAAAGTCCTAGCCTTCGTGCTGATCGGATTGTCGATCGCAAGCTGCACACCGACGGAACAGGGTGCGGGTATCGGCGCAGCTTCCGGCGCCTTGATCGGTGGTGCGGTGACCGGCAACTTCCGGGGCGCAGCTGTCGGCGGCGCCATCGGCGGGTTGACAGGTGCAGCGATCGGCAGCGTCGCCGAACAGCCTGGCCAGTGCTACTATCGCGACCGCTACGGCCGTCGCTACATCGACGACTGCCCACGCGGCGGATACCGCAACGACGGCTACTAAGCTACATCGCCTTCAGCGCGCCCCGGGCGAGAGTCCGGGGCGTCTGCATCCCATACGGGTAGTCTCACGTATATTATTAAAATGCTACACATGGCGACTTTGAACCGCTATGGTGAGACGGCGTTAACGGTTGGGGACGCAAAGCTGGCTAAATTATAAGTAATCGTAAAGCGCCGCATGTACATCAGACGAACCGGCCCGGGGATTGGTTTTGCGTATCGACGAGCAGGCACCGTTATTGCGGTCGCGGCGTGCGTATTCGTGAGTCCCGCTCTCATCAGCGACGCGTTTGCTTTCAAGCTCTTCGGCATCAATTTTTTTGGCAAGGACGAGGATAAAACCGATGCGGTTGCCGATCCCGTCCACTATTCGGTAAGGCTGAATACCGGCAACGCTGACAAAGACCTTAAATCTTCGATCGAGTCGAGTTCCATGCTCGAGGTCGACAAGGACAAGGCTGTTTCGGGCGATCTGGGTGTCGTCATCAAGGCCCGCGACGACCGCGACCGGCTGCTGGCATCCTTGTACGAAAATGCGCGCTACGGGGCGGTGGTGACGATCACCGTCAACGGCACCGATATCGACAAGCTCCCTCCGCAGCCGACATTCGGTCGGGTGAAACCCGTACCAGTGGTCGTCACCGTCGATCCGGGCCCACTGTTCAAGCTCGGCAAAATCCGACTGGAAGGCGACGCCGCCGGTCGCAACCCGACGAACTATGGCCTGGTATTGGGTGGTGACGCCGGTTCGCTGGTCATCATCAAGTCGGCTGACAAGGTCGTTGCCGAGATGAAAAGCGAAGGCCGGCCGCTCGCCCGGGTGATCAGGCGCGATGTCGTCGCCGATCACGCCACGAATACGGTAGACGTCACGCTGGACGTCAAGAGCGGCCCGATTGCCAATATCGGCGACGTCACGGTGACCGGCGAGAAGCGTCTCGATCCGACTTTCGTCCAGCGTTATTCGCGCCTGAACAAGGGGGATCGCTATTCCCCCGAGCAATTGAAGAAAGCCTCCGAACGGCTACGCAAGCTCGGTGCGATCGGCAGCGCGACGATCCATCAGCCCGACAAGCTCGCACCGGACGGCACGTTGCCGCTGAACCTGGAGATTTCGGAAGCCAAGCGCCACTACTTCGGCGCCGGCGCGCAATACTCAACCACCGACGGCTTCGGGCTGCAGGGCTACTGGGGCGATCGAAACGTTTTCGGCAAGGCGGAATCCCTGCGCATCGAAGGTACGGTGTCCCGCCTTGGCGAGACCACCAACTACCAGGATCTCGATTACGAGGCCGGGATCATCTACACGAAGCCGGCCGCCGTGCTGGCTGCCGGCACATTCATTGCCAGCATCAAGGCAGTGAGCACGAATCCGGACAACTACAGCGCCAGGACGATTACCGGCGATGTCGGCTACTCCTATGAGCTCAGTGACTACGACACTGCTCTGGCAGGCGGTCGCGTGAGCTACGAGGACAGCACCACCGATGCTTTCGGCGACCAGCAGTTCCTGACCTTCTCCGTACCGCTCGAGTATATCCGCGACACACGCGACAACAAACTCGACGCCACCGAGGGTTACCGGGCGACGCTCGACGCGCAGCCGGGCTATGAGGCCTTGGGCGGGACGATCTTCACGTCGCTTGAAGGCTCCATTTCTGGCTACAAGGGCATAGGGTCCGACGACAATGTCGTCTTTGCCGGCAAGCTTGCAGCCGGCTCGCTGCTGGGCGCGGACAATATCTCCGACATTCCGACCACCCGGCGTTTCTTCGCCGGCGGCGGCGGCTCTGTACGCGGTTATGCCTACCAGGAAATCACCGCCTACAATGCCTTGAACCAGGCACTCGGTGGCACGTCCTATGCGACGGTGTCTCTGGAGGCCCGCGTCAAGGTGACCAAGACGATCGGCCTCGTGCCGTTCATCGACGCCGGCAGTGTTACGGACAAAAACATCCCGGATTTCTCCGACGTTCGCGTCGGTGCAGGCGTGGGCTTGCGCTATGCCACGCCGTTCGGTCCCATCAGGGTGGACTTTGCCGTGCCTCTCAACAAATACCAGGGTGGCACATCGTATGGCATCTACGCCGGCATCGGACAGTCTTTCTGATAGTGCAGCAATGTCGACCTAAGATTCCGGCACGAAATGGGGTAACATCGCTCTGATGGGCACTTTGATAAGAGTTTTGAGCGGACTGACCAGGCTCGTCGGCATCGTCCTCGTTGCCGTCGTGGTGATTGCGATTGGCCTGGTCCTGGCGATTGGCTTTGCCCCGGGCGTGACGCGTTTTGCCGTCGATGAAGTCGCCAAGCTCGCCTCGACGCCTGACCGCCGTATCACCGTCACGGACCCCTCCGGTCTTTTGACGGGCAAGCTGCGCGCCGGCAACGTTACGCTCTCCGACACGAAGGGAATTTTTGGCCAGATCTCCGGCCTGTCCGTAGACTGGTCGCCGCTTGCCCTTATCAAGGGCACCTTCCATGCCGAGACGATCGCCGCTGACAAGGTGGATTTCGTGCGGTTGCCGGTCAGCACTGCGGAAGTCGTGCCGGAGCCGACGCAGGCAACGCGCACCGCGTTCACCTTGCCCGTCGCCGTCACAGTCGATGCGTTCAACCTGCCCAATATCCAACTGAGCAAGCAGATCGCCGGCAACGACTTCGCGCTGGCAGCCTCGGGCAGCCTCGATGCGGACGGCAACAGGATGGCGATGAAGCTCAATGCCAACCGCCTGGATGTGCCGGACGCAAGGCTGGTGGCCGACGTCGTCTTTGCACCCGACGACAACCAGCTGAAACTTCAGGCCAATCTCGCAGAGCCGAAAGGCGGTATGCTGGCCGGTCTGCTGCGCTTGCCCGGAAGTCCCGCAATGAACATCGATCTTTCCGGCCAGGGCCCTCTCTCAGACTGGACCGGCAAGCTGCAGGCGGCCCTGGATGGCCAGCAGATGGCGACGATAGACGGGCGCCACGTGCTGTCGGCAGACGGCGTGCGCCACATCACCGTCAAGGGCGGCGGCAAGGTGGACTCCCTGCTGCCACCGAATTTCCGGCCTCTCTTTGCCGGCCAGACGACCATCGACGTGGCAGCCGCCTTTGACGGCAAAGGCAAGATCGATATCCAGACCGGCAATCTCGCGACAGGCAGCGTCGTGCTTGCGGCATCCGGGACACTAGATCCCGCCGGCAACAACAGTCTCAATGCCAATCTGATCGGCACCTCCGGACCGGTAGACTTCCGCTGGCCGCTGGCCGAAGGCGAGGCTCGCGCCCTGATTTCACGCGTCGATCTCGCGCTAACCGGCGCAGCAGGCTCCGCAAAAATCGATGCCAGGGCGCAGATCGACAGCGCCAGCGTGCCGCAGGGGCGTCTTGCAAAGGTGGACCTCACCGCAAAGAGCGATGATTTCAATGTCTCGGCAAGCTCCGGTCCGCTGCTGCTCAACCTGTCAGTGGGCGATGCTTCCTTCGTCAATCCGGACCTGCAGCGGGCAGTGCACGGCCCGCTATCGCTGTCCGCCCCCCTGCAACTCTCTTCCAACAATATCGGCTTCAACGGTACGACTCTGAAAAGCGGCGGTATCAACGGCACGCTCAACGGTCGCTACACGCTGACCTCGCAGTCTCTGAACGGCAATTTCAAGCTGGCAGTAGCCCCGGCAGCACTGCCCGAGGCGGTCGCCCAGAAATTCGATGCGCCGATTTCGCTGGAGGCGCAGGTCGCCGGCACCATCCCCTCCAAGATCAATCTTTCCAATCTCCATCTGAAATCCGGTACCGCCGAGATTAACGGCAATATCGCCCTTGCGGACGAGGCGCTGACAGCGGATCTCTCCGGCCGATTGCTGAAACTTTCAAAGCTGCTGGACACCGCCGACGGCCAGGCCGACTTTACCGTCAAGGCATCGGGGCCGCTGGCAAAACTCGGCGTCGATGCCAGCCTGAAGGCGATCAACGTGAAACTGGCCGGCCGCCTACTGGATACGCTAGACGTCGCTGTCAAAGGCGTCGCCGATCCGAATGCCCCCGAGGGCAGCGTCACCGCGTCGGGTGCGATCGATGGCAAGCCGATCAACATCAGCGCCAATGCTACTTCCAAGGATGGCGCAACCGACATACCCGGCCTCAGCGTGGAGATCGGCGACAACAGCCTGAATGGGTGGCTGACCCTGTCGCCGGGCTTCGAGCCGGCCGGCTCTTTGACCTTCGACTTTCCTGATATAGGGCTGTTGGCGGCGCTGGCTGGCCAGCGGGCAGAGGGCAACCTCCGAGGCGAGGTCAAGATCGACAACGACAACGGCAAGACCTCTGCCGTGATCAATGCATCCGGTTCCGGAGTGCGGCGAGACGATCTTTCCATCGTCAAGCCGGAGATCGGGCTGACCATCAGCGACCTCAAGGCATTCGCTGCCAATGGCAGCATTCGTGCGGGCGAAATCGCTTCCGGCACGAACCGGCTGGTCGCCCCGGCGCTGACATTCAAGCAGCAGGGCAACCGCACGGACTTCGATCTGAAGGCCAACTATGACGACAAGCCGGTGACAGCATCGGGAAATGTCGTGACTGGTAACGGCCAGACGGTTGTCAGCCTCGATAACTTCGCGGCAACCCCGATGGCTATTCCGGTAAAGCTTGGCGCGCCGACGAAAGCAACGATTGCCAACGGCACCGTGACACTTTCCGGACTGACCATCCAGACCGGCAGCGGATCGATCAACGTGACCGGCAGCGCCGGTGAGGCTCTCGATATCGAGGCCAAGATCACAAGCCTGCCCGCAAGTCTGGCGAACACCTTCATGGCAAGCCTCGCCGCCGAGGGTACGATCTCCGGCACGGCCAAGGTAACCGGCAAGCCTGCGTCCCCGAACGTCGTATTTCAGGCAGACTGGGCCAATGCCGCCACGAGCCAGACGAAATCGGCCGGCATTTCCGCGCTGGGCATCAAGACAAACGGTAAGTTTGCAGACAACAAGGTCACGATCGACCTTAATCTCAGCGGCCCCTCCGGTCTGTCGCTGAACGGTGGCGGCAGTGTCGAGGTTGCAGGCAGCAAGGCCCTGGCCCTGAAATTCGAAGGCACCGTACCGTTCGACGTTCTTGCCGGGCAGTTGTCGGCACAGGGTTACGTTGCCAGCGGCGCGGCAAAGGTCAATGTCCAGATCGGTGGCACGACGGCTGCGCCGGCAATCACGGGCAGCGTCAACGTCAGCGGCGCCAAGCTCCTCGATATCCGTCGCAACCTTGCGGTCAACGCAATCTCCGCAAACCTGACGCTGGAGGGCCCGCAGGCGCGCCTAGTCAGCCTGAATGCGACGCTGGGCAGCGGCGGCACGGTTTCCGCCAGCGGCACCGTCGGCATCTCCGGTGACTTCCCGGCAGACATCGCCATCAAGCTCAACAGGGCGACCTATGTCGACGGCACGCTTGTCACTGCGACCGTCGACGGCACGCTCGGCATCAAGGGGCCAATCCTGACCGCTCCCGTCCTTAGCGGGCGGCTGAGGCTGGAGAAGGCGTCGATCACGGTGCCGGAAAAGCTGCCCGCGTCGCTGTCGGAAATCAACATCCGCCACAAGAACGCCCCCACCGCCGTGACCGCCCAGTTCAAGAAGGACCGGGCGGAAGGCGCCACGCAGAAATCGATGAGCCTCGGGCTGGACCTGCAACTCGATGCGCCGTCCCAGATTTTCGTGCGCGGTCGTGGCATCGATGCGGAACTCGGCGGCAGCGTCATCATCAAGGGGACAGCAGCCACGCCTGTCGTCACCGGCGGCTTCACAATGCGCCGTGGCCGATTGACCATTCTCAGCCGCCGGCTGGATTTCACCGACAAGAGCCGCATCAGCTTTGCCGGCGACCTGACACCCACCCTCGACATGGAAGCGACCTCGACGGCGAGTTCGACGACCGTGACCGTCAATGTGTCAGGCGTCGCCACGGACCCGACCATCGGCTTCTCCTCCTCGCCCGCTCTGCCGCAGGACGAGGTCATGGCACAGCTCATCTTCGGCCAGTCCATGGCCAAGCTTTCGCCGGTGCAGATTGCCCAGCTCGCAGACGCCGCCAGCCAGCTGGCCGGTGGCCGCTCGACCTCGCTGTTCGAGGGTTTGCGCAACCAGCTCGGCGTGGACGACCTCGATGTCACTACCGACTCCAAGGGCCAGACCCAGGTCGGCGTGGGCCGCTACATCAACAAGCGCACCTATCTGGAACTGCAGCAGGGCACCGGCAATTCGACCAAGGCCGTGATCAACCTCGATGTCGGGCGCGGCATCAAGCTGCAGGGCTCGGCTGGCTCCAACGGTGCCGGTGGCGCCGGTGTCGTCTATGAACACGAATACGACTAGAAACCGGTCTTGCTGGTTTTCAGGAGAATGTTCGATTCCGTCGTGTTGATACCGTCGATCAGCCGGATGCGCCTGAGCGTCTCGTCGAAGCCGGCAAGGTCATGGCTCTCCAGCTCGGCGATGAAATCCCATTTGCCATTGGTACTGTGCAGGGCGCGCACCTGCGGCAACCCGCGCAGCTGATCGGCGACCCGGTCTGCCAGCCTGCCGAGCACCTCGATCATCACGATTGCGCGCACACCTGCGGATCTCGTCTCGTGGCCGGTGCGAATCGTGAAGCCGGTGATGGTGCCGTTTTCCACCAGCCTGTCGATGCGCGCCGAGACTGTGGCGCGCGATGCACCGGTTGCAGCAGCCAGCGATGAAACCGGTATCCGCGAATTATGCCTGAGCGCACTCAGCAGCTCCCGGTCCAGATCATCCATACACATCTCACTTTGTAAAATAGGCCTTGGCAATCTGCGCAATCATACGCAAAAACCGACACTTTTCCATCTTTTTGCTGTCATCGCCGTAGGCCATATTACCCTGACAATTCAGGGAACCGCCTCATGAACACCCACTCGACCTCTGTCACGCTGATCGGCGTTCCTCTCGAAGAAGGCTCTGGCCGACGCGGCGCGGCCATGGGGCCGACGGCGCTCCGCATCGCCGGCATCGACACGATGCTGATCGAACTCGGTTATAACGTTATCGATGCCGGTGACCTTCACCCGGAACCGGCCGGCGACTTGCCGGATCATCCGAAGGCACATCACCTGAAGGTCGTCGGCGCCTTTACCCGGGCGCTGGAATCAAGCGTATACGACGTGGCCAAGGCAGGCGGATTTCCCATCATTCTTGGCGGCGACCATGCCCTGTCGATGGGCAGCGTCTCCGGCATGGCCCGCTATGCAGCCGGTATCGGCCGCCCGCTTTTCGTCTTGTGGCTCGACGCCCATGCCGACTTCAATTCGCCGGTGACGTCTCCGTCCGGCAATATCCACGGAATGCCGGTGGCGTTTTTCTGCGGCGAGGCGGAATTCGCCGACATCCTGCCGAAGGAGCGACCCTTCGTCGACCCGCGCAAGGTCTACCAGGTCGGCATCCGCTCCGTCGATCCACATGAGCGCGATGCCATCCGCGAGCACGGTGTCAACGTCTTCGACATGCGCGCCATCGACGAGCAGGGCGTGGCCTCCATCATCAGCAACATCCTGACGACCGTGAGCAATGCAAATGGCCTGCTGCATGTCAGCTTCGACGTCGATTTCCTCGATCCGGACGTCGCACCCGGCGTCGGCACCACCGTTCCCGGCGGCGCCACCTTCCGAGAAGCACATCTGGTCATGGAGATGCTGTCGGACAGCGGCCTTGTATCGTCGCTGGATCTCGTCGAACTCAATCCGTTTCTCGACGATCGTGGCAAGAGTGCCCGCGTTCTTGTTGAACTGACGGCCAGCCTGTTCGGCCGCCGCATCTTCGACCGCCCGACCCGCGCCGCCTGATCCTGGAGAGGAGACCGCCCGTGACCTTGTCCGCCAATCTCATAGCCACCGAACAGCGCCTCGGCGCCCACAACTACAAGCCGCTCGACGTCATCCTGTCACGTGGCGAAGGCGTGTATGTATGGGACACCGACGGCAATCGTTATCTCGATTGCCTGTCCGCATATTCGGCGGTCAACCAGGGTCACTGCCATCCAAAGATCCTCGCGGCCATGACCGAGCAGGCCGGCAAGCTGACGCTGACATCGCGGGCTTTCCGCAACGACCAGCTTGCCTACCTCTACGAAGAGCTCGCCGCCCTCACCGGCTCGCACAAGATCCTGCCGATGAACTCCGGCGCCGAGGCAGTCGAGACCGTCGTCAAGGCGGTTCGCAAATGGGGATATGAGGTCAAGGGCGTCGCCGAGAACCAGGCGGAGATCATTGTCTGCTCGGAGAACTTCCACGGCCGGACGCTCGGCATCATCAGTTTTTCGACGGACCCCGATGCCCGCAATGGCTTTGGCCCCTACGCCCCCGGCTTCGTCACCGTGCCCTTCGGCGATGCCGATGCACTGGCGGCAGCGATTACCGAAAATACAGTTGCGGTTCTGGTGGAGCCGATCCAGGGCGAGGCCGGCGTCATCATTCCGCCGGCCGGCTATTTCACGCGTGTCCGCGAACTCTGCACCGACAACAACGTCACGCTGATCCTCGACGAGATCCAGACCGGGCTTGGCCGTACAGGCAGGCTGCTGGCTGAGGAGCATGAAGGCATTGAGGCGGACGTGACGCTGATCGGCAAGGCGCTGTCAGGCGGCTTCTATCCGGTGTCTGCGGTGCTTTCGAACTCGGAGGTTCTGGGTGTCCTGAAGCCTGGCCAGCATGGCTCGACTTTCGGCGGCAACCCGCTAGCCTGCGCCGTCGCCCGCGCCGCCCTGAAGGTGCTGACGGAAGAAGGCATGATCGAGAACGCCGCCGTCATGGGCAACCGCTTCCTCGATGGCCTCAGGGCAATCCGGTCCAACATCGTCAAGGACGTTCGCGGTCGCGGCTTGATGATGGCGATAGAACTGGACCCGGAAGCCGGCGGCGCCAGGCCTTACTGCGACGCCTTGAAGGCACTCGGCATTCTGGCCAAGGACACCCACGGCCATACGATCCGTCTTGCACCTCCGCTTGTCATCACGGCAGATCAGGTCGACTGGGCCGTCGAGCGACTTGCCAAGGTCCTCGCATAGGACAACCCTTTCATCGCTCTCTATAGTTAGAGGCACGGGTGTTTAAGTGAGAGTGATGCGTATTCACCCCCAGGATTTGAGGGGTAAATTATCGAATCTAAGTAAATTTTTAATGACTTCATTATAATACAAATAGCAACGGATACACGACTTCCAAATAAAAATGACATTTCGCAAATTTAAAATTTTCGCCTGAACTACAAATAACTCAACCCGCAGCAAATAATCAGCCATACTTACAAATTAGATAGAATATAAAATGAAAATGGGCGACGCTCACATTTTACATTCTGCTGATTGGCGAAGTGTGCCTCGACGAAATTGCTTGATTGGAGGAAAATTCCATGTCGATCATACCGTTCAGTTCCGGGACCAAAGCCAAGGCGATCAACGCAGCCCTCATGAAATCCCAGGCAGTCATCGAGTTTGATCTGACGGGCAAGATTATCACCGCCAATGAGAATTTCTGCAATACGCTTGGCTACAAGCTGCAGGATATCGCCGGCAGGCACCACAGCATTTTCTGCGACCCCGCCTATGTCGCATCCAGCGAGTACCGCACCTTCTGGGCCAATCTCGGTGACGGCAAGTTCGATTCCGGAGAGTATAAAAGACTTGGGAAGGACGGACGCGAAGTCTGGCTCCAGGCGACCTACAATCCTGTGCTGTCGCACGGCAAACCCAGCAAGGTGGTCAAATTCGCCAGTGTCATCACCGACGCAAAATTGCGCGCGGCCGATGCCGAAGGCAAGCTCAATGCGATTTCCCGAGTCCAGGCCGTGATCGAATTTACGCCTGGTGGAGAGATCATTACGGCCAACGAAAACTTCCTGTCGCTCCTTGGATATAGGCTCGAGGACATCCGCGGACGTCACCACCAGATATTCTGCGACCCGGCCTATGTTTCAACGTCGGCTTACAGGAAGTTCTGGGAAACACTCTCCTCCGGTCAGTTTATCGCGGAAGAGTTCATGCGGATCGGCAAGGGCGGCAAGGTCGTCTGGATTCAGGCTTCCTACAACCCTATCCTGGACATGAACGGTCGCATCTTCAAGGTCGTCAAATTCGCAACCGACGTCACAGAACGCGTCCGCGCAGTCGCAGAACTGGCCGCTGGCCTGACGGCGCTTGCCAATGGCGACCTGGTATCGCGCATCGAAAAGCCTTTCATTCCGACGCTTGAAAAGGTCCGCGTCGACTTCAACAACTCCGTCGAGAAGCTGGAATCGGCCATGCGCGTCGTGGCCGAGAATGCCAACGCGATTGCTGCCGGCGCAAGCCAGACCCGCACAGCTTCCGACGAGCTTGCACGGCGTACCGAGCAACAGGCCGCCGCCGTGGAGCAGACAGCCGCTGCCTTGGAGGAGATCACCCAGACGGTTGCCGACAGCGCACGTCGGGCCGAGGAATCCGCCAATCTGGTGGCCCAGACCAGAAGCGGGGCCGAGCTCTCCGGAGCCGTCGTCCGCAACGCCGTCAATGCGATGGGGGAAATCGACAAGTCGTCGCGCGAAATCAGCAACATCATCAGCGTCATCGACGACATCGCCTTCCAGACCAACCTGCTGGCCTTGAACGCCGGCGTCGAGGCAGCACGGGCCGGGGAAGCCGGCAAGGGCTTTGCAGTCGTCGCCCAGGAAGTCCGCGAACTCGCACAGCGCTCGGCAAAGGCTGCCAAGGAGATCAAGACCCTGATCACCACTTCGTCGACGCAGGTCAAGAACGGCGTGTCGCTGGTGGACGAAACAGGCCGCGCACTGGACACCATCGTCCGCCAGGTCGGCGAGATCGACACGAACGTTTCGGCGATCGTAGTTGCTGCGCGGGAGCAGGCAACCGGGCTGAAAGAGATCAACAACGCCGTCAACTCCATGGACCAGAACACACAGCAGAACGCGGCCATGGTCGAGGAGACGACAGCGGCAAGCAGCAGTCTCGCCAACGAGGCCGAGAGCCTGCGCGAGTTGTTGGCGCAGTTTAGATTTGGGCAACACTCTTCCGCTATGATTCGATCAGGGCGTCCCGATGCCAGAGTGACGACGGGCTCGGCGCCCGTATCGAGGGTAAAGGCCGCTCGCGCCAGCGGTCGCGGGGCCACATCCGCGCTTGCTCAGGAAAATTGGGAAGAATTCTAATGGCAACCATCACGACCACGAGTTTCAGCGGCGAGACCCTCGAGATCATCGCTTTCCGGCTTCACGAGCAGGAATTCTGCGTGAAGACGACAACCATTCGCGAGATCCGCGGCTGGGCTCCTTCAACCCCGATCCCGCATGCACCTTCTGACGTCATCGGCGTCATGAACCTGCGCGGCTCGGTGATCCCGATCATCGATCTTGCCTACAAGCTGGGCATGAAGAGCACCGTCGCCAACGAACGCAGCGCTATCGTCGTCGCCGAAGTCCACAACATGGTCATCGGCATGCTCGTCGATCGCGTCTCGGACATCCTGACGATCGGCTCGGACCAGGTGCAGCCGGTCCCGGAAGTCACCGCTTCCTTTGATCGTTCCTATTGCGAAGGCATCATTGCCACGGAAAACGGTATGATCTGTTTTCTCAACCTGGCGAAGATGTTCAAGGAAACCGACGCAGAGGACATGGCCGCTTAAGCAGCCATCGCCCTCCACACATGAAACCGCTCCGTTCCGGGGCGGTTTTTTTATTGCCATTACGCGTAGAACAGCGACGCAGCAGAAATAGTGCCGAGCTACAATCTTTAGTTTTATTGTTTATTTAGAATATACCGAAATTTAACTATTTTTATCCATTTTTATATTGCGACATCATGTTGCCCACAGCTTAAACGCAGACAGCCAGTGCAACTCTGGCGCACCTAACAAATCGAATATCAGATGCGGTCGTTCCAGATGGATCGGCCAACGCCTTTTCGTGCGATGCGCCTGAGGAGGGCTGTTGTCGTGCCTGGAGGTTTCAATGGAGCAATGGCGCCGGCGTGAGGCTGCGCCAGGAAATGAGGCACCTTGCTATGAGCTTCGGACTGACTTCAGACGCCCAGCATATACTCGACGCCATCTCGCGATCACAGGCGGTGATCGAATTCGACCTGACAGGCAAGATCCTGAAAGCGAACGAGAACTTCTGCAACGCGCTCGGCTACCAGCAGAGCGAAGTCGTCGGCAGGCACCACAGCATGTTTTGCGACCCGGAATACGGCGCGTCGCAGGAATATCGCAATTTCTGGGCCAGCCTTGGCCGTGGCGAGTATGCCTCGGCCGTTTTCAGGCGAATTGGCAAGAGCGGCCGGAATGTCTGGATCCAGGCAAGTTACAACCCGGTTCAAAAGAGTGGCAAGCCATACAAGGTCGTCAAATTCGCCTCCGACATCACCGCCGAGCATGTCAAATCTGTCGAGAATGCCGGCAAGCTGAATGCGCTTTCCCAGTCCCAGGCCATCATCGAATTTACACCGACAGGCGAAATCCTCGTTGCCAATAAAAATTTCTGCAATGCACTTGGCTACTCGCTCAGCGAGATAGTTGGCAAACATCACAGCTTGTTCTGCGACCCGGCCTACAGCCGCTCCGAGGACTACGCGAACTTCTGGCGCCGTCTGGCCGGTGGCGAGTTTGTCGCCAATGAGTTCGTCCGCCTCGGCAAGGGAGGTCGCGAAATATGGATCCAGGCCGCCTACAATCCGATCCACGATGCCAACGGCAAGGTCTTCAAGGTCGTGAAATTTGCGACGGATGTCACCAGCCGCATGAGCGCCATTGCTAAACTCGGCGAAAGCATGAAGGCACTGGCGGAAGGCGATCTTACCCAGACCATCGACACGCCGTTCGTCCCCTCGATGGAGCAGTTGCGTCGCGATTTCAACGACGCACTGGGCAAGCTTTTGGCCGCCATGGAGACGATTGGCGGTAACGCGGGCGCCATCGCAGCCGGCTCGCGCGAAATCGGAACGGCAGCAGACGACTTGTCCAAGCGCACGGAGCAACAGGCCGCCTCTATCGAAGAGACGGCGGCAGCCCTTGAGGAGATCACGACCGCGGTCAACGACAGCAGCAAGCGGGCGGACGAAGCGGGACGGCTTGTCGCCCAGACACGGCAAGGCGCCGAGCAATCGGGCAATGTGGTGCGCAACGCAGTTGCCGCGATGGGCCAGATCGAACAATCTTCGCGCGAGATCAGCAGCATCATCGGCGTCATTGACGATATTGCCTTCCAGACCAACCTGCTGGCGCTGAATGCCGGCGTCGAGGCTGCCCGTGCCGGCGAGGCCGGAAAGGGCTTTGCAGTCGTTGCCCAGGAGGTCCGCGAACTCGCCCAGCGCTCCGCCGGGGCTGCCAAGGAGATCAAGGGGCTGATCAACAAATCCGGCCAATTGGTGAAAAATGGGGTCGCGCTGGTCGACGAGACCGGCAAGGCGCTTGAAGAGATCGTTCAGCAGGTCGGCGACATCGACAAGAATGTCATCGCCATCGTCGTGGCCTCGAAGGAACAGTCACTCGGCCTCAAGGAAATCAACCAGGCCGTCAACGCCATGGACCATGCGACCCAGAAGAACGCCGCCATGGTCGAGGAAAACACTGCGGCCAGCCACAAACTTACGCATGAGACCGAGGAGTTGCAGACACTGCTCGCGCAGTTTGGGGTTGGCGGCGACGGCCCATCGCGCGCAGCAACCGCCTCACAACGCCCACGGACCGCGCCATCGCTGGCCCGGCAACCGGTGATGCGGGCGGCAAGGAGCAGCGGTTCGTCAGCAGCAGTCGCAGAGAGCTGGGAGGAATTCTAGCCGCGAGCCCAGGAGCTGGGACAGCATACGGCCTCGCTCAGTCAAGCGTCGCGTCGGTAACCCGCCGGGGGTGGGTGAATATCTCGAAATCCTCCCCCCGGACCAGCGCAATCAGCGTCATGCCCGCCGCCTCCGCCGTCCGTATGGCGAGCGCCGTTGGGGCGGAAATCGCAATCAGCACGGCACTGCCGAGGATGGCGGCCTTCTGCACCATCTCGACCGACAACCGGCTGGTAACGACCACCGCGCCTGCGCTGGCGTCGAGACCGGCACGAACGACCGCACCACACAGCTTGTCCAGCGCATTGTGACGGCCGACATCCTCGCGCACGGCCGAAAGTCCCCTCCCCGGCAGATAGAAGCCGGCCCCATGCACCGCCCGCGTCTCGCGATGCAGCGGCTGCGCTGCATTGAGCAGGGCAACGGCGCCGGTGACTTCGGCCATGGTCAGTGTCAGGCCGACACCCGAGACATCCGGTACCGGGCGCACCGCCTGCTCTATCGACTCAATGCCGCACAAGCCGCAGCCGACCGGCCCGGCCATGTGACGCTTGCGGGTGCGCAACGCGTCCGCCACCGCATCGACAAGCGTAATCTGCACGTCGATGCCTTGGTCATCCTCGACAGCCTCGACGGCGGCGATCTCTCCCGTGGTGGTGACGATGCCCTCCGTGAGGCTGAAGCCGACAGCGAAATCCTCGAGGTCGGCAGGTGTCCCCATCATCACGGCATGCGAGGAGCCGCCATAGGAAAAGGCGATAGGCACCTCTTCAGGCACGCTCCGAAGGCTTCGAGCCATGTTGCCATCGCGACGCGCAATTCGCCCGACATGCGCAGTAGTTTCGAATGTGCTCAACGCTTTCCCATCAGCAAATCAGCTGCCCACCATTGATCTCGATAACCTGGCCCGTTATGTAGCCGGATAAGGATGGCGCCGACAGGAACAGATATGCCGGCGCGCAGTCCTCGGCCGTCCCTAGACGCTGCAACGGGATCGTGCGTCGGGTCGCCTCGAGTTTTTCTTCGGACGAATAGCGCTCGTGGAATTCTGTCGTGATCGTCCCCGGCGATACGCAGTTGACGCGGATACCGTCCAGCGCCAGTTCCCGCGCCAAGGCCTTCGAGTAGGTGGCAACGAAAGCCTTCGAGGCTGAATAGATTGCCGAACCCGGACTGCCTCCCGTCAGCGCGGAAATCGAGACTGTGTTGACGATGGCCGCCTGTCCCGAGGCTCTCAGCAGCGGCAGCAGGCCACGTGTGACCTCGACGACAGCTGTCTGGTTGAGCTGCACCACGGCCTGATATTGCGCGTCGGTGAGGTCGGCGGCCGGATAGCGTCCCAGCATCGTTCCGGCGTTGTTGACCAGCACATCCACCTGGCCAGCGTGTTCGCCAACGGCCTTGACGAAGGCAGACGTGCCATCGGCAGTACCGAAGTCGGCGGCAAAGGTCACGGCACGCCCTGTATTTTTAGCGTCGCTGAGACAATCCGGCAACGGGCGGCTCTCATCACGGCCGATATGCACCATCACGCGCGCGCCGCAGTCGAGAAACTGCCGCGCTACCTCAAGCCCGATCCCACGGCCCGCACCCGTCACGACGACGGTCCGGTTGGCAAACAAATTGGATTGAAACACTAGAACTCTCCCAGGCCCGATGGCTCCCATCCCGCTATCATAGGGTTTCGATCCACGAAGGAAAGCGGATTGGCGGGAGGTTTTGCGGAGAAAATCAGTATCCGACGGACAAGCCGGTTCAAAAAATAAAAGCGGCCGAAGCCGCTTTAGAGATTTCTTCCTGACACTCTGTCTCAGTCGCGGATAACGCTACCCTGCAGATGCGAAAGTTCCATGATGAACTGCTCGAGCTTCGACTTGTGCTCATGATGCACAGCATCGTTGAGCTCAGCCTGTGCCGCGTCGATGCGGCGCGTCAGCTCGTCGCGCTGCAGCTCGTCAACCGGAACAGCGGATTCGGCCAGCAACGTGCAGCCTGTCGGCAGGACGTCTGCAAATCCGCCGAAAACCACATAGTCCTTCTTCGCGCCGGTGCTAGAGCGGACGCTGACCACACCTGGCTTGATGGTGGTCATGGTCGGTGCATGGTTTGCCATGACGGTCATCTCGCCTTCGCTCGCCGGAATGACGACAGCCGTCACCATTTCTGACAGCAGCAGCCGCTCGGGAGACACCAGTTCGAATTTGAAATCAGCCATGGACCGTCACTTCTCGATTGTCTTTGGTAAGGCAGTGGCGCCGGCAAAGCCTGGCGCCACCGACAAGCATCAAACGGCAGCAGCCAGCTTCTTTGCCTTTTCGACCGCTTCCTCGATGGTGCCGACCATGTAGAAGGCGGCTTCAGGGAGGTGGTCGTAATCGCCGTTCACGAGGCCCTTGAAGCCTTTGATCGTGTCTTCGAGCGCAACGAGTTTGCCCGGAGCGCCGGTGAAGACTTCGGCAACGAAGAACGGCTGCGAGAGGAAGCGCTCGATCTTGCGGGCGCGGGCAACCGACAGCTTGTCGTCTTCCGAAAGTTCGTCCATGCCGAGGATGGCGATGATGTCCTGCAGTGCCTTGTAGCGCTGCAGCGTCGACTGAACCTTACGGGCAACTTCATAGTGCTCTTCGCCGACGACCAGCGGGTCGAGCATGCGCGAGGTGGAGTCGAGCGGATCGACAGCCGGGTAGATGCCCTTTTCGGCGATCGAGCGCGACAGGTTTGTCGTTGCGTCCAGATGGGCGAACGAGGTGGCAGGCGCCGGGTCGGTCAAGTCGTCGGCGGGGACGTAAATCGCCTGAACCGATGTGATCGAACCCTTCGTCGTCGTCGTGATGCGTTCCTGCATCTGGCCCATGTCGGTGGCCAGTGTCGGCTGATAGCCCACGGCCGAAGGAATACGGCCAAGCAGAGCCGACAGCTCCGAACCTGCCTGCGTGAAGCGGAAAATGTTGTCGACGAAGAACAGAACGTCCTGTCCCTTGTCGCGGAAGTCTTCGGCGATCGTCAGGCCGGTAAGGGCTACGCGGGCGCGTGCACCTGGTGGCTCGTTCATCTGACCGTAGACGAGCGCTGCTTTCGAGCCTTCGCCGCCGCCCAGCTTGTTCACGCCGGATTCGATCATTTCGTGGTAAAGGTCGTTGCCTTCGCGGGTGCGTTCGCCGACGCCGGCAAACACGGAGTAACCGCCGTGCGCCTTGGCGACGTTGTTGATCAATTCCATGATCAGAACGGTCTTGCCAACGCCGGCGCCGCCGAACAGGCCGATCTTGCCGCCTTTGGCGTAAGGTGCGAGCAGGTCGACGACCTTGATGCCGGTAACGAGGATCTGCGCGTCAGTGGACTGCTCGATATAGGCAGGCGCTTCCTGGTGGATCGAACGCTTGTTCGCAGTGACCAGCGGACCTGCTTCGTCGACCGGCTCGCCGATGACGTTCATGATGCGACCGAGCGTTTCCGGGCCGACCGGAACCATGATCGGCGTTCCGGTGTCCGTCACAACCTGGCCACGGACCAGACCTTCGGTCGCATCCATCGCAATCGTACGGACGGCGTTCTCGCCGAGGTGCTGGGCAACTTCCAGGATCAGGCGGTTGCCATTGTTGAATGTTTCCAGCGCATTCAGGATCTTCGGCAGTTCGCCGTCGAACACAACGTCAACGACGGGTCCGATGATCTGCGTGACCTTGCCGGTCGAACCGACTGCAGGCGCTGCTGCTGCGGGGGTAGCTGCCATAGCCATATTCTTACCCTCTTCCTAACCTCAGAGCGCTTCCGCGCCCGAAATGATTTCAATGAGTTCCTTGGTGATCTGCGCCTGACGCTGGCGGTTGTAGCTGAGCGTCAGTTTGTTGATCATCTCACCAGCGTTCCGGGTCGCGTTATCCATCGCGCTCATCTTCGCGCCCATCTCACCGGCAACGTTCTCGAGGAGCGCGCGGAAAACCTGGACCGAGATGTTGCGCGGGATCAGATCCGTCAGGATCGACGCGGCATCGGGTTCGTATTCATAGATCGCATTGGCCTGGGTCGCTTCAGCAGCGACAGGTGCAGTCGGCACGATCGCCGGGATAAGCTGCAGCGCCGTCGGCACCTGCGATATCACGGACTTGAATTCAGAGTAGAACAGCGTGCAGACATCGAATTCGCCGGTATTGAACATCTCGACGATGCGCTTGCCGATTTCATCGGCATTGCCGAAGCCGATCTTCTTGACGTCGCGAAGTTCCTTGCGCTCGACGATCAGCGACGCAAATTCGCGGCGAAGGATGTCGTAGCCCTTCTTGCCGACGGTGAAGATCTTGACAGTCTTGCCTTCGGCCAGCAGCCTGCGGGTATGGTCGCGGGCAAATCGGGCGATCTGCGAATTGAAACCGCCGCAGAGACCACGTTCTGCCGAGCAGACGACCAGCAGATGAACCTTGTCCTGACCGGTTCCACGCATCAGCGCGGGCGCCTCATCGCTGGTGCCGACGGCCTGCGTGATGTTTGCAAGCACGGCGCCCATGCGCTGCGAGTAAGGGCGGGCAGCCTCGGCCGCCTCCTGAGCACGCCGAAGCTTCGCCGCTGCGACCATCTTCATCGCTTTGGTGATCTTCTGCGTCGCCTTGACGGAGGCGATCCGGTTTTTCAGATCCTTAAGTGAAGGCATCCGTTATCCGTCCTAAAGTGATGCCTAGATCAGGCGAAAGACTTGCCGAAGGTATCGATGGCAGCCTGGAGCTTGCCCTTGATATCGTCGCTGATGGCCTTCTGGTCGCGAATGGCGTCAAGGATATCCTTGCCGTCAGACCGCAGATAAGACAGCAGGCCCTGCTCGAACTTGCCGATATCGGCGACAGCGACCTTGTCGAGATAGCCGTTCACACCGGCGAAGATCACCGCGACCTGCTCTTCCGTCTTCAGCGGCGAGAACTGCGGCTGCTTCAGGAGTTCGGTCAGGCGTGCACCGCGGTTCAGCAGGCGCTGCGTCGAGGCGTCGAGATCCGAGCCGAACTGCGCGAAGGCAGCCATTTCGCGATACTGGGCAAGTTCGCCCTTGATCGAGCCGGCAACCTGCTTCATCGCCTTGACCTGGGCGGCTGAACCGACGCGGGAAACCGACAGGCCGACGTTCACAGCCGGGCGGATACCCTGGTAGAACAGGTCGGTTTCAAGGAAGATCTGGCCGTCAGTGATCGAGATCACGTTGGTCGGAATGAAGGCCGAAACGTCGTTGCCCTGTGTTTCGATGACCGGCAAAGCCGTCAGCGAACCGGAGCCCTTTTCGTCGGAAAGCTTGGCAGCACGCTCGAGAAGACGCGAGTGCAGGTAGAAAACGTCGCCTGGGTAGGCTTCGCGGCCTGGCGGGCGGCGCAGCAACAGAGACATCTGGCGATAGGCGACGGCCTGCTTGGAAAGATCGTCATAGCCGATCAGAGCATGCTGGCCGTTGTCGCGGAAGTATTCGCCCATGGCGCAACCGGCAAACGGTGCGAGGTACTGCATCGGCGCCGGGTCGGACGCGGTGGCAGCGACGATGATCGAGTACTTCAGCGCGCCGCGCTCTTCGAGCACCTTCACGAACTGGGCAACCGTCGAGCGCTTCTGGCCGATGGCGACGTAGACGCAATAGAGCTTTTCAGCATCAGGGCCGTTGTCGTGGATGGCCTTCTGATTGAGGATCGTGTCGAGAATGATGGCGGTCTTGCCAGTCTGGCGGTCGCCGATGACAAGCTCGCGCTGGCCACGGCCAACCGGGATGAGAGCATCGATGGCCTTGAGGCCGGTCGACATCGGCTCATGCACCGACTTGCGCGGGATGATGCCGGGAGCCTTGACGTCGACGCGCGAACGGCGGGTCGCGTTGATCGGGCCCTTGCCATCGATCGGATTGCCGAGCGCGTCAACGACGCGGCCGAGCAGTTCCGGACCAACAGGAACGTCGACGATGGCGCCGGTGCGCTTGACGATGTCGCCTTCCTTGATGTCGCGGTCGGACCCGAAGATCACGACGCCGACATTGTCGGATTCGAGGTTGAGGGCCATGCCGCGAATTCCGCCGGGGAACTCGACCATTTCGCCGGCCTGGACGTTATCCAGTCCGTAGACGCGGGCAATGCCGTCACCGACGGAGAGAACCTGGCCGACCTCGGAAACCTCAGCCTCCTGGCCAAAATTCTTGATCTGGTCTTTCAGAATTGCGGAAATTTCCGCGGCGCGGATATCCATCAGCCAACCTCTTTCAATGCAAGCTTAAGGGTAGAAAGTTTGGTGCGTAGCGACGTATCAATCTGTCGCGACCCCACTTTCACAATCAAACCACCAAGAATAGACGGGTCCACCGTTACGGCGACCGTGACTTCTTTACCGGTAACGCTCTTCAGCGCTACCTTCAATTCGTTTTCCTGCTCCGCCGTCAGCGCATGCGCGGAACTGACCTCGGCAGTGACTTCGCCACGCTGCTCGGCAGCGATCAGGCGGAAAGAGCGGATCATGCCCGGCAGCGCAAAAAGACGACGGTGACGCGCAACGACCTTCAGGAAGTTTGCGAAGAAACCGGTGATCCCAGCCTTGGCCGACAAAGCCTCGATGGCCTTGACCTGGTCTCCGGACGAGAAAACCGGACTGGCAACGAAACGCCGCAAGTCTTCGCTTTCGTCGAGCATGGCCTGGAAACGGTCGAGATCGGCAGTCACCTGGGCGATGGCGCCCTCGGCGAGCGCAAGCTCGAACAAAGACGATGCATATCGCTCTGCCACACCGGATATAGGATGGGATGTGTCTGCCACGGGCACAATTTTCCCTGATTTCAACCCTAAAGTTAGGATCCGGGCGTGCGGATGCCTAGGACTTTGAATTGGTTTTGATTTCCCCCAAGAAATCCGCGGGAGATGCCCCCGCTTCTTCCCATTTCCGAGCCCGTCTAACATAGGAAGTTGAGACTCGCAACACACCTCGGTCCCGATTGCGCCTTTCGCGGGGATTTCTGCCGCAAAAACCCGAAATCTGCCCGCGACGAGTTGGCGCAGGTCAAATTCTGCTCAAATCCAGCCGAGAAAATAGATAATCGGCAAAGCTGCAAGAGTGATCTGAATGACAAGCATCACGAGGTTGACGACGATGTTTCCACGGTCCGACATCAGCGACAGTATCCTTCCGAATGCTGCAAGCGCGAAAGACGTGCCGAGCGCCAGATAAACCATGGGCTGTGCCAGAAGGATCGCCATCAGACCGAAGCCTATATAGGATCCGCCCATCGACCGGGCCTCCGCATAAGCGCCGAGGCGACCCTCGCGCGGCTGCAGACCGAGAATGCGATAGGCATAGCCGGGCGCAAACATCATGAATAGCCCGAGCAAAGCCGTAAAGGCAGCAGCGCAATAGGCGAGCTGTTCGCCCCGTTCCGTCGGAAAATAAAATTCCATCACCGTTCCCAAGTTAGATGAAGCTTGCCGGCCTTATGGCACGAAGTCTGTGTCGAGGAAATATGGATGCGGAGCCCTCGGCTCGACCGGAAATGTTGTCGGCAGCGGTCCGATTACAAAAAGCTCTGCGGGTCGATATCGAGTTGTACGTTGACAGAGCCGCGCTCCTTCGGCCCCTGCGCCAGCAGGGTGCGCAAAAAACCCTGCATGTCCGAATTGCGCCGGCCGTGTACCAGGAGCCGGAACCGATGCCGGCCGCGCACCAGCGCCAGCGGCGCTTCCGCCGGACCGAGTACGGCAATGCCCGGCACGCTGGGCGCGGCGTTGCGCATACCGCGCGCATGGGTTTCGGCATCCTGGCGCGTTTCAGCCGAGACGATGATCGAGGCAAGCCGTCCGAACGGCGGCAGCAGGGCTCTCTCCCGCTCCGAAATCTCGCGTTCGTAAAACGCAGCCGCATCGCCCGAGACGATCGCCTGCATGACGGGATGCTGCGGCTGGTAGGTCTGCAGCAGGCCATGGCTTTTCAGCCCGGTCCGGCCGGCGCGGCCGGTGACCTGGCTCAGCAGCTGGAATGTCCGCTCGGCCGCCCGTGGGTCGCCATTGGCAAGCCCGATATCGGCATCGACGATACCGACCAGCGTCATCAGCGGGAAATTGTGGCCCTTGGCCACCAGCTGCGTGCCGATGACGATATCCGCCTCCCCATTGGCAATGGCCTCCAGCTCCAGCCGCAGGCGTTTCACGCCACCGAGAATATCGGAGGACAGGACGATTGTCCTTGCATCCGGAAAATGCTTCTCCACCTCCTCGGCGATACGCTCGACGCCCGGGCCGCAGGCGACGAGATGATCGAAGGTGCCGCATTCCGGGCAGGCTTCCGGCGTCCGCTCCGCGTAACCGCACTGGTGGCACTGCAACTGCTGGCGAAACCGGTGCTCGACCAGCCAGCTGGAGCATTGCGGGCACTGGAAGCGGTGGCCGCAGACCCGGCAGAGGGTCAGCGGTGCATAACCGCGCCTGTTGAGGAACAGCAGCGCCTGGTGCCCGTCCGCGACCGTCTTTCCAACCGCGCGCAAAAGCACCGGTGACAGGAAACCGCCGCGATCCGGAGCATGCCGGCGCATATCCACGAGGTGCAGATCCGGCAACGCGGCATCGCCGAAGCGCGTCGGCAGGTGGATGGTGCTGTAGCGGCCGCTCTGGCCGTTGACCTGGCTTTCGACCGATGGCGTCGCCGACACCAGCACGACCGGGAAATCGCCGATCCGGGCGCGCACCACGGCCATGTCGCGGGCATTGTAGAAGACACGATCCTCCTGCTTGTAGGCAGGGTCGTGCTCTTCGTCGACGATGATCAGCCCGAGATCCTCGAACGGCAGGAACAGCGCCGAGCGCGCACCGGCGACAACGCGCACATCCCCCGTGACCGCCTGCCGCCAGACCTTTTCCCGGGTCCGAGGTGCAAGGTCGGAATGCCATTCGGCCGGCTTCGACCCGAAGCGCTGCTGGAAACGCTCGAGAAAGCTTGCTGTCAGGGCAATTTCCGGCAGCAGGATCAGCACCTGCCGTCCCTGCCGCAGGGTTTCGGCAATCGCCTCGAAATAGACCTCGGTCTTGCCGGATCCGGTAATCCCGTCGATCAGCGATACCGAGAACGTCGCCTTCCTGACCTCGTCGATCACCTCGACCGCCGCCTGCTTTTGCGGCCCCTCCAGCCGGGCCGCCACGAACTCCGGATCGGGCTTGGCAACGACAGGCGGCGGGGTGAGGAAGATAGTCTCGAAAACCCCCTGCTTTACCAGACCGTCGATCACGCTTGTCGACACGCCGGCAGCGTGGGCCAGGCCGCTGCGCGTCCACGAAGGCGCGCCGACGGCCATTTCCAGCACGCGGCTTCTGGCCGGCGTCAGCCGGTCGGGCGCGCCGCCGACAAACTTGAGCCCCTCGACCATCGGCTCCGGATCGAAGGCCGCCGGCACGCGCAAGGCCATCCGTGCCACATGACCGGGCGGCGACAGCGTGTAGGTCGCGACCCAGTCGATGAAGTCGCGCATTTCCTTGGCGAGCGGCGGGCAGTCGAAAACACGGGTGATCGGCCGCAGCTTCTTGGGGTCGACACCGTTGTCATCGCCCCCGTCCCAGACGACGCCGATCACCTGGCGCGGACCCAGCGGCACCTGCACGATCGAACCGGGCTCGACCGCCATACCCTCGGGCACGGCATAGGAATAGGGCCGAGGCGCAGGCATAGGCACCAGAACGGGCACAGTACGCGTCACCGGCGGCACCTTCGCAAGCGCGCCGAACAGATCGGAGGAATCGTTGTTCATTGCGGCAGACCATGCCCGGAGTTGGAAAGAAATGAAACCGGCGATGTGGGGGCGAATGATCACCAACTTGGGAATGTCGCGTTAGAGCGAATTCGCAACGAGCGAGCGCGGTGCTGGCTCGGTTGTCGGCAACGAAAGCGGCTTGAACTCGGCATCGGCGTCCTCCGCCATGTCGTGCACCGTCAGCTTTTCCAGTGCCCTCGTCACTTCGTTGACATCGCCTTCCAGTTGGTCAGGCGATATCAGCTTGCCGACGCGGAAGTCGAAGCGGTCGCCGCGCTTGTTGAGCAGTTCGTAAAACACCGTCATGTCGCGGAGTTCGGTGGACCATTTGGCAAACCAGTAGAACAGCCCTGAATTGCGCGCCGAGAGGTGAACCGGCAGGATCGGCAGATTATATTTTCGGGCCAGCGCGACCGCCGACGTCTTCCACGGGCGCTCGTTCAATTTCCCATTTGCCCAGTAGGCAATGCGGCCGGAGGGAAACAGCACCATCGCCTTGCCGTCTTCGACCGTCTTGTTGGTCAGCAGCAGCGTTTCGCGCGTCTTGAGCTTGCTCTTGTATTCATCGCGCCATTCGACGGGAATGATCATCTCGGCAAAGCGCGGATTGACACGAACCGCGTCCCGATTGGCAAACACCATCATGTCCGGACGCCGTTCCTTCATCAGGTCGAAGATGGCCACGCCGTCGGCAATGCCGGTCGGATGGTTGCTCACCAGAATGAAACCGCCGCTGGTCGGAATACGCTCGGCATTCTGGGAGCGGATATCGAGTTGCAGCAAATCGCTCATATATTCGAAGGACTGGAATCCGGGCAGCTTGGAAACATCGTCGGCAAAACGTATCGCTTTATGATAGCGCAGCAGCACATGCAGGAAGGGACGGATGAGCGGCCAGAAAGGGCTCTTGACGATCTTCTCCCCGCGCTCGGCGATCAGTGTATCGACGATATGGCCGGGTCTTCCCTGCGACACCAAGGCGATGGCGCCGGCAAGCTGTCCGAGGGTCGAGGTGGAATCGCGGCGCGTCATGGAAGGTCCTGCATGCTTATGTCGTGGTTATCGCGGCGTAAGATGATCGAAGCATGACACGCCAGCCGTAACGTTAGCGATTCCATAACTCTCCTTGAAGCAAAGTGGCAGCCTAAAATTGGAATTCAAGAGGTTTACCGTGGGCGAGATCCTGATCATGGCCCATCCCCAGCTTCTGGACGAGCGCCAGAAATGGCTGGAAGCGCTCCGCAGCGAGCGCAGGCTATCCGCCCACACGCTGGACGCATATGAGCGCGACACACGCCAGTTCCTGTTTTTCCTCACTGGCCACCTCGCCGGCCCGACCACATTGAAGGATATCCAGGCCCTGCGCCCGGCCGACTTCCGCGCCTTTCTGGCAAACCGCCGCCGCGATGGCGCCGGCGCACGCTCGCTGGGCCGCAATCTCGCCGGATTGCGCTCTCTGCTGCGCTACCTGGAGAAAAAGGGGCTGGTGAACGCTGCCGGTGTCGCTGCCGTGCGGTCGCCCAAGCAACCGAAATCTCTGCCGAAGCCGCTGTCCGACAGCCAGGCCATCAATGTCGTCAGCGACGAAGCGCAGATGCACGAGGAACCCTGGATCGCCGCACGGGACGCCGCCGTGCTGACGCTGCTTTACGGCTGCGGGCTGCGCATTTCGGAAGCGCTCAATCTTATGCCGGACGATCTGCGCCCCGGCGCCACATCGCTGCGTATCACCGGCAAGGGCAACAAGATGCGTATCGTGCCGCTGCTGGCCGTCGTCGTCGATGCCGTGGAGCGGTACAGGCAGCTCTGCCCCTACCATCTAGACCCGGCCCTGCCGCTGTTTCGCGGCGCTCGCGGCGGAAAGCTGCATCCCGGCCTTATTCAGCGCGGCATGCAGAAACTGCGAAGCGCCTTCAACTTGCCGGAAACAGCAACTCCACATGCCCTGCGACACTCGTTTGCCACCCATCTGCTGGCCGGCGGTGGCGATCTTCGCACCATCCAGGAGTTGCTCGGCCACGCCAGTCTGTCAACGACGCAGATATACACCGGCGTCGATTCCGCCCGCCTGCTCGAAGTCTATGACCGCGCCCACCCCCGGGGCTTAAACTCTGGTTAACCGAATGCGTTAAGAGAATATCCGCTCCGCGCGGGGTAGAGCAGATGCAGATCCCGTCCGCTGAAAGATCGTCATGACATCAGTCTACCGACAAAAGAACCGGCCCGCCATCCTTTCGACGCTCGGCAACGCCGGCTTCTGGGCGGCGGCGTCCCTGCCGCTTGCCTTCGCAGCCACGCTGGTTGTCACGCTGGCTTCTTTTGCGCCCGCCCATGCCGCCGACGATGCGGCCTGCGGCGGCAGGGACCTGCTTGCCGAACTGCGGAAGAACGATCCGGCGAAATACGCAGCTTTCCTCGCTGACGGTGACAAGGTCGCGAACGGGCGCAGCATTTTCTGGAAGATCGAAAAGCCCGGAGTGAAAACCTCCTGGCTGCTCGGCACCATGCACGTCACCGATCCGCGCGTGCTGGTCATGCCGAAGGGCGCGGCGGAAGCGGACGCCAAGGCCGATACTATCATCGTCGAATCCGACGAAATACTCGATGAAAAGAAGGCGACGATGGCGATCCTCGCCCGCCCGGACCTCACCATGCTCGCCAACGGTGCGACGATCAATTCGCTGCTGCCGGCAGCCGACGCCGCCAAGCTCGAGGCCGGCCTTGCCAAGCGCGGCATCACGCTGGGCGCGGTGTCGCATATGCAGCCATGGATGATCTCAAGCGTCGTCGCATTGCCGTCCTGCGAACTCTCGCGCAAAGCCAAGGGCGCGCAATTCCTCGACCAGAAGATCGCCAACGACGCAGCCGCAGCCGGCAAGCAGGTCAAGGGGCTGGAAACGCTCGTCGAGCAGCTGCAGGCCATGGCCGACCTGCCAGCCGCCTTCCATCTGAAATCGCTGATCGAAACCCTGCAGCTCGGCGACAAGATGAACGACGTCGTCGAAACGATGACCGATCTCTACCTTTCCGGCAATGCCGGAGCGACGATGGCGATGCTGAAAGTCGTCACGCCCGATGGCGAAGACACCGATAGCGACGGCGACTACGCTACGTTCGAGCAGCGCATAATCCTCGACCGCAACAAGGTCATGGCCGAGCGCGCCGCACCGATCCTTGCGGGCGGCAACGTCTTCATGGCCGTCGGCGCCCTGCACCTGTCGGGCGACCAGGGACTGGTCGAACTTTTCCGCAAGCAGGGCTTTACGCTGACGGCGGTTGATTGATCTGGCGGATCGAGGAGCGTCTCACCTGAGCAAATTTGCGGCCCCATAACACAGTTTTCGGCATGGGGGATAAATCCGGCGTGATTTATTTTTTTACGCAGTTAAATCAGGTTCTTACAGATTTTCGAGGCTTGTTTCATCCCCCATACCCGCCGGTGGCCATATACTGCAGAGGTCAAAGGATGGGGAAGCCGGGTCGCGAACCGGTCGCTCCAACGGAACGATATCCGGTGTCCGATGATGGTTGGAAGCGATGATCACGATGCGTTGGGCTGAGTGATCGGGATATCGGGTAGCGGAGGTCGGCACCTCCATATCGATATCGTCAAATCGCAACGATCGGCAGGCAGCCAAGCCCCGACACAAACAACACCAGCCACCCGGCTGCTTGCCATTTCCCCATCACGTTCGGCCATATCAGGCGCGACGCGCTTTCCCATGCCTGCAGTTGGCTGGCGTCGAAACACGAGCAGGAGCGCCAGGGCGAGAGGCCTTGGCGCTCCCTTCGATTTTACATATGGATCGGCTTGAAGGCGGCAGCCATGGCCGCTTCCTTGACGGCTTCCGACATTGTCGGATGGGCGTGGCAAACCCGGCCGAGGTCTTCTGCCGAGCCGCTGAAATCCATCAGCACGGCGATTTCATGGATCATGTCGCCCGCGCCGAAACCGATGATGTGGCCACCGAGGACCCTGTCGGTTTCCTTGTCGGCCAAAATCTTGACGAAGCCATCCGTCGCCAGCATCGCGCGGGCGCGGCCGTTGGCGCTGAACGGGAACTTGCCGACCTTGTAGGCGATGCCGGCGGCCTTGAGTTCTTCCTCTGTCTTGCCGACGGAAGCGACTTCAGGCTGGGTGTAGACGACGCTCGGGATGACATCGTAGTTCACGTGGCCGGCCTGGCCGGCGAGAATTTCCGCCAGTGCGACGCCTTCGTCTTCCGCCTTGTGGGCGAGCATCGGACCCTTGACGACGTCGCCGATGGCATAGATGCCGGCAACATTGGTCGCGAAGTGGTGGTCGATCTCGACACGGCCCCTGTTGTCGAGCACGACGCCGGCTTCCTCGAGGCCGAGATTAGCCGTGTACGGCTTGCGGCCTGTGGCAATCAGCACGACGTCTGCATCGAGCGAGGTCGCTTCGCCGCCCTTGGCCGGCTCGAAGGTGACCTTTGCGCCCGTCGCCGACTTCTCGACGCCGGTGACCTTGGCGCCGAGGTGGAAGTCCATGCCCTGCTTGGCGAGCAGGCGGTGGAACTGCTTGGAGACCTCGCCATCCATACCGCCGAGGATGGTGTCGAGATATTCGATGACCGTGACCTTGGCGCCGAGACGCGACCAGACGGAGCCGAGCTCGAGACCGATGACGCCGCCGCCGACGACAACCATCGTCGCGGGGACCTTCTCCAGCGCAATGCCGCCGGTGGATGAAATGATGATCTTCTCGTCGAGATCGACGTGGACGCCCGGAATGCCCGCAACGTCTGAGCCGGTGGCGATGACGATGTTCTTGCCTTCGATTTCCTGGACCTGGCCATCATCGCCGGTGACCGAAACCTTGCCGGCCGAGACGATCTTGCCTGAGCCGATGAAGCTGTCGATCTTGTTCTTCTTGAACAGGAACGCGACACCCTCGACGTTCGACTTCACGGTGGCATCCTTGTGAGCCATCATGTTGGGCAGGTTCAGGGTTGGGGCAGCGACCTCGATGCCGAGCGCTTCCATGCCGTGACCAGCCTGGTGGAACATCTCGGAGGCATGCAGCAGGGCCTTGGAAGGGATGCAGCCGATGTTGAGGCAGGTGCCGCCGAACGTTGCGCGCTTCTCGATGACGGCGACCTTCATGCCCAGCTGTGCTGCCTTGATGGCGCAGACATAGCCGCCAGGGCCGGTTCCGATAACGATCACATCATAAGACATCGAGAATTTCCTCTTGGATTTTTCCGGTTAGTCGGCGGCGCGCGCCAGGGCGAGACGAAGGCCGAAGCCGACCAAAGCCGCTCCGGTGATACGGTTGAACCATTTTCCGCCCGCAATGAAGCGATCGCGGATTGGCTTGACGGTAAAAAATACCGAGACTGCGGCAAACCAGGCAATGAGCGCCATCGCCATGCCGATGCCATAGCTGAACTGGATGAGCGCAGGCGTGTCGTGGTGGACCAGTGTCGAGAACAGCGACAGGAAGAAAAGCACCGGCTTCGGGTTCAGCGCATTGGTGATGAAGCCCGTCGCCAGGCAACGCCAGACCGAAACCGGCTTGCGGTCTTCTTCCGTCACGTCGATGTCCGCAACATTAAAACCCGGTTCACGGAATGATTTGATGCCGAGATAGACAAGATAGGCAACACCCGCCCATTTGATCACGCTGAACAGCAGGAGCGATTTGGAGACGATCAGGCCGAGGCCGAGGATGGTGTAGCTGATGTGAAAAAGCAGCGAAAAGCCCATGCCGACGCCGGTCATCATGGCAGCCCGACGGCCATGGACGACACTCTGGCGAAGGACCACGGCGAAATCGGCGCCGGGCACGACGATGAAGATGGAGAACACCGCCATCAGGCCCAGAAATTCGAACAGATATTGCATATTTGCTCCCCTCAGCGTCCGCCGCTGACATCTAGGATTGCACCCGTAATATAGGAGGCGGACGGGGACAACAGGAACAACACAGCATCGGCAATCTCCTGCGCCTCGCCTGGCCGCCGCATCGGCACAAGATGGGCAAGGTCCCGCGCCCGGTTTGGCAACCCGCCAGAGGCATGGATCTCGGTATTGACGATGCCCGGCCGCACGGCATTCACCCTTATACCCTCTGCAGCAACCTCTTTCGCAAGGCCCGTCGTGAACGTGTCGATCGCACCCTTGGATGCCGCATAGTCGACATACTGGCTCGGCGAACCGAGCGTGGCGGCAACGGACGAAATGTTCACGATGGCACCGCCCTTGCCGCCGTGCCTGATCGACATTCGCTTTACAGCTTCGGCGGCGCAGAAGATCGAGCCGGTGACATTGATGCGGAACAGGCGCTCGATCCGCTCGAAAGACATTTCGTCAACCCGCGCCGTCATGTCGACGATGCCGGCATTATTGACTAGCGCGTCGATGCGGCCGAAGTGAGCATCGACGACCGCATACATGGATGCAACACCGACCGCGCTGCCCACATCACCCTCGGCAATCACCGCTTCGCCGCCTTCGCGGACGATTTCTTCGACCACGGCCTCGGCCGCCTCGCGGTTCGTCGCATAGTTGACGACCACCGCAAAGCCCAGTTTCGCCGCCAGGAGCGAGATAGCGGCGCCGATACCGCGGCTGCCGCCAGTGACGAGGATCACGGGATGATCGCTGCTCATGGCACCTACCAGACCAGTCCGACGAACATCAGTATGAGACCGATCAGCGACACCGTCCAGATCCAGGAACGGTAGGGGCTGAGACCCAGCATATAGGCCGGGAGATAGGCGAAACGGGCCCAGAACCAAAGCCCTGTGCCCCAGGAAAGCAGTGCGCCGTCATGGTTGACGTAGAGGGAAACGACGCTGAGGGCGATGAAGGCAGGATAGGTTTCCTGGAAATTGCGCAGCGCGCGGGTGGCCCGGCCGGTCAGGAGGTTGGGTTGAGGCTCGTCGTCGCGCGTGGAATTTGCCGCCTTGACGCCGATCTGAAGACGGAACGCGGTCGCCTGCGCCGTCAGGTAGATGAAGGCAAGAGCCGCGCTCCACAGCAGGTAGGTAAGTTGAAAGGACATCAGGACTTTCCGAAATGGAAGCGGGCCGCGAAATGCGGCCCGGCCGGTGACTAGAGATCGAGAACCAGACGTTCCGGATCTTCGAGGCTCTCCTTGACGCGGACCAGGAAGGTGACGGCTTCCTTGCCGTCAACCATACGGTGGTCATAGGAGAGCGCGAGATACATCATCGGACGGATGACGATCTGGCCGCCGACGACGACCGGGCGCTCCTGGATCTTGTGCATGCCGAGAATACCGGACTGCGGTGCGTTGAGGATCGGCGAGGACATCAGCGAACCGTAGACACCGCCGTTGGTGATGGTGAACGTGCCGCCCTGCATGTCGGCCATGGACAGCGTGCCATCGCGGGCCGCCTTGGCAAGACGGCCGAGGTCCTTCTCGATTTCCGCAACGGTCATCTGGTCGGCATCACGGATGACGGGAACGACGAGGCCCTTGTCTGTGCCGACGGCCATGCCGACGTGACAATAGTTCTTGTAGATGATGTCGGTGCCATCGATCTCGGCGTTCACGGCGGGCAGTTCCTTGAGCGCGTGCGTAACGGCCTTGGTGAAGAAGCCCATGAAGCCGAGCTTGACGCCATGCTTCTTTTCGAAAATGTCCTTGTACTTCGAACGAAGCGCCATGACGGCCGTCATGTCCACCTCATTGTAGGTGGTCAGCATGGCAGCGGTGTTCTGCGCATCCTTGAGGCGGCGCGCGATTGTCTGGCGCAGGCGGGTCATCTTGACGCGCTCTTCACGCGGCGCATCCTCGACGGCAGTCGGTGCGCGCGGTGCGGACTTGGCAGGCTCGGCAGCGGCCGGTGCCGACAGGCCCTTGGCGACGGCAGCGATCACATCGCCCTTCAGAACCTGGCCACGCTTGCCGGAACCGTCGACCTGTTCGGCTGCAACGTTGTTCTCTGCCATCAGCTTGGCAGCAGCCGGAGCCGGCGGCATCGATGTCGGTGCGGCAGAAGCCGGGGCGGAGACAGCAGCGGCCGGAGCAGCGGCAGCAGGGGCAGCCGGCTCGGCTTTGGCAGGTGCGGCGGCAGCGGCCGGAGCAGCAGCGGCGCCACCGGCAGACATCTGGCCGAGAAGCGCGCCAAGACCCACAGTCTCGCCAGCCTGCACGACGATTTCCGACAGCGTGCCGGCGATAGGCGACGGCACTTCGATCGTTACCTTGTCGGTTTCCAGCTCGAGCAGCGGCTCATCGACCTTGACGACATCGCCGACTTTCTTGAACCAGGTGCCGACGGTCGCTTCGACAACAGACTCGCCGAGGGTGGGTACGCGAATTTCAGTGGCCATGTTCAAATCCTGAATTTTGATCGTTATCGGTTGGACGGCGCTCCGGCAGCAGCCGAAGGGTGGTCTGACGGAGCCCGGCAGGCGACGTCTTCAATCGTATGCTATGCGGAGGGGATATCTCGCGACATCCCCTCCGCTTCGTTCTTAACCGCCGAGCGCATCCTCGAGGAAGGCTGCCAGCTGCGCCAGATGCTTCGACATCAGGCCCGTTGCCGGCGAAGCGGCAGCCGGACGGCCGGTGTAGCGGACGCGCTGGTACTTGGCGTCGATATGGGCAAGAACCCATTCCAGATAAGGATCGATGAACGACCAGGCACCCATGTTCTTGGGCTCTTCCTGGCACCAGACCATTTCCGCATTGCGGAAGCGGCTCAGTTCGTTGATCAGCGCCTTGGCCGGGAACGGATAAAGCTGTTCGATGCGCAGCAGGTAGACGTCATCGACGCCGCGCTTTTCACGCTCTTCCAGAAGGTCGTAGTAGACCTTGCCGGAGCAGATGACGACGCGACGGATCTTGGCGTCCTTCTGCAGCTTGATCGGACCGTCCTTGATGACTTCGGCATCGTCCCACAGCAGGCGGTGGAAAGAAGACTCGCCGGCCATTTCGGCAAGCCCCGACACAGCCTTCTTGTGACGCAGCAAAGACTTCGGCGTCATCATGATCAGCGGCTTGCGGAAATCGCGCTTCATCTGGCGACGCAGGATGTGGAAATAGTTAGCCGGCGTCGTAACGTTGGCAACCTGCATGTTGTCTTCGGCGCAGAGCTGGAGGAAGCGCTCCAGGCGTGCCGACGAATGCTCGGGGCCCTGACCTTCGTAACCGTGCGGCAGCAGGCAGACTAGACCCGACATGCGCAGCCACTTGCGCTCGCCCGACGATACGAACTGGTCGAATACCACCTGCGCACCGTTGGCGAAATCGCCGAACTGGGCTTCCCAAAGGGTCAATGCATTGGGACGGGCCAGCGAGTAGCCGTATTCGAAACCAAGCACGGCCTCTTCCGAGAGCATTGAATTGATGACTTCGTAGCGTCCCTGGGTCGATGACAGGTTGGCGAGCGGAACGTAGCGCTGCTCGGTCTCCTGATCGTATAGCACGGAATGGCGCTGAGAGAAGGTGCCGCGCTCGCAGTCCTGGCCGGAGAGGCGGATCTTCGTACCCTCGACGCAAAGAGCGCCGAAAGCCAGGGCCTCTGCCATTGCCCAGTCGATGCCTTCGCCCGACGAGATCATGTTGGCGCGGTTTTCCATGAAGCGCTGGATCGTCCGGTGCGCGTTGAAGCCTTCCGGGATTTCGGACAGCTTGCGGCCGATATCCTTGAGTGTCTTCATCGGGACGGCGGTCTTGCCGCGGCGCTGTTCGTCTGCATTGTCGGCGGCACGAAGGCCCGACCACTGGCCATCGAGCCAGTCGGCCTTGTTCGGCTTGTAGTGCTGGCCTGCCTCGAACTCTTCCTCGAGATGTGCGCGCCAATCGGCCTTCATCTTGTCGACGTCTTCCTGCGAAACGACGCCCTCGGCAATCAGGCGAGCCGAGTAGAGCTGCAATACAGACTGGTGACCGCGGATGACCTTGTACATTTTCGGCTGAGTGAAGGACGGCTCGTCGCCTTCATTGTGGCCGTAGCGGCGATAGCAGAACATGTCGAGGACGACAGGCTTATGGAACTTCATTCGGAATTCGGTGGCAACCTTGGCCGCATAGACGACGGCTTCCGGATCGTCACCGTTTGCATGGAAGATCGGCGCCTCGATCATCTTGGCAACGTCGGATGGATAGGGCGACGAGCGCGAATAGGCCGGATTGGTGGTGAAACCGATCTGGTTGTTGATGATGACGTGCATCGTACCGGCAACGCGGTGACCGCGCAGCCCGGACAGGCCGAGAATTTCAGCAATGACGCCCTGGCCGGCAAAGGCCGCGTCGCCGTGGATCAGCAGAGGCATGACCTTGGCGCGTTCCGTCAGCGGAATGGTGTCGCCGTCCCAGACGGTGGCGCCCATGTCCTGCTTGGCGCGGACCTTGCCCATGACGACCGGGTCGACGATTTCAAGATGCGAAGGGTTTGCCGTCAGCGATACGTGGATCTTGTTGCCGTCGAAATCGCGGTCTGAAGAGGCACCGAGATGGTACTTCACGTCGCCGGAGCCTTCGACTTCGTCAGGCGCATAGGAGCCGCCCTTGAACTCGTGGAAGATGGCGCGATGCGGCTTGCCCATGACCTGGGACAGCACGTTCAGGCGACCACGGTGGGCCATGCCGAACACGGCTTCGCGCACGCCGAGCGCGCCGCCGCTCTTCAACATCTGCTCCAGCGCCGGGATCAGCGATTCACCGCCGTCGAGGCCGAAACGCTTTGTGCCCTTGAACTTGACGTCGAGAAACTGCTCGTAGCCTTCGGCTTCGATAACCTTCTGGAGAATGGCCTTCTTGGCTGCCGGCGAAAACGCGACACCCTTGTCCGGTCCTTCGATGCGCTCCTGGACCCAGGCTTTTTCTTCCGGGTTGGACATGTGCATGAACTCGACGCCCAGCGTCGAGCAATAGGTGCGCTCGAGGATCTCGATCATTTCACGCACGGAGGCGTATTCTAGGCCGAGAACGTTATCGATGAAAATCTTGCGGTCGTAGTCTGCCTCGGTGAAGCCGTACGCTTCGGGCGACAGCTCGTGGTAGTCCTCGACCGGGGCAGCGATACCAAGCGGATCGAGCTTGGCATGCAGGTGGCCGCGCATGCGGTAGGCACGGATCATCATGATGGCGCGCACCGAGTCGCGGGTCGCCTGGATGATGTCGGCACCGTCGGTCGGCTTGCCGGCTGCTTCGGCCTTTGCCTTGACCTTGGTCTCGACAACCTTCTCGATCACGCCCCAGTTGCCGTCGAGCGCCGAGACAAGATCGCCACCGGCCGCAATCGGCCAGTTCTTGCGCTGCCAAGAGGCGCCCTTGGCTGCCCGCTTCACATCGCCCGGATTGTCATCCAGCGCCTTGAAGAAAGACTGCCATTCGTCGGAAACCGACGAGGCGTCCTGCTCGTAGCGCGCATAGAGCTGCTCGATATAGGCCGCATTGGCGCCGTCGAGGAACGACGTGATCTGAAATTGCTCGTTGGCTTCTTGTCTTGCCATGGTGATCTGCGGACGCTGGTCCGCCTCCCGACTTGAATGGATTGCCGGTCATTTCCGGCGGCCGCATTTCAATTTTCATCCGCCTGTGGCGGCAGTCATTTCGGGCAGATGCCCTGAAATCGAAATGGGCAGGGGCTGATGTCCCTGCCCTTATATATCGGATCAGCCCTTGAGGACTTCAACCAGCGTCTTGCCGAGGCGGGCCGGAGAGGGCGAGACGCGGATGCCTGCTGCTTCCATCGCAGCGATCTTGTCTTCCGCGCCACCCTTGCCGCCGGAAATCACGGCGCCGGCATGGCCCATTGTGCGGCCGGGAGGTGCCGTGCGGCCAGCGATGAAGCCGACCATTGGCTTGGAGCGGCCGCGTTTGGCTTCGTCCTTGATGAACTGCGCCGCGTCTTCTTCTGCCGAACCGCCGATTTCGCCGATCATGATGATCGACTTGGTTTCTTCGTCAGCCAGGAACATTTCCAGGATGTCGATGAACTCGGTGCCCTTGACCGGATCGCCGCCGATGCCGACAGCCGTCGTCTGGCCGAGGCCTTCGTTGGTCGTCTGGAAAACGGCTTCATAGGTGAGCGTACCGGAGCGCGACAGGACGCCGACGGAGCCCTTCTTGAAGATCGAGCCCGGCATGATGCCGATCTTGCACTCGTCCGGCGTCATGACGCCGGGGCAGTTCGGGCCGATGAGGCGCGACTTGGAGGCGTCGAGGCGAGCCTTGACCTTGATCATGTCAGCGACCGGAATGCCTTCGGTGATGCAGACAATCAGCGGGATCTCGGCTTCAATGGCTTCGAGGATGGCAGCAGCAGCGCCGGCTGGCGGCACGTAAATGACCGATGCGTCTGCGCCGGTTGCTTCCTTGCCTTCGGCAACGGTCGCAAAGATCGGCAGGGATTCGCCGGCCGAACCGGCCCAGGTCTCGCCACCCTTCTTGGGGTTGATACCGCCGACCATCTTGGTGCCGTGGTAGGCAAGCGCCTGCTCGGTGTGGAAGGTGCCGGTCTTGCCGGTCAGACCCTGAACCAGGATCTTCGTGTTTTTGTTAATCAGAATGGACATTAGTTGTCTTCCTCTTCCTCGAACTCGAGGGGATCGAATGCCTCAAAGGCGTCATTGGAAAAGCGGTAGCCTTTGCCGGCGGCCGACTTTTGCGTCAGGTGCGCCTCGAGGTTCTTGGACCACTGCGTACGGAACCAGTCGTAATGCTGGTCGACCTGGGAAATGCCCAGTTCGCCCTTCCAGACGAACAGGTCGGTATCCTTGATCTTTTCGGCAAAGTAGGCCTGCGCGTCGTCGTTGTGCGTGAAATGCGCCCAACGCTCGGCGGTACCGTCTTCGCTGTCGTACTCGCTGTCCCAGCAGACGAAGTAGCAAAGGTTCGCATCCGTCTCGTTAGGGCCAAAAGGCTGACGATTGGGGTTCTTCGGGGATTTGGCCATCGTTATAGCGCCTTCACAGCTGAGACGATCTTCTGGGCGGCATCGTCCAGGTCGTCTGCGGAAATGACATTGAGACCGGATTCGTTGATGATCTTCTTGCCGAGCGCGACGTTGGTGCCTTCGAGGCGAACAACGAGCGGCACCTGCAGGCCGACTTCCTTGACGGCAGCCAGAACGCCTTCGGCAATGACATCGCACTTCATGATGCCGCCGAAGATGTTGACCAGGATGCCCTTCACGGCAGGATCGGCCGTGATGATCTTGAAGGCTGCCGTAACCTTTTCCTTCGTCGCGCCACCGCCGACGTCGAGGAAGTTGGCAGGCTCGGCGCCATACAACTTGATGATGTCCATGGTGGCCATGGCGAGACCGGCACCATTGACCATGC
Organism: Rhizobium tumorigenes; assembly: GCF_003240565.2. Classification (NCBI taxonomy): domain Bacteria; kingdom Pseudomonadati; phylum Pseudomonadota; class Alphaproteobacteria; order Hyphomicrobiales; family Rhizobiaceae; genus Arminella; species Arminella tumorigenes. Next base: position 2,924,539 of record NZ_CP117255.1, read on the forward strand.
AGCCGATGTTGCCGTCGAGGGCAACGTAGGCCAGATCGTACTTGGAAGCGGCGATTTCCTTCTCGTCTTCCTCGCTGGTGTCGCGAAGCGCAACGATATCTTCATGACGGAACAGCGCATTACCGTCGAACGATACCTTGGCATCGAGGACACGCAGGCGGCCATTGGTCATGACGATCAGCGGGTTGACCTCGAGCAGGGCCATGTCGGTTTCGACGAAGGCCTTGTAGAGGATCGGAAACAGCTTTTCAGCATCCTGGCGGGCTTCGCCGTCAAGCTTCAGCGCGTCGCTGAGCTTGGCAACGTCTGCGGCCGTGACGCCCGTCGTTGGATCGATGGCAACGTTGATGATCTTTTCCGGCGTGTCGTGGGCGACGGTTTCGATGTCCATGCCGCCTTCGGTCGAAACGACGAAGGAGACCTGGCCAACGGCGCGGTCGACCAGGATCGAGAGATAAAGCTCGCGGTCGATATCGGCGCCGTCTTCGATGTAGAGGCGGTTCACTTGCTTGCCGGCTTCACCGGTCTGGGCCGTCACCAGCGTGTTGCCGAGCATGTCCTTGACGAAGGCCTGGACTTCCTCGAGCGACTTGGCGAGACGAACGCCGCCCTTGGCTTCCGGCGGCAGTTCCTTGAACTTGCCCTTGCCGCGACCGCCGGCATGGATCTGGCTCTTGACGACATAAAGCGGACCCGGAAGCTGCTTGACGGCTGCCTCGGCTTCGGATGCGTTGAAGATGGCAACACCTTCGGCAACCGGTGCACCAAAGCTCTTCAGCAGAGCCTTGGCCTGATATTCATGAATATTCATGGATCTATCCCTATTGGAACGCGACGCTTATTTCAGCGCCAAACTTATTTTAGCGAAGGCGCGATGTTGATGCAGGCTTCGCAGAGACCGGCCACGGCAGCGACCGACTTGTCGAAGGCTTCTTTTTCAGCCTTGTTCATGTCGATCTCGATGATCCGCTCGATGCCGCCGGCACCGATGACAGTCGGCACGCCGACATACATGTCGTTGACGCCGTACTGGCCGGAAAGATACGCGGCGCAAGGCAGCACGCGCTTCTTGTCCTTGAGGTAGGACTCCGCCATTTCGATGGCAGAGGCAGCCGGAGCGTAATAAGCCGAACCGGTCTTCAGCAGCCCGACGATTTCGGCGCCGCCATCGCGGGTGCGCTGGATGATTTCCTCGAGGCGCTCCTTGGTGACCCAGCCCATCGTGACGAGGTCCGTCAGCGGAATGCCGCCAACTGTCGAATAGCGCGCCAGCGGCACCATCGTGTCGCCGTGGCCACCGAGCACGAAGGCCGTGACGTCCTGGACGGACACGTTGAATTCCTTGGCGAGGAAGAGGCGGAAGCGCGACGAATCGAGGACGCCAGCCATGCCGACGACCTTGTTGGCCGGCAGGCCGGAAAACTTCTGCAGGGCCCAGACCATTGCGTCAAGCGGGTTGGTGATGCAGATGACGAAAGCGTTCGGGGCATACTTCTTGATGCCGGCGCCTACCTGCTCCATCACCTTGAGGTTGATGCCGAGCAGATCGTCGCGGCTCATGCCGGGCTTGCGAGCGACACCGGCGGTGACGATGCAGACATCAGCACCTTCGATCGCCGAGTAGTCGCTGGCGCCGGTGAGGTTGACGTCAAAGCCTTCGACCGGCGAAGACTGGGAAATATCAAGGCCTTTGCCTTGTGGAATGCCGTCCGCGATGTCGAAGAGGACGATATCGCCCAACTCCTTCAAGCCGGCGAGATGCGCCAGCGTGCCACCAATCATGCCAGAACCAATGAGTGCGATTTTGTTACGCGCCATTTCGGGATATCCTTTGCGATCGAAAACGATGGCGCGACACTTTGAAGCATCGACCACGGCCGCCAATCGCTTAGACCCAAAGGGCTAAAATGGCAATTGATTATTTTGTGACGTTAAAATTCAATCGGTTAGATATAAAAACTCTTACGTAAACGTAAGAGTTTTTGTCACCATATCGTTACTCGGCCGCTGACTTAGTTCGAATCTGGGCGAGATACTCCGCACTTCTCATCTCGAAAAGCCGTGAGGCTGTCCGGTCGAATTCGAGGCCCTCGGTGCCACGCCGTTGCACGAGAAGTGCTTCCGGCATCGCCGTTGCGGAGATCGTCACATGGATGGCGTGATCGTAAAGCGTGTCGATGAGAATGATGAAACGCTTGGTCTGATTGCGCTTTTCCGGTCCAAGCTCCGGAATGCGATCGATGAATATCGTGTCGAAACGCGCTGCAATCGCGAGAAAATCTCCGGCCCCAAGGGGGGCCTCGCAGAGATCGGCGAATGAAAACCGCGCCAGCCTGTCGACGGCAGCCGGCACATGGACGGTCCGGCCCTTTCTCTGGATCTCGACTGGCTGTGCCGCGCGTCCGTGAAGCGCCCGCGCCCAGGCTGCATCCATCGCCTTGTCGGTCTCGGCGTTCAGTGGCGTCAGGTAGACAGGCTGGCTGTCGTCCTTTTCCATGCGGTAATCGGTCGGCGAGTCCAGCGTCACCACGTCGACATAGGTCTTCAGAAGTGTGATGAACGGCGTGAACAGCGAGCGGTTGAGGCCCTCGCGGTAAAGGTTATCCGGCTCGACGTTGGACGTGGTGACAAGAACGCAGCCAAGCGAGAACAGTTCTGAAAACAGACGCGACAGGATCATCGCATCGGCGATATCGGTGACGCTGAATTCGTCGAAGCACAACAGCTCCGCCTCGGCAAACAGATCGGCCGCGACAGGCGGAACAGGATCGGAAAGCTTCGTGTCGCCATTCTTGATCTTCAGCCGATGGGCCGCGATACGGTTGTGGACGTCGGCCATGAACTCGTGGAAGTGCGCCCGCCGCTTCTTCTTGGACGGCGCCATGGCGAAGAACATGTCCATCAGCATCGTCTTGCCGCGCCCGACGCTGCCGTGAATGTAGAGGCCACGGATAGACTCGGGCTTCTTGCGCGCCGCAAACAGCCATCCGAGCGCACTGGCCTTCGCAGCCGGCCGCCGCTGCTTGAGAGCGGCCAGCACCCGGTCGAGATGTTTCGCGACATCCATCTGCGCTGCATCCACCTGCAGCGAACCGGAAGCCGTCAGCGATTTCAACTTTTCGCTGACGCTGATCGAGTAGTCAGGCATAGGCTGCATGGAAAAATCCGCCTCGCGCGTCGAAAGATGGCCGGTGGGCCGCAGACCTAGCGGCTAAGCGTGATCGGCTGGCCAGAGGCCGTGGTGCCGGTGAAACGCGAGTCGGCCGTCTTGTAAACCGAACCCAGCTGGTTGCCGCTACGGTCCTTCAGCACGACCTGCTTGCCGGCCACTTCCCAGGATCCCATCGTCGTCAGTTCGCCGACGCAGCCGCGTGTACCGCCGCGCGATCCGCTGCCGAGATTGGTCAGTGTCAGGAACATGTCGCAGCTCGTGCCGCCGTTGCCTACTTTCCAGCTGCCGACCATCGATTCCTTGGTGACATCGAGGCCAGACGCAGCAATCGCTGCATTCTGCTGCGGCGCGCCATTACCCGGATTTGCCGACGGAGGTGCTGGAAACTGCGAGCCGGTACCGGTCGGGGAAGGAAGCTGGCTGGACTGGACCTGCCCAACGGGAGCAGCCTGGATCGGCGGTGGGGAATAGGCTGGAGAAGCGGAGCCATAATCGTTGTTGTAACCCGTCCGCTGGCAACCCGCCAGCGCCACGCCGATAACTGCAGCCGTCGCAGCATATTTGAATCGCATTAGGAAACTCCTGAAATAGCCCAGCCTGCCCCGACGTTGGCGCGCAATCACGGCGGAATTATCGTGAAAGGCATTGATGAATCAAGTGAGCACAAGGAGAAATTGTCGCGGGCCGTTGCCCTTGCCTCTGTCGTGGGACAAATTTGGCGCATTTTTCCAGACGTCCGAACGAAAGACGCCCTCAGATCGACATGAGGGCGGCTCGATAGTGCATATAATGAGAGCAAGCAGCTAGACGCGCCGCTCGACCATCATCTTCTTGATCTCGGCAATCGCCTTGGCCGGGTTCAGGCCCTTCGGGCAAGTCTGGGCACAATTCATGATCGTGTGGCAGCGGTAAAGCCGGAATGGATCTTCCAGATTGTCGAGCCGCTCGCCAGTCGCCTCATCGCGCGAATCGATCAGCCAGCGATAAGCCTGCAGCAGGACGGCCGGACCGAGATATCGGTCGCCGTTCCACCAGTAGCTCGGACAGGAGGCCGAGCAGCAGGCACAGAGGATGCACTCGTAGAGACCGTCCAGCTTCTGGCGGTCGTCATGGCTCTGCTTCCATTCCTTCGCAGGCTCCGGCGATACGGTCTTCAGCCAGGGCTCGATCGAGCGATGCTGCGCGTAGAAGTTCGTCAGGTCAGGAACCAGGTCTTTCACCACCGGAAGGTGCGGCAGCGGGTAGACCTTGACGGTACCCTTCACCTCGTCCAGCCCCTTGGTGCAGGCGAGCGTATTGGTGCCGTCGATGTTCATCGCGCAGGACCCGCAGATCCCCTCGCGACAGGAGCGGCGCAGCGTCAGCGTCGGGTCGATGTTGTTCTTGATGTAGAGCAGCGCGTCCAGCACCATCGGCCCGCAGTCGTCGACATCGATGTAGAAGGTATCGATGCTCGGGTTGTGACCATCGTCCGGGCTCCAGCGATAGATCCGCAGTTCGCGCGTGTTCGTCGCACCCTGCGGCTTAGGCCAGACCTTGCCTTCGCGCATCTGGGAGTTCTTGGGGAGAGCGAGTTCAACCATGCTTATTTTCCTGTTCCAGCAGTAAGCGCCCGTAGGCCTCTTCCAGACTCAAAACGATTTCACCAACGCCTGCCGCGACAGCTTTGGCCCTGAATTTTTCGTCTGCCGTCACTAGCAGACTTCCTGGCGTACGAAGTGCACAAGCCAGGTAAAGAACATCGTAGATCGAGTGGTCCAGACGGGCCGCATACTCAAATGCTACGTTGATGAGTTGTGAGGACGGAACGATCTCCTTGAACGCGGCCGCCAGGTTTTTCACCGACACCGCCGCCTGCTCATGGGAGATGTATCCACCCCTTGCTTTGCGCCTCATCACATTCGAAACTTCGGCAAAAACAAGATCGGGTGCCACCAGCCGATTGCTTTCGTTGGAGATCGCCACCGCTTCGTCGTGATGGCTTTCGTCGACAAACCATTTTATAGCCACGGAAGCGTCGACAACGAAGATCAACGACTGCGATCCTCTTTTAACATCGCCAAGCTGTCAGGCTGCTGGATGCCTTTGGGGGTCATCGCGGCAATCCGCTTTGCAATCGAAGAGAAGGGTTCTGACGCCTGTTGATCTTCGAGCGCATGTCGAAGCAATGCGCTAGCCTGATCTTCGACCGATCGATTATTCAACTGTGCCAAGCTCTCCAGCTTGTTCAGAAGACGATCCTCGATCCTGATCCGCATTTCACCCATGACAGTGCCTCCGGCGATATCCTGCGCCTATCTTGCCATAACCCTCATCAATACACACGCGCCTTCGGCTCGATCTTTTGCGGATCCATGCCTTCGGCGATCAGCTCGGTGTGAACCGGACGGTAGTCGAGTTTCACTTTGCCGGCGTCGTTGACCCAGGAGAGCGTGTGCTTGCGCCAGTTGACGTCGTCGCGGCCGCCGAAGGGACCGTCGGTGAAGTCTTCCCGGGCGTGGCTACCGCGGCTTTCCTTGCGGGCTTCCGCGCCATAGATCGTGGTGATCGCGTTGGCCATCAGGTTGTGCAGTTCGAGCGTCTCGACGAGGTCCGAGTTCCATATCAGCGAACGGTCGGTGACCTTTACGTCGGAAAGCTCCATCCAGATCGCCGACATCCGCTCGCAGCCCGAGGCCAGCGATTCCTGCGTACGGAACACGGCAGCGTCGTCCTGCATGGCATGCTGCATCTTTTCGCGCAGCACAGATGTCGGCGTATTGCCGTTCGAAAACCGCAGCTTGTCGAAGCGATCCATGATCTTTTCGCAGGCAGCGACGTTGAGCTGAGGGATCGGCGCAGCGCGATCGATCACTTCGGCGGCCCGGATGGCAGCAGCACGTCCGAAGACGACGAGGTCGATCAGCGAATTGGAGCCAAGGCGATTGGCGCCATGCACCGATGCGCAGCCGGCTTCGCCGACCGCCATCAGGCCCGGAAGGATGCGTTCCGGATTTTCGCCGTCCGCATTCAACACTTCGCCCCAGTAATTCGTCGGGATGCCGCCCATGTTGTAGTGCACCGTCGGCAGGACCGGGATCGGCTCGCGCGTCACGTCGACGCCGGCAAAGATCTTCGCCGATTCCGAGATGCCGGGCAGGCGTTCGTTGAGAACAGCCGGATCGAGATGGTCGAGATGCAGGTAGATGTGGTCCTTGTTCTTGCCGACGCCACGACCCTCGCGGATTTCCAGCGTCATGCAGCGCGAGACGACGTCGCGCGACGCAAGGTCCTTGGCTGATGGAGCATAGCGCTCCATGAAGCGCTCTCCCTCCGAATTGACGAGATAGCCGCCTTCGCCGCGCGCGCCTTCGGTAATGAGGCAACCCGCACCATAGATGCCGGTCGGATGGAACTGCACGAACTCCATGTCCTGAAGCGGCAGGCCGGCACGTGCGACCATGCCACCGCCGTCGCCGGTGCAGGTATGGGCCGAGGTTGCCGAGAAATAGGCGCGGCCATAGCCGCCAGTCGCCAGCACCACCATCTTGGCGGAGAAGCGATGGATGGTTCCATCATCGAGGCACCAGGCTACGACGCCGATGCACTTGCTGCCGTCTTCCGACATGATCAGGTCGAGGGCGAAGTATTCGATGAAGAACTCGGCGTTGTGCTTCAGCGACTGTCCGTAAAGCGTGTGCAGGATGGCGTGGCCGGTACGGTCGGCGGCAGCACAGGTGCGCTGCACCGGCGGGCCTTCGCCGTAATTCTGCATATGGCCGCCGAACGGCCGCTGGTAGATCTTGCCTTCCTCATTGCGCGAGAAGGGAACGCCGTAATGCTCGAGCTCATAGACCGCCTTCGGCGCTTCCATGGTCAGGTACTGCATGGCATCGACGTCGCCGAGCCAGTCAGAGCCCTTGACGGTGTCGTAGAGATGCCATTGCCAGCTGTCCGGCGTCATGTTGCGCAGTGACGCGGCGATACCGCCCTGTGCAGCGACCGTGTGCGAACGGGTCGGAAAAACCTTGGTGATGCAGGCGGTCTTGAAACCCTGTTCGGCCATGCCGAGCGTGGCGCGGAGACCCGCGCCGCCGGCACCGACAACAATCACGTCATAGGCGTGATCGACATACTTGTAGTCTTTCCCATTCTGGCTGGGACCATTCTGATTGGATGAGGTCGATGCCATGATGCAATTATCCTACGAACGCGATTTTCAGAATGGCGAAGAGACATAGCCCAGCGACGACGATCGAAAAGAACGTGTTGAGCATCAGCAAGACGATCTTGCCGACTTCGCCATGGACATAGTCCTCGATGACCACTTGCATTCCGAGACGCATGTGAACAACGCCGGAGATCACCATAAGCGCCATGACGACGGCCACGAACGGGTTCGAAAGTGCATGCACGACAACGGCGTAAGGCGCGCCGGCGTAGATCATCAGGAAAATGACGAAGAACATGAACAGCGGCACGTTGGCGACGGCAGTCAGCCGCTGGCGCCAGAAATGCTCGGTGCCGTCCTTGGCCGAACCAAGACCGCGAACGCGGCTGAGAGGGGTGCGCATATCCATGACCAGAACCCTCAGAAGCGCATCGCCAGGCCGACGGCCCAGACGACGGCGGTAAGACAGAGCGAACCTATCAGGTTTGCGATAGCGAGCTTCGTGGAGAAATGTTTTTCGAACCCGTAGCCGAGATCCCACATGAAATGGCGGAAGCCACCCAGCATGTGGTGCAGCAAGGCCCACGTATAGCCCAGCAGGATGAGGCGACCGATGATCGTCCCGAGGAACCAGTTGGCCCAGTCGAAATAGAACTGGCCCGACGCCGCAGCGACAAGCCACCATACGACCAAGAGGGTGCCGACGTAGAGCGCAATACCGGTGATGCGGTGTACGATCGACATGATCATGGTTGGAATTGGTTTGTAGATTTGCAGATGCGGCGATATTGGCCGATTTTGTGTGACGTTCGCCATCTAGACCTCGCGGCGTTACGATGCGCTTCCAATGTGGGCAAGCCCGGGCAACACACCAGTGACAAAGTCCTATGTGCGTTGCATCAATCGCGTGGTTTAATCACCGAAATGCCTGCCGACAAGCACTATTGCTATCCTCGGAAAATTTAATCGATTGACGTCATCCACACGCCGATTTCGCCGTATTACACTGTTGCGAGTTAACCATCCGGCCCGGTTTGTTGCCCGCGGCGTGGACTTGGTCTTCCATTTCCGGCACTCTTCCTTAACTTTTTGTTAACGATTATTTGTCCGGAGGCCGGTATGCCTGGTGTTTTCTCGCGAATCGGTACGATCTTTGCTGCTGCAGCACTGTGCGGAACCCTCACGTTGCCTGTTCTGGCAAACGACTACCACAGCCAGGGCCGGACCATTTTTCATCAGCGAGCGCACGCCCCTGGCTTTCGGGACCGCGAGAGTGGCGGACACCGCTTTTACGCCCACGACCGCCGCCCTCGCGAGGGGCGCAGCCGTTTCGATGACAACGGTTATCGCAGCGATGCGCCCGAGCGGCAATTTACCAACGGGCACATGCGTGGAAACCATTTGCGGATGCTGGCGTCCCGGGATTTTTCGACGCGGCGTGGCGGTGGCATCGCCGTCATCGAGAGCCGTCAGCCGGACTATGATTTCATCAGCAATTACGCAGGCTCGGTCGATGTCTACCATGCAAATGGCGGCACCTACATCACCGGCTATGGCGACGGCGGCTACACCGGGTCGAGCGCCCCTGTCATGGCCCCCCGCGCAAAGATCATCGATGTTGCCCGGACGCGCAATGGCTGCGCCTATGAAAACGGCGTCTGCGTCATCAGGCCCTGATCGTCAGTCTGCGCAGAACCGCCACACGGTCGTCTTCTTGATGTCACTGTCCTCGAGCGCGCGCGTCACCGGCACTTGATAGGTCGCCTGGAATGCAAGGCCCGCTTTCGGCAGGTAGGCTCGCCCGGGATCGCCGACGAGAACGACGATGCCCCGGGAGGTCAGTGCCGATAGCCAGGGGACGAGCCGGTCTGCAAATTCGCGATCGTAGAACACGTCGCCAGCGAGCAGCACGTCCGCGTCGAGGGGAAGGCCGACGATATCATTGCCGGAAAAACCGATATCGACGCGATTTTCAGCAGCATTCAGCCGCACTGCCGTTTCCGCCCAGGGATCGATATCCACCGCCAGCACCTTTGCAGCACCCGCATGTGCGGCGGCAATGGCCACCAGCCCCGATCCACTGGCAAAATCCACCACACGCTTGCCGGCGACGACATCGGGGTTATCGAGTACGAAACGCGCCAGGCCCTGACCTCCCGCCCAGGCGAAAGCCCAGAACGGCGGCGGTAGGCCGATCTCCTGCAGTTCCTCTTCGGTCTTCAGCCAGAGGTCATGGGCTTCGCTCGCCAGATGCAGCCGGATCTGAGGCACATGCGGCGGCGCCATCACATCGGTGTTGGCGCGGATAAACGCTTCCGGCTCGGTCTTCACTCGCGGCTCAGCGGGGCGGATTGTCGAGGCCGCCCATCCGGCAGACCTCCAGATATTCCTCGTCGGTGACCGGTTGCACGGACAGCCGCATAGAGGTCACCAGCGACATTTTCGCCAGCTTCTCGCTCGCCTTGACATCCTTCAGCGTCACCGGCTCCGGCATATCGCAGACGGCGCGGATGTCGACGCAATCCCACTTCGGATCGCCCTTGGCGCTGGAATCCGGATGCGACAAGGCGCAGACCTCTATGATACCGACGATCTCAAGCCCTTCGTTCGAGTGGTAGAAAAAGCCCTTGTCGCCGATCTTCATCGCCCGCATGTGGTTGCGCGCCAGATAGTTGCGCACGCCGGTCCATTCGGTGCCGGCCTCGCCCGCATCCTTCTGCGCCTGCCAGCCCCAGGTCTTCGGTTCGGATTTGAACAGCCAGTGAGCCACGATCACGCCTCCGGCTTGTTGAATACCCAGTTGAACGGCTTGACCTCGACGCTCTCGAACAGGCCGGCCTTGGCATAGGGGTCGGCATCGGCCAGCGCCTGCGCATCGGTGAGCGACGCCGCTTCGACGATCACCAGGCTGCCGCAGGGCTTTTCATCCGGTCCGAGAAACGGACCGGCCATCTTTAGAGTGCCCTCGTCATTCAGCTTGTTCAGATGCTCGACATGGGCCGGGCGGGTGTCTATGCGGACGTGCAGATGGTCGGGTTTGTCCTTGCAGAGAAAAGCGAAAAGCATAGGTTTGCTCCTGTTTTGTGGTCAGATCTATTCGGTGGTGATCGGCCGCGTCATCAACTGCTCGATGGCGTCGGAAATATCGAGCGTGCCATCAATAATGGCCGCGACCGCTTCGGTGATCGGCATGGAGATGCCGAGTTCGGCGGCAAGCCGCACCGCGACGGAAGCGGCAAGCGCTCCTTCGACCAGCGCCCCTTGCGCCGGATCCCGAAGCTCGCCGCGACCAAGCGCGATGCCGAAGCGCAGGTTGCGCGACTGGTGGCTGGTCGCAGTCAAGACGAGATCGCCGAGGCCGGAGAGGCCACGCACCGTCTCCGCCTGCCCGCCCTGCGCGCCGACGAAGCGCGACATCTCGGCCAGCCCCCTGCTGATCAGCGCGGCGCGGGCTGAATCGCCGATGCCACGGCCTTCGACGATGCCACAGGCAATCGCCAGCACGTTCTTCAGCGCGCCGCCCAATTGCACGCCGATCCGGTCGTCGGAAGCATAGAGCCTGAACGTCCGCCCCGAAATCGCCTGCGCCAACCGTTCGGCATCAGCCATGTCCCCGGCGGCGACAGCCATTGCCGTCGGCAGCCCCTTGGCAATATCGGCGGCAAAGCCGGGACCTGATAGCACTGCGATGGCGTGATGCGGCAATTCGCGTTCCAGCATCTGCGTCAGCAACGAACCGGAGACCCGGTCGATCCCCTTGGCACAGGTGACGACGACGGCATCCTTCGAGAGGTATTGTCCATACTGCCGGGCTGCATCCGCTTGTGCCTGCGACGGCATGGCGAAAAGGATTATATCGGCATGGGAGACCGCATCCGGCTCGGCGGAAAAGTTGAGCCCATCGGGAAGCGCAATACCGGGCAAAGCCGCTTCGTGCCGGCGCTCGGCGGCAAGTCTGGCCATCAGCGCCGCATCGCGGCCGACGAGCACCACCTCGTTGCGCCCGGCCTGGGCAATGACGGAGGCCAGCGCCGTTCCGAAGGCGCCGGCGCCGATGACGGCGATGCGCTCCGTCCCACTCATGATTTCGCGCCCCGCCGGCCATGGCCGATCAGCGCCGCAGCATTGGCGTCCAGCGGCCAGCGCGAGCGCGGCGCGACCGAGAGATCGTCTGCAGGCTGACCAGTCGCCATCCGCTCGAGGCCGGCCCAGGCGATCATCACGGCATTGTCGGTGCAAAGATGCAGCGGCGGGGCGATGAAGCGGAAGCCCTGCTGGTCGCATAGCTCCTGCAAGGTCCGGCGCAATTCGAGATTGGCGGCGACACCGCCGGCTACGACCAGCGCCGGGCGATCCGACAATTGCGGAAACTCGGTCTTGAAGCGTTGCAGCCCGCGCCCGATGCGATCCTTCAGCGTCCGTGAAATGGCCTTCTGGAAAGAGGCACAGATGTCGGCGATATCCCGATCCGAAAGCGGCGCGATTTCCATTGCAGCCTGCCGCACGGCGGTCTTCAGACCGGAGAATGAAAAATCGAGCCGCACTTCACCTACCAGCGGCCTGGGGAAAACGAACCGGTCGGCATTGCCGGTCTTTGCCGCCTTTTCCACCGCCGGACCGCCGGGATAGGGCAGGCCCAGCAGCTTGGCCGTCTTGTCGAAGGCTTCGCCGAGCGCATCGTCGATGGTCGTGCCCCAACGCTCGTAGACGCCGACGCCGCGCACCAGGATCAATTGCGTGTGGCCGCCGGAGACCAGCAGCATCAGGTAGGGAAAGGCCAGCCCATCAGTCAGTCGCGCGGTCAACGCGTGGCCTTCGAGGTGGTTGATGGCATAGAGCGGCTTGCCCGAGGCACGCGCCATCGCCTTCGCCGTCATCAGCCCGACCAGAAGACCACCGATCAACCCTGGACCTGACGTCGCGGCAATCGCATCGACGTCGGCAAGCGACACATTGGCGCGTTTCAAAGCTTCTTCGATGAGCGTATCAAGCGCCTCGACATGGGCGCGAGCCGCGATTTCGGGGACCACGCCGCCATAGGCACTGTGTTCCTCCATCTGGCTGAGAACGACGTCCGACAACACAGAGCACTGCCCGTCCGACCGGCGTTCGACAACGGCAGCGGCGGTTTCGTCACAGCTTGTTTCGATGCCGAGAATGCGGAGAAAGGGCGTCATGGAACCTGAACGTCGGATTGCGGTGCTGGCGAAACCTGTTTACGAGAACTGTCGGTAACAACGGATCAATACGGATGCAAACGAAACCTTTCCGGATCGGCACGCGCGGTAGTCCGCTGGCGCTGGCCCAGGCCCACGAGGCGCGAGACCGGCTGATTGCTGCCCATGGCCTGCCCTCGGAAATGTTCGAGATCGTCGTCATGACGACGATGGGCGACCGCATTACCGACCGCTCGCTCGCTGAAATCGGCGGCAAGGGGCTGTTCACCCAGGAACTCGAACTGCGGCTTTTGACCGAAGACCTGGACTTTGCCGTACATTCCGCAAAAGACATGTCCACCAAGCTACCGGAGGGCCTTTATCTCTCTGCCTTCCTGCCGCGCGAAGATATCAGGGACGCCGTGATCGGCCGCACGGCGCCGAGCCTGCTGGAATTGCCACATGGCGCAACGGTCGGCTCTGCATCGCTTCGCCGACAGGCGCTGATCCGACGCATGCGGCCGGATATCAACGTCATCGTCTTTCGCGGCGCAGTCGATACCCGGTTGCGCAAGTTGCGCGAAGGCCAGGCCGATGCCACGCTTCTGGCTGTGGCCGGGCTGAAGCGACTGGGCAAGTTTGACGTGCTCACCGAGATACTCGACCCAGACGCCTTTCCGCCAGCCCCGGCACAGGGCGCAATTGCCATCGAAAGCCGTGTGGGCGACGTCCGCACCAATACGCTGCTGGCGCCGATCAACGACATTCCCACCTTCGACACCGTCTCCTGTGAGCGCGGCTTTCTCGCGACGCTCGACGGCTCCTGCCGCACGCCGATTGCCGGCTACGCCACCTGCGAAGGCGATAATTTGCGCTTTTTCGGCATGATCCTTACCCCGGACGGTCGCATCGAGCACAACATAACCGTCGAAGGCCGGCGCTCGGATGCCGAAGCCCTTGGCGCTGCTGCCGGCGAGGCGGTACGCGACAAGGCCGGCCCGACCTTTTTCAACAGCTGGAGCTGACAGATGCGCGTGCTCGTCACCCGTCCCGCAGCATCGGGCGAGCGCACCGCGAAAAAGCTCGAAGCACGCGGCCATGAGGCGCTCCTTCTTCCGCTGACGGCACCAGTCCACGATCCCACGGCGGCATCGGCGGCACTGGACAACTCGACCGGCGCCATTGCCGTCACCAGCGCAGAGGCGCTCCGTGCTTTGCAGGCCATCGGCCCGGCGCTCTCCGCACATCTCGGCCGCCCGCTCTTTGCCGTCGGCAGGGCAACCGCCGATAAGGCCGTCGCAGCCGGTTTCAATACTGTCCACCATTCCCAAGGCGATGGCGTCGAACTCGCCGATCTAGTTGCCAGCCAGAAATTCTTGTTGGGTGATCGTCCGCTGACTTATCTCGCGGGTTTCCCCCGTGCGTCAGGCTTCGAAAAGCGGCTTTCCCTGCACGGCGTCCCGTTCGACTGCATCGAATGCTACCGCATGGAGCAGGTAGAACCGCCTGAAACATTGCTGCAGAGCCTTTTCAGCGACATTCCCGTCGATGCGGTACTCTTCTATTCCAGCCACACCGCCAGACGGTTTTTTGGCCTCGCTTTAGTATCCAGGCATCTCGAGCAGCTGAAAAAGACGCGGCTTCTATGCATGAGCGCGACGATTGCCACAATCGTCCCCTACCCGTTGCGCTCAGCGGTCGAAATAGCGGAAATCCCGGAGGAAGACAGCATGCTCGGCCTTCTCGATCCCGATCCGAGCGCTAAATTGATCTAAGCTCTTTCCATAAACCGCTTCACTGTCTACCTTCTTCGCAGTGCATCACATGAGGACGCCATGATCCCCGGTAATCCGCCGCATCATACGAAGCCCGACGAAGAGCCCGTAACGATCGATCTGGAAGCCAATGCGGCTGACCGCCGCGAAGCCGAGGTCGAAAGTCACAAGGACGAAATCGGCACCTCCGCCACGGACCCAGTGGACATCAAGCCGCAGCCCGAGCCGGAACCGGCATACGAGCCCGCCGGAACAACGCCGACAGAGCCACCGGCCCCGACAGCCACGGCGCCTGTAAACAGCACCACGGGCCTCATTGCAGCCGGTATCGTCGGCGGCCTGATCGCGCTGATCGGTGCCGGAGCGCTGCAATATGCAGGCGTCCTGCCCGCCGCTTCCGGAAACGATAAGCAGCAATTCACGTCGCTGGACTCTGAGATCGACGGGCTGAAGCAGAGCGTCGCCAATCTGGCCACCTCTCCCGCAGCAACGCCGGATACCGCGCTGGAAGCACGCATCGGCGCGCTAGAGGCAGTCATCAAGAACAACCCGCAGGCAGCGACCGCCAACGGCGCATCACCCAGCGCCGTGGATACCGCCTCCGCCCAGAAAATTTCCGATCTGACCTCTGAAGTCGACCAGCTGAAAGCCAGCCTGACGCAGACCTCGCAGACGCAGGCCACGACCGGCGCCGACATCAGCAAGCGGCTGGACGACGCTGAAAAGAAACTGAACGACCCGGGCAAGGATGTGGCCGTTGCCCAGGCAATCGCTGCTGCCGGGCTCAAGGCGGCGATCGATCGCGGCGGGCCTTTCCGCGCCGAACTCGATACCTTTGCCGGCGTCTCTCCCAACGACCCGACAGTGGAAACCCTGGGCAAGTTTGCCGAAACCGGTGTGCCATCGCGCGCGGAACTGATCCGCCAGGTTCCCGATGTCGCAACCG
Source organism: Rhizobium tumorigenes (assembly GCF_003240565.2). Classification (NCBI taxonomy): domain Bacteria; kingdom Pseudomonadati; phylum Pseudomonadota; class Alphaproteobacteria; order Hyphomicrobiales; family Rhizobiaceae; genus Arminella; species Arminella tumorigenes. The sequence goes on from NZ_CP117255.1 coordinate 2,939,738, forward strand.
CGATTATCGGGGCGGCAGAAAAGCCGGCTGAAAACCAGGGCTGGAGCGACCGCCTGATGGAAAGCGCCAAGTCGCTTGTGACCGTTCGCCCCGTCGGCAATATCAAGGGCGACGGCGTCGACGCCATCGCCGCCCGCTTCGAGGACAAGATCCGCAACGGCGACCTGCCGGGCGCCGTCAGCGAGTGGAACAGTCTCCCGGAAACCGGCAAGATGGCATCGGCGGCGTTCAAACAGTCGATCGAAGCCAGGATCAAGGTCGAGGATCTCGTCGGTGAAACCCTTTCGAAGGCGATTGCCGGCGCCGGCAAGCAGAGCTGAGGTAAGAACATGATCGTCAGACTGCTTGTCTTTATCGTCCTGATCCTTGCACTCGGCTACGGCTTCTCCTGGCTGGCCGATCGTCCGGGCGACCTGTCGCTGATGTGGGGCGGCGAGCTCTACCAGACCAAGCTGATTGTCGCCGCCAGCCTTCTGATCGCCATCGTCGCCGCTGTCATGATCGTCTGGTCGCTGCTGCGGATGATCTGGACCTCGCCCCATTCCGTCAGCCGCTACTTTCGCGCCCGCAAGCGTGACCGCGGCTATCAGGCATTGTCGACCGGGCTGATTGCTGCCGGCGCCGGCAATGCGCTGCTGGCCCGCAAGATGGCTGCTCGTTCGCGTGGCCTGATCCGCGCCGACCAGGAACCGCTGATCAGTCTTCTGGAAGCGCAGGCAGCGCTGATCGAAGGCAACCACGACGAGGCGCGCGCCAAGTTCGAGCTGATGGCCAAAGATCCGGAGACCCGCGAGCTGGGCCTCCGTGGCCTCTATCTCGAAGCCAAGCGCCTCGGTGCCGACGAGGCTGCCCGGCAATATGCAGAACAGGCGGCCGACAAGGCACCCTACCTGCCTTGGGCGGCGCAGGCGACGCTCGAATATCGCAGCCGCGCCGGCCGCTGGGACGACGCTATCCGTCTTCTCGACCAGCAGAAGGTCGCAAGGGTCATCGGCAAGGACGAGGCAAACCGTCTGCGCGCCGTGCTTCTGACGGCACGCGCCACCGACCGGCTCGACGCCAACCCCACCGGTGCACGCGACGACGCGCTGGCCGCCCTGAGGCTTTCCGACAATCTCGTGCCAGCCGCCCTGATTGCCGCCAAGGCGCTGTTTCGCGAAGACAAGATCCGCAAGGCCGCTGCAGTGCTGGAGGATGCCTGGAAGGTTTCTCCCCATCCTGAAATCGGCCGCGCCTACGTTCGCGCCCGCAGCGGCGACAGCGTGCTGGACCGCCTGAAACGCGCCGAGAAGCTGGAAGCACTGCGGCCCAATAATGCAGAGGCATTGCTGATCACGGCGCAGGCAGCACTCGATGCCGGCAATTTTGCCGTCGCCCGCAGCAAGGCGGAAGCAGCCGCGCGCATGGAGCCCCGCGAGGGCGCCTTCATGTTGCTTGCCGATATCGAGGACGCCGAGACACGCGACCAGGGGCGCACCCGCCATTGGCTCGCCCAGGCCTTGCGCGCACCGCGCGACCCGGCCTGGATGGCCGATGGTTTCGTGTCCGACAACTGGCTCCCGGTCTCTCCCATTTCGGGCAAGCTCGATGCATTCGAATGGCGGTCGCCTTTCAGCCAGCTTGAAGGCCCAGTCGAGGAAGGCACCGTCGCTTCGTTCGAGACAGCGCTCCGCAACCTGCCGCCACTGGCAGATCTGCGTCCGGCCGCTGCTCCAGTATCCGCACAACCTGTCCAGCAACGACCTGAAGCCGCCAAGCCCTCGACAGCAGGTCCGTTGCCCGCGAGCCCCACGCCCGCCAGGCCCATGCCTGCCAGAACGCAGCCATCGACGGCACTGGTCACCGTGACAAAACCCGAAAGCCCGAAAAAGCCGGAGCACCGCCCATTCTTCGGCGGCGCTCCGGACGATCCGGGTGTCCGCACCACAAAGGCAGATCCGGAACCCAAGACCCGGCTGAAGCTTTTTTAAGAATGAAACCGCATGTTTGAACGCTTCCAGGAATTCTTTCAAAGTCTGACGACAGATACTTCGAAAACCGGCCTTGCGCCCGACGATCCCCGGATCTCGGTGGCGGCGCTCTGCATCCAGGTGATGGAAGCCGATGGCAAGGTGGAGGCCAGCGAGAAGAAGGCGCTGCGACGGTTGCTCAAGGACCAGTACGGCCTCGACGGCCGTGAGCTGGACGCGCTGATCGCGGCAGGCACCGAGGCCGAGAACGAGGCAGTCGACTATTTTCGCTTTACCTCGGATCTCAAGCGCCATCTCGACAGCGACCAGCGCATCGAACTGATCGGCATCCTCTGGGATATCGTCTATGCCGATGGCGAGCGCAGCGAGATGGAAGACGATGCCATCTGGCGCATTGCCGAGTTGCTGGGCGTTTCCGGTCGCGAGCGCATCATGAAGCGGCAGGAGGCAGCAGCACGGGTGCCGGGCCTCGCCGTGGAGGCCGACGATGCGGATTGAGGCGGCCAACAGCTGCCACCGCCGGCCGATCCTGATCGTGTTGCACCAGGAGCGCTCCAGCGCCGGACGCGTCGGGCAGATGCTGCTGCAGAAGGGTTACGACCTGGATATTCGCCGTCCCGTCCTTGGCGATCCCCTGCCGGAAACCCTTGAAGCCCACGGCGGCGCAGTCGTCTTCGGTGGACCGATGAGTGCCAACGACACCGATCCCTTCGTGCGCTCGGAAATCAACTGGCTGGATGTCCCGCTGCGGGAGAACCGCCCATTCCTCGGTATCTGCCTCGGTGCCCAAATGCTGGTGCGCCAGCTGGGCGGCAAGGTGCAGGCCCGACCGGATGAAAAGGCCGAAATCGGCTGGTATCCGCTGCATCCGACCGAGCGCGGCCGTCAGCTGATGCGCTGGCCGCCGATGGTCTACCACTTCCACAGCGAAGGCTTCGATCTTCCCGCTGGAGCGGAGCTTTTGGCAAAGGGCGATACCTACCCCAACCAGGCATTCCGCTATGGCGACAACGCCTGGGGCTTGCAGTTTCACGCCGAACTGACCCGCGTCATGATGCAGCGCTGGGTCGTCCACGGTGCCCATCGCTTCGCACTGCCCAACGCCCAGCAGGGTCGAGATCATCTTGAAGGCCGCATGCTTTTCGACGGTGCGCTCAGGCAGTGGTTGTCGGAGTTTCTCGATATCGTCTTCGAGACGCAGGTCGCGGTCGCGGCCTGAACCGATCAGGCTGACCCTTTTTCATCCGGGGCATCCAGCGTGTCGATCTTGCGCAGCTGCGGAAAGCCTATGGCCCAGATGATCGCGACTGCCAGGGTGCCGACACCGCCGATCACGACTGCCGGCACCGCCCCGAATACGGAGGCCATCGTCCCCGCGCGGAATTCGCCGAGCTCGTTCGACGCACCGACAAAGACCATGTTGACCGCGTTGACCCGGCCGCGAACATGGTCGGGGGTCCACAAGGCAATCAGGGTTTCGCGCACATAGACCGAGATCATGTCTGAAGCACCCATGATCATCAGGGCGACGATCGACAGCCATGGCGTGCTGGACAGGCCAAAAATCAGCGTACCCACACCAAACATCGCCACTCCGGCAAACATGTACACGCCCGCCCGATGGCGCAGCGGATAGGTCGCCAGCAGTACCGCCGTGACGATAGCCCCGACACCCGGTGCAGCCCGCAGCAACCCGAGCCCCCAAGGCCCGAGTGTCAGGATATCGCGGGCAAAAATAGGCATCAGCGCCACGGCGCCGCCGAGCAGCACCGCGAAGAGGTCGAGAGAGATAGCACCGAGGACGACCCTCTCAGACCATATGAAGCGGTATCCGGCAAGGATTGTGCTCCAGTTGGTTGCCATGCCGGTGCTCCGCTGGGCGGGCTTGGCAATCATCTGGATCAGGATGGCTCCGAGAATTGAAAACACCGCGGCCACCGCATAGGCAAAGCTTGGCCCGAGCCCATAGAGCAGACCGCCCGCAACGGGACCGACGATTGCGGCAGTCTGCCACGAGGACGAATTCCAGGCGACGGCATTCGACAGGTCTTCGGGCGGAACGAGATTAGGCGCCAGCGACTGGGTGGCTGGCCCCAGGAAAGCGCGTTCGATCCCCATGATGGTGAGAATGCCGAAGACCGGCAACGGCGCGAATGATCCCGTAGACGTCATCACCCACAGCGCCACGGCACAGAGCGCACCGACCAGCGTGCAGATTGCCACGATGTGGCGGCGGCTGTAGCGATCCGCAACCGAACCGGTGACCAGCGTCAGAAGCAGCGACGGCAGGAACTGCACGAGGCCGATGAGGCCCAGGTAGATGGCACTGCCGGTCTGGTCGTACATCTGCCATCCGACGGAGACGCTGATGATCTGCGCGGCGAAGGAAACAAGAAAACGGGCAAAGAAGAAACGCGTGTAGGAAACATGGCGGAATGCAGCGAAGCGATCCGCAGACGAGATAAGCGACATGAAGGGCTTTCCGTTAGCGACCGCCACAGATCCCCACGGCCGTTAAACATGATTCATCGTGCCGGCGGGCATACCACTTGCTCGCGCCTTCGCCAATGTCTACATGTCTGTCAATCGCGAAATGGAGACGTACATGTCCGGAATACTTCTGGCGCTCTTTCAAGTCATTGATATCGTCTTGCAGCTTTACGTCTACATCCTGATAGCCAGCGCCATCTTCTCGTGGCTCTACGCCTTCAACGTGATCAATTCGAGCAACCAGTTCGTGAACTCGGTCGGCCGCTTCCTCTTCAATGTCACCGAGCCGGTCCTCAATCCCCTCCGGCGCATCCTGCCGAACCTCGGCGGCATCGACATTTCTCCGATCGTCGTGCTGTTGATCATCTTCTTCATCCAGGCGGTACTGCATAACACCGTCTACCCGGCCCTCCTTCAACTGACGATGTGAGCAGCGCCTGGCGCAAGCTTGCAGACAATGTCCGATTATCCGTCCGGCTGACACCGAATGGCGGCCGCGATGAGATCGGAGGCATCGAAACCGGCGCCGATGGCGAGGTCTATCTCAAGGTGCGCGTCAGCGATGTGCCCGAAAAGGGAAAGGCCAACAAGGCGCTGGTCGCCTTGTTGGCGAAAAGGCTCTGCCTGCCGAAATCCTCCATCAGCATCATATCCGGCGACACAGCGCGCAAAAAAATCCTCCGGATCGATGGCGACCCGGAGGAAATAAGCAATGCTCTCGATGCTGTCTTAGAAGCCTGATCAGGCCTTCTTCTCGGCCGCGTTGTGACGGGCGATAGCTTCGAGGATCATCTCGCCAGCTTCCTTGGCACCCTTCCAGCCGTAGATCTTCACCCACTTGCCGGGCTCCAGGTCTTTGTAATGCTGGAAGAAATGCTCGATCTGCTTGATGGTGATATCAGGCAGGTCAGTGTATTCCTTGACCTTCTCGTAGCGCAGCGTCAGCTTCGGCGACGGAACGGCGATGATCTTCTCATCCTTGCCGGAATTGTCTTCCATCATCAGTACGCCGATCGGGCGAACATTGATGACACAGCCGGGGATGAGCGGCCGGGTGCTGGCGATCAGTACGTCGATCGGGTCGCCGTCTTCAGACAGCGTGTGCGGCACGAAGCCGTAATTTCCCGGATAGGTCATCGGCGTGTAGAGGAAACGATCGACCACCAGCGTGCCGGCTTCCTTGTCCATTTCGTACTTGATCGGATCGCCGCCGACCGGCACTTCGACGATGACGTTGACGTCTTCAGGTGGATTTTTACCAATGGAAATTGCGTCGATGCGCATGGGAGTCCCCTAAACTATGATAGCTGCCAGCCACTTAATCGGAAATAACCGGTAAGGCAACAGGGCTTCGAATGCATGGCCCGGTTTGAGCCAAGGCCAAAAACCGCGACACCTACCGATGAATTGTCGGCAAAATTACGACCGCCTCCGCATTGGGGCCCGGCGACCGCCGTCGCCAGCCTGCCTCACGGCCAGACGAAGCCGATCTTCTTTACCTGCTCATCGCCGAAGGTCTCGAGCCCCTCGCAGAAGTCGAGCCCACCGTGACTGCGATAGAAACGTTCGGCATTCTCGTTGTCTTCGAGGCACCAAACGACCATGCCCTTGCAGCCGAGCGACTTCAGAAGGCGCCGTGCTTCGCCAAACAGCAGACGGCCGAGGCCGATCCCCTGATATTCCGGACGGAGATAAAGCTCGTAGATCTCGCCTTCCTGCGGCAGCGCGCGCGCCCGGTTGAGGCCAAGTGTCGCATAGCCTGCAACAGTGCCGGCAACGTCGAGAACGAGCAGGGTCGCCGGTCCGCGTGTCGCCCGGCGCCACCACGCTTCGCCGCGCCGCTCGATCATCTGCGACAGTGCGCGGTGTGGAATGATGCCGGTGTAGGCATACTGCCAGGACAGCCGATGCGTCTCCGAAATGGCTCGGGCATCATGCGGTTCAGCCCGCCGGACATCAATCGATAACGTTTTCATAACGCCTACTCTGGCCCGGCAACTGCAAATTAACCATCCAGCAATATTGCCGGGAACCGTTTGCCCACAGGCTTTATGTGTGGACGTGCGCCAAACGTTAACTCTTTTTTAACGGGCGTCACAAGAGACCAAAAATCGAACATGCAAATAAAAAACCCCGATGCAAGCACCGGGGTTTGAGGTCTTCTAAGTGCCGAAAAGCCTTACGCGCTCTTCTTGCCGAAACGCTTGCGATCGTTCGGGTCCAGATAGGTCTTGCGCAGGCGGATGGACTTCGGCGTGACTTCCATCAGTTCGTCGTCCTGGATCCAGGAAAGCGCTCGGTCGAGGGTCATGCGGATCGGCGGCGTCAGGCGAACTGCCTCGTCCTTGCCGGCCGACCGGATGTTGGTCAGCTGCTTGCCCTTCAACACGTTGACTTCGAGGTCGTTGTCACGTGTGTGAATGCCGATGATCATGCCGGCGTAAACCTTTTCACCAGGCTCGATCATCATCGGGCCGCGATCTTCCAGGTTGAACATGGCATAGGCTACGGCTTCGCCGGACTGGTTCGACAGAAGCACGCCGCTGCTACGGCCGCCGATGTCGCCCTTGTAAGCCTGGTAGCTGTGGAAGAGACGGTTCATCACGGCGGTGCCGCGAGTATCCGTCAGCAGTTCCGACTGGTAGCCGATCAGGCCGCGTGTTGGCGCGTAGAATACCAGACGCAGACGATTGCCGCCCGACGGACGGAGTTCGACCATCTCGGCCTTGCGTTCGGACATCTTCTGCACAACGATACCGGAATGCTCTTCGTCGACGTCGATGACGACTTCTTCGATCGGCTCCAGCTTGTTGCCGTTCTCGTCATCGTGCATGACGACGCGGGGACGCGACACAGCCAGCTCGAAGCCTTCGCGGCGCATGGTTTCGATCAGAACGGCGAGCTGCAATTCGCCGCGGCCGGACACGTAGAACGAATCCTTGGCTTCCGACTCTTCAACCTTCAGCGCGACGTTGCCTTCGGCTTCTTTCATGAGGCGGTCGCGAATGACGCGCGAGGTAACCTTGTCGCCTTCGGTGCCTGCAAGCGGGCTGTCGTTGACGATGAAGGACATGGTAACGGTCGGCGGATCGATCGGCTGTGCGTGCAGCGGCTCGGTGACCGACGGATCGCAGAATGTATCCGCAACCGTGCCCTTCGAGAGACCGGCGATTGCAATGATGTCGCCTGCAAATGCTTCGTCGATTGGCTGGCGCTCGATGCCGCGGAAAGCGAGGATCTTCGAGATACGACCGGTTTCGATCGTCTTTCCGTCAACGCCCATGACCTTGACCGGCTGGTTCGACTTGATCGAGCCGGAATGGATACGACCGGTGATGATGCGGCCGAGGAAGGGGTTGGCTTCGAGCAGCGTCCCGATCATGCGAAACGCGCCTTCGCCAACGGTCGGCTCCGGAACATGCTTGAGCACGAGGTCGAGCAACGGGCCGAGGCCCTGGTCCATAGGACCTTCAGGTGCAGTGTTCATCCAGCCGGCACGGCCGGAACCGTAGAGGATCGGGAAGTCGAGCTGTTCGTCAGTGGCGTCGAGCGCAGCAAAAAGGTCGAAAACTTCGTTGACGACTTCTTCGTGACGCGCGTCCGGACGGTCGATCTTGTTGATCGCGACGATCGGGCGAAGGCCGACCTTAAGCGCCTTGCCGACCACGAACTTGGTCTGCGGCATAGGACCTTCGGCAGCATCGACCAGAACGATAGCGCCGTCCACCATCGAAAGGATACGCTCGACTTCGCCGCCGAAGTCGGCGTGGCCAGGGGTATCGACGATGTTGATGCGAACGTCTCTCCAGACGACCGAGGTCGCCTTGGCCAGGATCGTGATGCCACGTTCCTTTTCAAGTTCGTTCGAATCCATCATGCGCTCAACGGTGCGCTGGTTGTCGCGGAACGAACCGGACTGCTTCAGGAGTTCGTCGACAAGCGTCGTCTTGCCGTGGTCAACGTGCGCGATGATCGCGATATTTCGCATAGACATATGGGCTACTCGGAGGGTTTGCGGGCAGCCAATTGCGCGGCCCTTATCTTCGGTTGAGGCGCTCATAGCCTGTTTTTCGCATTTGCGAAAGGGGGGGCGCGACAAAGCCGCGTCTTCCCTGCCCCAGCGCAATCGCATGGCTGGGACAGGGTATGCTGTTCAATTGATCAACCGCCGGCACAAAGCCTTATGCGGCCAAGCCTTTTTGCGCCAGCATGGCATCCGGGCTCGGCAGTTTTCCCCGAAACGCCCGGTAGGCATCTTCCGGGTCGATGGAGCCGCCGACCGAATAGATGTGAGCCTTCAGCTTCTCGGCCATCTCGGGGTTGAACGCATCGCCGGTTTCCGTGAAGGCTGCGAAGGCGTCGGCGTCGAGCACCTCGGACCACATGTAGGAATAGTAGCCGGCCGAATATCCGTCACCCGCAAAGACGTGCTGGAAATGCGGGCTGGCGTGGCGCATTACCATCGATTGCGGCATGCCGAGCGTGGCCAGTATCTTTGCCTGTTCCGCCATCGGATCCTCGACCGGCCCGCGCGTGTGGAATGCCATGTCGACGAGAGCCGACGAGGTAAACTCGACGGTGTTGAATCCGGAGTTGAAGGTCCGGGCGGCCAGGACCTTGTCGAGCAGCGCCTGCGGCATCGGCTCGCCGGTCTGGTAGTGGACGGCATAGGTCTTCAGGATATCGGGCACCGTCAGCCAGTGCTCGTAGAGTTGTGACGGCAATTCGACGAAATCGCGCGATACGCCCGTACCGGCCACCGACGGGTAGGTGACATCGGACAGCATGCCGTGCAGCGCATGGCCGAACTCGTGGAACAGCGTGTAGGCATCTCCCATCGACAGCAGCGCCGGCTTGCCTTCGGCCGGCTTGGCGAAATTGCAGACGTTGTAGATGATCGGCCGCTCGCCCACCGCGCCGTTCTTCAACGGCAGCTTGTGCTGGGACTGGAAGGCGCTCATCCAGGCGCCGGACCGCTTCGACGGCCGAGCAAAATAGTCGCCGAGGAACATTGCCACAAGCTTGTTTGAGCGGTCGCGGATTTCAAAGACGCGGACATCGGGATGATAGGCCGGTGCATCGTGGATCTCGACGGCATGAAGGCCGAAGAGGCGGCCGGCAACGTCGAAGCAGGCAGCGATGATCTTGTCGAGCTGCAGGTATGGCTTCAGTTCGGCCTCGGAAAAATCAAACCGCTCCGTGCGGATCTTTTCCGAATAGAAGCGCCAGTCCCAGGGCATGACATCGTGGTTGCCACCGCCCGCCTTGATCAAGGCCGCAATATCCGTCTCTTCTTCCCGCGCCCTGGCGACTGCCTTGGCCCAGACCGTGGTCAGCAGATGGTTCACCGCCTCGGGCGTCTTCGCCATGGTGTTGTCGAGCTTCAGTTCGGCATAATTGCCATAGCCGAGCAACCTCGCCTTTTCGAAACGCAGCGCCAACGTCTGGCGGATGATATCGCGATTGTCCGTCTCCCCGCCGTTGCGGCCGCGCGCCACCCAGGCCTCGAACGCCTGCTCGCGCAGGTCGCGACGCTCGGAAAAAGTCAGGAACGGCTCTATGATCGAACGCGACAGCGTCACCGCGTACTTGCCTGCATCGCCACGCTCCGTTGCAGCTGCCGCCATGGCCTCGGTGACAAAACCCGGCAGGCCGGCAAGATCGGCCGCGTCGGACAGCACCAGCGCCCAGCCTTTCTCGTCGGCCAGCACGTTCTGGCCGAAGCTGGCGCCGAGGCCTGCCAGCGTCTCGTTGATTGCAGCCAGCCGCTCCTGCTCCGGTTTTGCGAGCTTTGCGCCAGAGCGCACGAAACCTTTCCAATGACGCTCCAGCACGCGGCTTTCCTCGAGCGTCAGGCCGAGCGTATCTCGCATTTCCCAGAGTGCATCGATCCGGGCAAACAGCGCGGCGTTCATGCCGATCTTCGAATAGTGGCGCGACATCTTGGGCGCGATCTCGCGCTCCAGACCCTGGATCACGTCGTTGGTATGGGCACCGGCCTTGCTCCAGAACAGCGACGAGACGCGCGACAACTCGTCGCCGACGATCTCCAGGGCGACGATGGTGTTGGCGAAAGTCGGTGGCTCCGGATTGTTGGCAATCTGGTCGATCTCGACGTTGTGCAGTTCCATCGCCGCATCGAAGGCCGGCCCGAAATCGGCGTCATGGACGCGGTCGAAGTGCGGCAGTCCCTCATGCCCTGTCCATTCGACGAGGGCGGGATTGACGGAGAGTTGCGATGACATGGGACATCCTTTCGGCATCAGATTGGTCACGGGCATATAAGAACGCCGGGCCGGCAATGGTATGGTGATCGCAGCCTGCCGGCAAAACGGTGCGGCGGCGACGTGTTGGAAAGGCATCAGGCCCTGCGCCACCCAAGCAGCCCCGGCGCGGAATGCCAGAGCGCCTGCGCAGCAAAGCCCATGAACAAAACCCCGGAGCAGCGCACGATGACGCGTTCGTGGGACCGATAGAGCCGACGCACGGCCCCGGCACCGATGATACCGATGAGAATGATATCGGCGGCCACGAACCCGGCAAAGGCAACGCCCAGCAGCAACGGAAGCTCGCTGAACTGCAAGGCACTGGCCGAACCGGCGACAAGCGCCGTGAAGGTCGCGAGCGCCACCGGATAACCCTTCGGATTGGTGACGCCGAAGATAAGGCCGCGTCGAAAGGGGCGTTCGACTGCGATCATCGCCGCTCCGTCGACCCGAGGCTTGGCAGTCACCGCGTGCCAGCCGATCCAGGCGAGATAGAGGCCACAGAACAGGCCAAGAAGATCGAACACGAGGCTTCCGATGGTCCGCGCACCGATGATTGCGGTCAAGGCCAGGGCAGACCACATCAGATCGCCGAACAGATGGCCGCACATGAAAAGTGCCCCCGCCCTTCGCCCCTGGCCAGCGCCTATTCCCAGCAGCGCCAGAAAAGCCGGACCGGGAATGAGCACGTAAAACAGTGCGGCAAGGAAAGTGCCGGCAATCAGGGAGGAGGTCATGGCACGGTTTCCGCTTGATTTGCGGCCAGCTTAACGCCGGCACTGCGGGCGTCAAGGCGCCCTTGTCGCCGGCAAAGATTCAATTGTGTTCACGCTATAGAGTGATTAAGGAAAACCAGAGAGAACCGCGATAAAGAGCCGAGAAACGCAATGAGCATCACAATAGATACGGATACGCTCGCATTTCTCGTAGCCGATTGTGCACGGCTGATGCGAATGGCTTTCGAGAAACGGATCTCGTCGGCTGGCCTTGGAATCACGGCCGGCGAGGCAAGAACCCTTGTTCAGATTGCTGCGGTCAACGGCAGCCGACAGCTCGACATCGCCATACGCATGGGGCTGGAGCCGATGACGGTCAGCGCTTTCCTCGACCGCCTGCAGGCCCGCGGGCTGATCGAACGTCAGCCCGACCCCCTGGACCGCCGTGCAAAGCGGATACTCCTGTCGGATGCTGCCGAAGACATGATCCGCGCCATCAGCATCGAAATCGCGGCCGTACAGCAGGAAGCAACGATGGGGCTGGACGAGCAGGCTTTGTGCGATGTGAGCAAGGCCCTCAAAAGCTTCCGGCTCAACCTGCAGAAAGTCGAACAACCCGCAATCGAAAACGCCCCGATCACGGACAGCTGAATTTTCCCGAGCGAGATGCCTGCCACCATCAACGGTGACAGGATTTGTCTAGGCTCGATGGCTCAGTTCGACAGGTTGCGCTTGCCGAGCGTGCGCAGGCGCAGGGCGTTGAGCTTGATGAAGCCGGCTGCATCCTTTTGGTCGTAGGCGCCCTGGTCGTCCTCGAAGGTGACCAGCTTGTCGGAATAAAGCGACTTCGGGCTTTCGCGGCCGATGACCATGACATTGCCCTTGTAGAGCTTCAGCGTCACTTCGCCCTCGACATGCTCCTGGCTCTTGTCGATCGCCGCCTGCAGCATTTCGCGCTCCGGCGAGTACCAGAAGCCGAAATAGATCAGCTCCGCATAGCGCGGCATCAGTTCATCCTTCAGATGCGCAGCCCCGCGATCGAGCGTGATCGATTCCATCGTCCGGTGGGCGGTCAGCAGGATCGTGCCGCCGGGCGTCTCGTAAACGCCGCGCGACTTCATTCCCACATAGCGGTTCTCGACCAGATCTAGACGGCCGATACCGTTGTCGCGGCCGTAATCGTTGAGGGTGGCCAGCAAGGTCGCCGGGCTCATCCTGATGCCGTTGACGGACACCGCATCGCCGCGCTCGAAGCCAACCTTGATGATGGTCGCCTTGTCGGGTGCGGATTCCGGAGAAATGGTGCGCATATGCACATATTCCGGCGCTTCCTGCGACGGGTCTTCCAGAACCTTGCCCTCGGAGGACGAGTGCAGCAGGTTGGCATCGACCGAGAACGGCGCTTCGCCCTTCTTGTCCTTGGCAACCGGGATCTGGTGCGCTTCGGCAAAGGCCAGCAGGTCTGTCCGCGACTTGAAGTTCCAGTCGCGCCAGGGGGCGATGATCTTGATATCGGGGTTCAGCGCGTAGGCCGCGAGTTCGAAACGAACCTGGTCGTTGCCCTTGCCGGTGGCGCCATGGGCGATGGCATCGGCGCCGGTCTTGCGGGCGATCTCGATCAGGTGCTTGGAGATCAGCGGCCGGGCAATCGACGTGCCGAGCAGGTAGACGCCTTCATAGACGGCATTGGCGCGGAACATCGGGAAGACGAAATCGCGGACGAACTCTTCGCGGACATCCTCGATATAGATTTCCTTGATGCCCATCATCTCGGCCTTCTTGCGGGCCGGCTCCAGCTCTTCGCCCTGGCCGAGATCGGCCGTGAAGGTGACGACTTCGGCGCCGAGTTCCGTCTGCAGCCATTTCAGGATGATCGAGGTGTCGAGACCGCCGGAATAAGCGAGAACGACTTTTTTCACGTCTTTGTGCGATACCATGATGATGAGGTCCGTTTGAATGCGCGCGGCGCCGGACGCCGCAAATCTTGATGTCGCGGCACTTTTATCGAGATTAGCGCCATGCGCAAGAAAAACTGAAGCCGGCATTCAGCGCAGATGCGCAGTAATATTCATACGTTGATGCAGGATACGAATGATTGTGACGGTGCGGGCATCGGCTTTGTAAACGATGAAATGCGATTCGAACGGAAGAATGAAATAGCCGGTGATTATGTGGTCAATATTGCGGCCCTGCCTGGCGCCACGCGCCAGTTCTGGGAAGCATGATGTCAGCCGCCTGTAGTAGTCATTGGCTTGCTGAAGCGACCATTTTTCGAGCGTGTATCTGAAAATTCCGTCCAGATCCCGGCGTGCCTTCGGCAGAAGCCGAAATTGGCGTTGCCTATCGGGCATGTTTACGATGCATTTCGCTCAGAAAATCCTCGGCGTCGAATGGTTCGGCCTGGCCCGATTGCTCCCCTTCGATGATGGCAGCACGGATGGCATTGATTTCTGCTTGCTCGCGTAGAAGCCTCAACCCGGCGTCGATGACAGCGCTTGGGGAAGCAAAGTGGCCATCGTTCACCTGTTCGTCGACGAAATCCTCCATCTGTTCATCCAGCGTGACAGACTTGAGTTTAGACATGGCGTCCTCCGTCGTTTGACTTGGCTGGGCAAATTACCATATCTCGCAACATCATAACAAGGGCTGGAGAGGGTAGGCAGACCATGGCAAATATCGAGGAAGTCTTCAAAAGTTCCAACGTCGCTGTCATCACCGGCGGCGCTTCCGGCATCGGCCTCGCTGCAGCCAAAAACTTTGCTGCGCGCGGCATGAGCGTCGTCTTGGCAGACCTCGGTGGCGACCAGTTGGCAAAGGCAAAGGAAGAGATCATCGCCCTTTCCAATGGTAGCGACGAACATGTCATGGCAATCGAGACCGATGTCAGTGACAAGGAATCGCTGGACGCCCTGGAGCGCACCGTCATCCAGCGCTTCGGCCGCGTCCATGTACTGATGAACAATGCCGGCATCGGCCCCGAGACATCGATCTTCAGCCCGCAGGCCGGCTGGGACAACATCCTCGGCGTCAACCTGATGGGCGTGATCAACGGCACGCGCACCTTCGGACAGCACATGATCGGCCATGGCGAACCTGGCATGATCATCAACACCGGCTCCAAGCAGGGCATTACCACGCCGCCGGGAAATCCTGCCTACAACGTCTCGAAAGCTGGCGTGAAAGCGTTCACCGAGGCGCTGCAGCATGAACTTCGCAACACGGAACGTTGCCGTATCACCGCTCACCTGCTCATACCGGGCTTTGTCTACACACCCCTGACGAAGGGCGACCGCACGGAGAGACCCGCAGCCGCCTGGACACCGGAACAGACCGTCGATTTCATGATGCAAAGCCTCGAGCGCGACGATTTCTACATCCTCTGCCCCGACAACGACGTGCCTCGTTCGCTGGACGAAAAACGAATTCTTTGGGCCGCTGGCGATATCGTCGAAAACAGGCCTCCGCTGTCGCGCTGGCACGGTGGGTACGATGACGCCTTCAAGGCCTTTGTCGCCGGCAAGGGCTGATTGGCAATCGCCGCTAAACAAGGTAGGCATCCTGGAAACCTTTGATCCGAGGAGCCTGCCATGGACTTCCTGCCGAGCTTTGCGACGGCGCTCACTTTTGTCGCCGCAAGCCTTCTTCTGGCCGCAACGCCAGGCCCGGACATGACACTTTCGATCAGCCGCGCCCTGTCGCAGGGCAAGACGCCCGCGCTGTTTGTCGTGCTTGGGACCAGCCTCGGAATCGTCGTCCACACGATGCTGGTGGCATTTGGGATATCGGCCCTGATCACGGCCTCTCCGGTTGCCTTCACAATCCTGAAGACCGGCGGCGCGGCCTATCTCCTGTGGCTCGCTGTTCAGGCCATCCGCTTCGGCTCGAAACTCAGCGTCAATGCCGTGGAAGAGCCGAAAGTGTCGCCGCTGTCGAACATGGCGAGCGGGTTTTGGGTCAACCTCCTGAACCCGAAGGTCATCATCTTCTTCATGACCTTCCTGCCGCAGTTCGTCACAGCAGGCGATCCGGCGGTCACCCAGAAACTGCTGTTCTTCGGTTTTCTGTTCATTTCGGTCGGCATGCCTGTCAACGCCTTGGTCGTGCTCGCCTCCGACAGGCTGGCCTCATGGCTGCAGAACAACAAAAAAGTCTTGCGCGGCATGGACTACACCTTCGCCGGCGTCTTCTCGATCTTCGCGGCGAAGATCCTGTTTACGCACGCGCGATAGGATATAGAGCAGCGAACTCGCGCGCGAAGATCGCAGTTGCAATCCCGTCGAAGTGGGTCGCCGTCAGTTTCGTCTGCTCGTTGCGAACGACTTCGCCCGTCGACCGTCAGTCCTCGCCGTGGTTGGCGATCATCATGGCTTCGAAGGCGAGGCGGTCGGTCTTGCGCATGCGCTCCGAATCCGACTTCAGTTGACCGCAGGCCGCGAGAATATCGCGTCCGCGTGGCGTACGGATCGGCGAGGCATAGCCGGCCGCGTTGATGAAATCGGCAAATTTCTCGATCTGCTCCCAGTCCGAGCACTGGTAGTTGCTGCCGGGCCAAGGATTGAACGGGATAAGGTTGATCTTTGCCGGCACGCCCTTCAACAACTGGATCAGCCCCTTGGCATCTTCGAGACTGTCGTTGACGTCCTTCAGCATCACATATTCGAATGTGATGCGTCGGGCGTTCGACAGGCCGGGATATTTGCGGCACGCGTCGATCAGGTCCTTCAGCGGATACTTCTTGTTGATCGGCACCAGGATGTCGCGCAGGTCGTCGCGCACGGCGTGCAGCGATATCGCCAGCATGACGCCAATCTCGTCGCCGGTGCGGAAGATTTCCGGCACCACGCCCGAGGTCGAAAGCGTGATGCGACGACGCGACAGCGACAGGCCGTCACCGTCGGAGGCGATCAGCAGGGCAGTCTTGACGGCCTCGAAATTATAGAGCGGCTCGCCCATGCCCATCATGACCATGTTCGAGACCTTTCGGCCTTCGGCCGGCATGGCGGTACCCACAGGCGTATCGCGATCCGGGAAGTCTCCGAGCCGGTCACGCGCCAGCAGAAGCTGCGAGAGGATTTCCTCGGCCGTCAGGTTGCGCACCAGCCGCTGCGTACCGGTATGGCAGAAGGAACAGGTAAGAGTGCAGCCGACCTGGCTGGAGACGCACAGCGTCCCGCGGCCCTCCTCCGGGATATAGACGGTTTCGATCTCGACGGGGCGTCCTGCACCGCGTGCCGGAAAACGCATCAGCCACTTACGCGTGCCGTCGTTGGAGACCTGCTCCTCGACGATCTCCGGCCGAGCGATGGTAAAATGCTGCTTCAGCATTTCGCGCATGTCCTTGGCGACGTTGACCATGGCGTCGAAATCCGACACGCCGCGCACATACAGCCAGTTCCACAACTGGCTGACGCGCATCTTGACCTGCTTCTCGGGAACGCCCTTCTCACGCAGTGCCTGCCCCATCTCCTCGCGCGTCAGGCCAATCAGGGACGGCTTCGGCAGAGCTTCGCCGCCGCGCACGACGGGCGCCGAAACGGGCTTGGCAATGGTCATGGCATCTATCACGGACATGGGATCATCCAAAAGGTTGATGCCTGCCGTGCTTCAAGGAAGCTGCAGGCGCGATCTAGGGTATTGAAATTGAATTCGGTGACGGAAGGGGCGACATTATCGCAGGCACATCCGCAGTTCGCGGCGGCAATAGCACTAATTTCGTCGTCCGTCATCCCCCTCAAAACGCCAGAGGCCGGCCCAGGGCCAGCCTCCATGATCTTGCGTCCGCGCTTTTCAAACATGAAAAGCGGAAACCCGCTTCAGCCTACTTGCAGCTTTCGATCTGCTTCAGCGAGGCGGAAATGCCGGCCAGCGAGTAGGTGTAGGATGTGCCCGTACCCTTTTTAGACGTCGCGGTAACGGTCAGGGAATGGCCGGTCTTCATGGCTGCCACCAGGGCAGGCTCCTGTGCGGCGTTCTCGACCCATGCGGCCTTGTCCTTGGTGAACATGACGAACGTCTTGTTGTCGATGGTCACGTTGACCTTGGAGTTTTCCTTCAGCACGTAGCCCATCATCGCCTGTGGCTCGTAGGAGATGTTCTGGCCGGGGCGCTGGGTGACGATGAAGAAGTTGTCGCCGTGGTCGATGCCCGTCGCCGGCAGCTTGGCCGTCGGCACCGACAGGACGTAGCACACCTTGCCGGTTCCCGACTGGTAGGAATAGGCGCCCCAGGCATCGAACTGCTTGATGCGGGTCGGCGCTGCAGATTGCGTCTGGGCGGCAGCCGCAGGCGCGGCCTTTGGCTTGGTTTTCTGAGCGGATGCGATGCCGGCGGTGGCCAGAACGAGCGTGAGGGCGATTGCGGAGCTTTTTATAAACATGATTTCCTGCCGGTTTCTTGCGATCCAGAGCCCGACGTGAATTTCGTCGGGAGATGCGTATTCACGAGGCGCCTTATTTTGGCGTAATTTCGGTTACCAAACCGTCAATGTGATGGTCGATTGCCTCTTAACTGTGCCGATTCAGTCAAGCGATGATCGATTGATTGTCGAAACTTCTGAAGAGAGATGGACCTGATTGGCGAGATCGCCAGCCTTTATAGCGATTTAAGACAGAAAGATTCAGGCAAGAGTTTGACGTTTATAAAATCCGCTGTACCTCATAAACCATTCGGACGTGGGTTGCGAGTTGCAAGAGCTTGGGGGCATGTGGAGGGGAAATGGATGCGAAGGAAAAACAGCGCTTTGCTGTCCTCGCCCGGGCCGTTGCAGAGCGCCGCGACCAGACGGCGTTTTCCCATCTCTACGACTACTTCGCGCCAAGGCTGAAATCCTGGCTTTTGCGACAGCGCATGGCCGGTGGAGAGGCGGAAGAGCTAGTACAGGAAGTGATGATCGTCCTTTGGCACAAGGCGGGCCTATATGACCCGGCACGGTCTTCGCTCTCGACCTGGATTTTCCGCATAGCTCGCAATCGCCGCATCGATCTGCAGCGTCGATCAAAAATTCGTGTGCTCGACGATAATGATCCGGGATTGCAGCCAATCGGCGAATTGGCGGCCGACGTCGTGATGGAATACGAAGACCGGGATGCACAGGTGCGTGCCGCCATGGCCGAGTTGCCGCATGAACAGCAGGAACTCCTGCGCGCCGCATTCTTCCTCGGCCAATCGCACTCGGAGATCGCGGCCATCACCGGCCTGCCGCTCGGAACTGTGAAGTCGCGCATAAGGCTGGCTTTCGGCAAGCTTAAGAAACGGCTGGAGGCAGTCTAGGCCGCCGTCGGCCTGCGCTCACCTGCTAGGCCGGCTTGCCAACATCCAGTTTATCCGCCAGCGCACGGTCGGCAGCATCGTAGTGACTTTCGTTGATATGGCCGCTGACCATGCGAAACGCCGCCGTCAGCACCGCTATGTCGTCCGTGTAGCCGACCACGGCCATGAAATCCGGAATGATATCGAAGGGCATCACGAAATAGGCAAGGGCCGCCAGCAGTATACCGCGCACGCGCGTCGGCGTTTGCGGATCTAGCGCGCAATAGAAGGCAGCCACCACGTCGCGCGCGAACGGCACGTAGCGGATTGCCTTTCTAAGCGCCGGCCAGAATTTGCGGCGCACGGTCTTCTCGCGGCTCTTTCGGGTATCTTCGTCACCGGGAAGAAGGATCTCGCCGAACTTGATATCTTGCATTGCTGGAAAATCCTGTGGGACCCATGAGGGACACATATGGAAGCGGCCACTTGCCCAATCAACCGATACGGCCAGCCGCCGCCTTGTCCATTGCCTTCGCCATGCGAAAGTCCTGCTCGGTCAATCCGCCTGCGTCATGGGTGGTGAGCGTGACGTCGACCTTCGAGTACACGTTGAACCATTCTGGGTGATGATCGAACTTTTCGGCCGCAAGCGCGCTTTCCGTCATGAAACCGAAGGCTTCGCGAAAGTTGGCGAATTTGAAGCTTCTGGTGATCGATTTTGCGTCGCCCGTGAGCGTCCAGCCGTCGAGACCAGTCATCTTTTCTTCTATGGCCGTCACTTCAAGTTTGTCGTATTTCATTTGAATGGCCCTCGTTTGAACAGTCGAAAGTTCGTATGCATCGTTTCAAGATCCTCTTCGTCTGCATGGGCAACATCTGTCGCTCGCCGCTCGCCGAAGGAATTTTCAAACATATGGCGTTAAACGCCGGACGCGCCGCAGAGTTCGATATCGACTCGGCCGGCACAGGCGGATGGCATCAGGGCAACCCGCCCGATCCGCGTTCGATTGCTGTTGCCGCTGCGCACGGCATCGATATCGCGGCCCAGCGCGCACGCCGCATCACAGCTGCCGACTTCGATCGTTTCGACCTGATCCTGGCGCTTGATCGTGACAATTTAAGGGTTCTCGAAAAGATGGCGAGTGGCGCAAACGCGGCCAAGCTGCATCTCTTCAATCGCTATGCGCTGGAAACCGGCGAAGACATCCCGGACCCCTACTACGGCGGCCGGGATGATTTTGACCGCGTCTACAGCATGCTCTTGACCGGCTGCAAGTCCTTGCTGGAAACCGCCGGGAAAGTTCGCACTTCGTGAAGCGGAAAAATCTCTTCCGTCAGATACGGACCGCCGCCCACCGATTCCCGAGAGGATAGCAGCACAAAGCGTGACGCCGTGAACAGCGATGTCTGGAAATTGCCGCGGCCGGAGAGATAGTGCGCGACATCGTCCAGACGCGACGATTTCAACCGGGCCAGCGTAACGTGCGGCATGAATTTCCGGGGATCCGCCGACAGGCCGACCCGCTGGCAAATCCGCTCGATCTCGCCCTGCAGGGCATACATTTCGGGATTTGGCGTGACGCCGGCCCAGACGGAGTGCGGTTTCTTGGAGCCGAAGGCACCGATGCCATCCAGCTTGATCTGGAATTCGGGCCTTTCGATCCGGTCCAGGCGCTCGACGATTTCATCGGCGGTCCGCCCGTCGACGTCCCCGATGAAGCGCAAGGTGATGTGGTAGTTCTCTACGTCAATCCACCGGGCGCCCGGTAGACCACCGCGCAACAACGACAGGCTCATCGCCGCGTTACGGGGAATTTCGAGGGCGGCAAACAGTCTCGGCATGGCGAGATCCCCGAATCTTTTGCAGATACATGCAGCGAATCACGCAATCAAATGCGGCGCAAGTGTCTATTTCTGCACCGCAGCGATCGTCCCAATGAAACTTGTCACCTGTGGCATAATACGCTGCACCATGACATCGACCCCTTCAGGATTGGGATGCATGCCATCCTGCAGCTGTAACTTGGCCTGGGCGGCAACGCCGTCAAGGAAGAACGGGTACAACGGCAACTGGTACTTGTCGGCCAGCCGCTTGTAGATGGGGTTGAATCGGGCGGCGTAATCCCCGCCCATATTCGGCGGCGCCAGCATGCCGGCCAGAAGAACGGGAATTTTGCGTTCCTTCAGTTTTGCGATGATCGCATCGAGGTTCTTCTCGCTCTCCTCCGGTGCAATGCCACGCAGCGCGTCGTTGGCGCCGAGTTCGAGAATGACGCCATCGGTCCCGTCTGGCACTGACCAGTCTGTCCGCGCCAACCCGCCGGAGGTCGTGTCACCGGACACACCGGCATCGGAAACCGCGACATCGAGCCCCTTGGCTTTCAACGCGGCCTCGAGCTTTGCCGGAAAACCGTCGCCCGGTGGCAGCATGTAACCGGCCATAAGGCTGTCGCCGAGACCGACCAGCTGGATGGTTCTGGCCGCCGCCGGACCGCAGAGGCCGAACACAAGGGCAGCGGCAATGACGACGAATTGAAACCCGGCAACTTTAAAACGCATGATCGATTCCCTAGATTGCCTGCATTGTGCGCGCAGCAGCGGCACGTCTTCGCTTATATAGGGCAGTTCTCATTGGCTAAAACAATCATCGAGCTGAAGAAGGCGGATTTGACGCTGGGCAACGCCGCGGCGTCGGTGCACGTGCTGAAAGGCATCGACCTGACCATTTTCGAGGGTGAATCCGTCGGCATCGTCGGCCCTTCCGGATCAGGCAAATCGACGCTGCTGATGGTGCTGGCTGGGCTGGAGAGCCTCGACAGCGGCGAAATCATCATTCGCGACACGCCGCTGCATGCGCTTAGCGAAGACAAGGTTGCCGATTTCCGCGGCCGGAACATCGGCATCGTCTTCCAGTCTTTCCACCTGATCGCCAACATGACGGCGCTGGAAAATGTCGCGGTGCCGCTGGAACTGGCCAATGTGCGGGATGCCTTTGACATCGCCCGCCGCGAGCTCCAGTCCGTCGGGCTGGGCGAACGTCTAACCCATTATCCCGGCCAGCTCTCGGGCGGCGAACAGCAGCGGGTGGCGATTGCCCGCGCGCTTGCCCCCTCGCCGGCCCTGATCATCGCCGACGAACCGACCGGCAACCTCGACACCGATACCGGCCGGCAGATCGCCGACTTGTTGTTTGCAAAGCAGGCCGAGCGCGGCACGACCCTGTTGCTGGTCACCCACGACAACGCGCTGGCGGCCCGCTGCTCGCGCCAGATCCGCGTCCGCTCCGGCGCAATCGACAGCGACAACACGAAGACGTCCGACCAGCAGGCGATTTTCGCATGACGCTCGGCGGCGCCCGCCTTTCACTCGCCTTCCGGCTGGCGCTGCGCGAACTGCGTGGCGGATTGCGCGGGTTTTATATCTTCCTCGCCTGTATCGCGCTCGGCACCGGCGCCATCGCCGCCGTCAATTCCGTTTCGCGCTCGATCACCGATGCCATCGCAACGCAGGGCCAGACGCTGCTGGCCGGCGACGTGCGCTTCGAAATCAACAATCGCGAGGCGACGCCTGAAGAGATGTCCTATCTCAAAGGCCTCGGCACTCTCTCTGCGTCGACCGGTGTGCGATCGATGGCGCGCCTGCCCGATGGCGCCGACCAGTCGCTGGTCGAGGTCAAGGCTGTAGATCAAGCCTATCCGCTCTACGGAAAATTCGAAGCCGAACCGGATCAGCCGCTTTCGACGCTTCTGGCAGAAAAGGACGGCACCTATGGCGCACTGGTAGCGCCCCTGCTGCTCGATCGCCTCAACCTGAAAATCGGCAGCGAACTGCTGCTGGGCAGCGCCAAGCTGCGAATTTCAGGCACGATCAAGAACGAACCGGACGCGATTTCCGAGGGCTTTGCCTTCGCGCCGAGATTGCTCACCAGCGCCGATGCCCTGACAGCCTCCGGCCTGGTACAGAACGGCAGCCTCGTCGAGCATGGCTACAAGATCCGCATGGCTGACCCTGCCAATGGGCTGAATACTATTGCAGACCGTGCCAACAAGGCCTTTCCGCAAGCCGGCTGGTCGATCCGCACCAGCGACAAGGCAGCACCGTCGCTGGCCGACAACATCACCCGCTTCTCGCAATTCCTTACCCTCGTCGGCCTGACGGCGCTGATCGTCGGCGGCGTCGGGGTGGCCAATGCCGTGCGCGCCTTTCTCGACAGCAAGCGCACGACCATCGCCACCTTCAAGTGCCTCGGCGCTCCCGCCTCCGTCGTGGTGATGATCTATCTGATCCAGATCGCCCTGATCGCGCTCGCC
Source organism: Rhizobium tumorigenes (assembly GCF_003240565.2). Classification (NCBI taxonomy): domain Bacteria; kingdom Pseudomonadati; phylum Pseudomonadota; class Alphaproteobacteria; order Hyphomicrobiales; family Rhizobiaceae; genus Arminella; species Arminella tumorigenes. Next base: position 2,962,738 of record NZ_CP117255.1, read on the forward strand.
GGCATTCTTGTCGGCCTGGTGATCGGCGCGATAGCCCCGATCTTCGCGTCTCAGTTCATGGCGCAGTTCCTGCCGGTCTCGACAGCGCCCACCCTCTACCCGGGCGCGCTGACGCTGGCCGCGCTGTTCGGCCTCCTGACCACCCTCGCCTTCGCCATCCTGCCGCTCGGCCACGCCCGCGAAGTGCCGGCGACGGCGCTATTCCGCGAGCAGGGCTTCGAAACCCGCAAGCTGCCGTCGTGGCCCTATCTGCTCGGCGCAGCGCTACTGCTCGCAGCCCTCTCCGCGCTTGCCATCTTTACCGCCTACGACCGCTTTATCGCCATCGTCTTCATCGTTGCCATCGCCGTGGCCTTCGCAGTCTTGCGGCTGGTCGCGTGGGGCCTGGCGTGGCTCGCAAGGCGCAGTCCGCGCGTCAATTCGCCGGCACTGCGGCTTGCTATCGGCAACATCCACCGGCCGGGCGCGCTGACCGCATCCGTCGTGCTGTCTCTCGGCCTCGGCCTGGCACTCTTGGTGACCTTGACGCTGATCGACAGCAACATGCGACGCGAACTGACCGGCCACATGGCAGACCAGGCGCCAAACTTCTTCTTCGTCGATATCCAGGGCAGCGAACTCGAGGGCTTCAAGACGCTGGTCTCAGCGCAGGCGCCAAAGGGCAAACTCACCGAGGTGCCGATGCTGCGCGGCCGCATCACCGCCTTCAACGGCGAGGACGTCACCAAGCGGCAGGTCCCGCCGGCCGGCCAATGGGTGCTGCGCGGCGACCGAGGCATCACCTATGCCGAAACGCCGCCGGAAAACGCCGCCATCACCGAAGGCAAGTGGTGGGACAAGGGATATACCGGCGAACCGCTGGTGTCGTTCTCGCAGGAGGAAGGCAAGGCGCTAGGGCTGAAGCTCGGAGACAGCGTCACCGTCAATGTGCTCGGGCGCAACATGACGGCGAAGATCGCCAACTTCCGCAAGGTGGAATGGCAATCGCTGTCGATCAATTTCGTCATGATTTTCACCCCGAACACCTTCAAGGGCGCGCCACACGCCTGGCTGGCGACGCTGACAGACCCGTCGGCGACGGCTGAGCAGGAGGCGACGATCTTGCGAACCGTGACCAATGCCTATCCGACTATCACCAGCGTCCGCGTCAAGGATGCGCTCGACATGATCAACTCCCTGGTGGCCCAGCTTGCGACAGCCATCCGTGCTGCCGCCTCGATCGCGCTGATCGCCTCGGTGCTGGTGCTGGCCGGTGCGCTTGCCGCCGGCAACAGGGCCCGCACCCACGATGCCGTCGTGCTGAAGACGCTGGGGGCGACCCGCGCCATGCTGATCCGCGCCTTCACCTACGAATACCTCATCCTCGGCGTGGCAACGGCGATCTTTGCGCTCGCTGCCGGCGCGGTCGCGGCCTGGTACATCGTCAGCCGGATCATGCATTTGCCGTCAAGCTTCCTGCCGGACGTCGCCTTTTCGACCATCGTCATCGCCCTGGTGCTGACGGTCGGCATAGGCCTGATCGGCACGTGGCGCATTCTGGGCCAGAAAGCAGCACCCGTGCTGCGCGAACTCTAAGGCCCGCCATTAACCCAAGCGGCCAAAAGCCCCGAGGTTACATCGATTTAACCCGATTGCAGATCGTTGGCTCTTGTACGCGCGCCTCGAAAGCCTCATATTCTCGTCAGGCATGCTGGAGCTCCGCAGCGGCGCCCGGGACTGAAGTGCCCGACACCGTCATCCACTCGGAGCTTGAAAGAGGAAAACATGGCTGACTTTCGTAATTTCCCCAACCGGGCAACCGGCGCGCAATCGGGCGCAATGATCGACGAGGGCCTTCGCAGCTACATGCTGAAGGTCTACAACCTGATGGCACTGGGTCTGGTGCTGACGGGCGTCGCCGCCTACGCCCTGATCGCACTCACCACGACCACTGACCCAACACAGGCAGCGGCCAATTTTCACGGCGTCATGCTGACCAGCGCCGGGGTTGCCGTCTACGGCTCGCCGCTGAAGTGGGTCATCATGCTGGCGCCTCTGGCTGCCGTATTCTTCCTGAGCTTCCGCATCAACAACATGAGCGTGTCCGCTGCTCGGACGACATTCATGGTCTATGCGGGCCTGGTCGGATTGTCGCTGTCGTCGATCTTCCTGGTCTACACGACCGGTAGCGTCGTCCAGACGTTCTTCATCACGGCTGCCGCCTTCGGTGCGCTTTCGCTTTACGGCTACACTACCAAGCGCAGCCTGTCGGCGATGGGTTCGTTCCTGATGATGGGCCTGTTCGGCATCATCATCGCCTCGGTCGTCAACATCTTCATGCAGTCCTCGGCCCTGCAGTTTGCCATCTCGGCAATCGGCGTCCTGGTCTTCGCCGGCCTCACGGCCTACGATACCCAGCGGATCAAGGAACTGTACTTCGAAGCAGACGATGACGTCGTCGCCGGCCGCAAGGCCATCATGGGCGCCCTGACCCTGTACCTCGACTTCATCAACCTGTTCATGTTCCTGCTGCAGTTCATGGGCAACCGGAAGTAAGGCTCAGGCGCCAGGCTCCGAGAAGTCTTTCGAAACGAGAAATCGACCATACGGGGGCATCACTGCCCCCGTTTTAATGGGTGATCGACATCACCAGCCAGTCCTTGTCGGAAATTGCGGCGAGCATGGCTTGGGCGTCCCTCAGGGCACCAACATCATTGAGCAGCCCCCACGCCGCCAGTGCATGAGGATCAGAACCTGAAGGCGGGCCTTGGATCATACGATCTATGCTTAGCTTCAGCATCTGCGCGATCGACCCCTCCGTCCAACCGCCCGTATGGCGAAAGCCACCCTGCTCGATGGGGCGAGACGTATCTGCATAGTTCATCAACATCGACTCGATTGATTTGCCCCGCACCAGAAGTCCGATCTCCGCAGACGACCACCCCAGTAGAGGCAAATGTGTTTCCAGCACATAATGATTGGCTCCGCCGCTCGCGCTCAGGCCGGGGATCGCAGTGAAGCGGTGCGCGAGAAGTGACACAGCTGCCAGACCGGGACTGACGAAGTCTGGCTCCATCCAAGAGGACGCCGAGCCATCGGGATGCAGCATAAATGCAGAATGCAGGTCTTCTCGGTGCGCCAGATGCCTATTGGCGGCAATCGCCAAGGCCGAAAGCTCATCGCGAGCGTCAGCCTTCAATGCGCAAAGCAGCAATGTAACGTCCCTCTGAAATTCCGGCGTAACAGGGCAACGGAAGGCGTGATGTAGAACGGCCATGCCAACTTCTCCTCGAAAAGCCGCCGGACATGGGTCCGGCGGAAGCTGTGATGTCAAGGTTCAGTCTTTTTTGCTGCCGTCCGTCAGGCGTGACAATTTGCAAGCGTGCCATTAACTACGGTTACACCATAGGTGTTGCCGGGATTGTTGGCGAGATTATGGAAACCTAATGCTGCGACCGTGCCAGCGGTGGCGTTGGACGGCACTGGCATGAGAGCAAGGTTTACAATCGCCCCCTTTGTAATGTTCCAGTGACCCGCTGGGGCGTTGTCGAACGTAATTGTCCACGGAAAAGGCAAAGAAGAAGCATTGGCGATACCCACTGCCGCATTCCCGACCGTGTCGTTGGCCAGCACAGCAGGGTGAGCGCCGGTGCCCGCAAGGTGGACCTTGACGAAGCACTGTGCAGCCGGCAGCCCGTGTTGAGCCGCTCCATCGTTGGCGAAATGAAAAAATGAGAGCGATGCGGGCGGTGGTGGAATAGCGGGTCCTGCGCTCACACCAAAGTTGGCGGGAGTCCAGTTGACGACATGGGTAAATGCATCGGCCGTGACACTCCGGTAGACGTCGTATGCGTAGGCCGAGCTCACGACGCTAAGTGCCGCAAACGCGCCGAAGGATATAGCAAGGAAACGACGACTAAATTTGTTGATTTTCATTTGACTTTCCTTTTCACAACAAGAGGTTATCGCTCGTCGCACCATGCTACGAGCGTTGCTCGGAGACGCGTGTCGCCGGAGCTGCAAAAGCGGGGACAGGGTCACCGCCATGTCTGTGGGGCATGCGAGGCGTGCGTGAACGCTCAAAAGTCAGGCGAGATGGCTGCGACCATTCCCGGGAACTGCATGCGGGTTGTCAGTCCCGCTGCCTGCAATGCTTGAAGTCGATGGGACGGGCGTTCACGGACCGCAGAGGTCCGGGACGGCGGCAACAGGGCCGCCGTCCCGAAGATCAGGCTGTGGTGATCAGATTGTTCAGGCCGAGCGTGGCCGTCCGCGATGTCAGCGCGCCGCCGTACGTCACCTCGACCGCCGAGCTGATGTCCTCGATGTCCATGACGTCGCCCGTCGTGTAGTTGCCGAAGATTACCCAGTAGTTTGGATGCGGCGTGAAGACGGCCGTCATGTTCGGAGCCGCCTGGACGGCGTGGGTCCCGGATCCCGCCATGCCGATGCCGACAGACGTGTAGTTGGGCTGGACGTTGGACAGCTGCTGGATCGTCAGGGAGCCGATTGCACCCGTACCGGCAGGATTGGCGAAGGTGGTGGCACCGAAACTGTCTTGCGTCAGCTGCACGACGTTCTGCCCGTTCGGATCGGCTGCGACATTCTGTGTCGCGGCAAAGTTGATGCCGGGCTGCAACAGGCCAGTCTCCGACCAGACAAAGCTGTAGTCGAGGCCCCAGGTGAAGGTGACTTTGCTGGACACAGCCGTCGGCCGGGCGAACCAGGCCAGCGAAAAGATGTTGCCGGGGATGGTCATCGGTGGTGGCTTCTGGAAGATCGCGAAGCTGCCGGACATCTGCGAGTTATTGATGCATGTCAGAGAGTAAGTCGTCATTGTCGTCGCCTTTCGTTTCGGGAAGATCCCCTGTGATCAAGAGGCCGGCACCGCCCAGGGGAGGATGCGGTGCCGGCCCGCCTCGCCACTCCAGTCGTGCGGAGCATGGAGACAGCAAGGATGCCCGGCTCGGTGGCGGAACCCGGGCAATCGGAAATTGCGGCTAGCCGAGCTGGACGATTTCGTCCGTCACTCCGACAGAGATCTCTGCGGTTGCGAGCGGACCGCTGCTCGAGGTCCCCGGCTGGAACGTCACCTGCCGCGGCTGGCTGACATCGGAGACAGGCGGTGGCGGCAGCTGAAAGGCAGTACCAAACGACACCGTTGCAACGGGAGACATGTCGGGCGTCAGGGTGAGTACTGCTTGGCCGATCGCTGGCCGAACCAGGATCGAGCCTGGACCCACCACCAGACCAATTTTTATGCCAGGAGGGACCGCGGAGGTGATCGACACCTGGATGCTGTCTGCTGGGCCGCCGGCAGCCGGACTGATGGTGAAGGCGCCGGCTGCCCATTCGATGGCTACGATATCACCAAGCGCAACTGCGGTACCGGGCGAGGTGACGGGGCTAGCTCCGGCCGTGACAGCAAACAACGACAGCGCACCGCTACCGCCTTGCCATGTCAACGTTGTCGATTGCCCTTTACCTGTCGCAGCGGAGACCAGAGCCACAAGGGTCTGGGCTTTGGCGTCCAGATTTGTCAGTATCGGTGAATAGACATTGAAATAGTTTTGCCCCGGAAGGCTGGAGTCGTTGGTGGCCTTCAGCTCGAATGTGGTGCCGGCGCTCGCTTGTGCATCGATCGACATTGTATCGTTTCCTGTCGCCATTGGTTTGAGAACAATTGATTGCTTCGGCTTTCTCGGTTGTTGCTGTGGATACTAGCGATCCTCTCCTGGTTGTCCTTGGATGCCCGTCCCGCAAACTTGGACAGGCGTCCCAAATCACGGACCGCGTCAGCCGGTGCCAAGCATGAGAAGCCAGTCGGAGAAAGAGGGGACGGGACCCGGCGGGAACTTCAGGCCGTTTAAACTGCTGTCGCCGGCGCGCGCCGCCGCCCTGATGTCGCGCGGGGATTGCCCGAAGGTCTGCCGAAACAGCCGGCTGAAATGCGCCTCGTCGGAAAAACCCATCTCATAGGAAATGTCGGCGATCCTGGTGTCTGCGCGTCGAGGGTCGGCAAGCGCCTGCAGGGAGCGCCGCAATCGCCGGCCGCGAATGTAGGTGTCGACACCGCCGCTCGCCTCGAACTGCCGATAGAGCTGACTGCGGGAGACGCCGATCTCGCGCGCCAGCCGCGAGGCTGTCAGGTCTGCCCGGTCGATATTCTCCTCGATATGACGGCGCAGCCGCCGGCCGAGATCGCCCCTCGTCTTTACCGACGAAACCACGGGAACGGTCCCCAGGCACCAGCCGAGCAGGTCGGGAAAGCAGGCACCGAGGGCATTGACCTCGAGCGCGCTGAAATAACGGGAGGCGTTGGAGAGGCTTTCGAGGATACCCCGCAGGAAAATAGCCATTGCGGTGTCGCCATGGAAAACGCGGCACGGCATTGGCGACAGGGACGCCACGGCACTGGGCAAACCAGCGCGCGGAACGATCAGATGCAGCGCATCAGCCGCCACCATGGCAAAACGCATCGGCGAGGAAAGGTCGACGACCGTAACGTCTCCCGGTCGCAACCGCCTCGCCTTGCCGCCGACAGCAATCCCTCCGCTCAACACCGAGGAGACCACGACATGGTCGAAATCGTCCGAGCAGACCCGCCGATGGTCACGAAGAAAGCGCCCGCTGCCCGCAAAGCTGCGGCAAAGCAGGAACGTCCCGAAATGCTGGACAAGAAGATCGGCCTTGAACCCGGTGGGGGGAATTTGCTGGGTCTGCGTGGCTTCGAACAGCGTGGCGAGAACTGAACGCCAGGCGGCAAAGGGTGCATCGTTGTCAGCCGTGGAAAAGCGAAAGCCGGCGACCTCGCCTTGCCCTGCGGCATGGGACAGCGGTTGTGGTCCTGGTGCCACGGCCTGATTCCAAGGGATCATAAATCATAGGATTACAATCCTACTTCATGGATATCAAGGGTAGTATTTAAAATAATTGCAATTCAAGGTAATTGATGAGGGGTCGCCAGTCGTGAGACCGCCGCCTGTGGCTTAATCCGGGAGGGTTCAACTTCTCATTTTAGGAAAATGGCGATTGAGCATTGCTTTCAGCGTATTGCGCCAAACCACGGACAACACTTAGACGAAAAGTATTTCTATAAGCGCCAGCTAGACCGGGGATAGGATTTAGGTCCTGCCACACGAATGATGGAGTTTCTGCAGGAGAGGCATGAAAAAAGAACTCCTGCTTCCGAAACTCTTTGTCCGGCCCTGACGTACCCACACCTGCGGTAGAAACACTCACGGAGACACGTATTGAAAACCGGTATTTTTCTTTTGAGCATTTCCACGGTGATGTGTTGGGGACTGGCGTTTTACATGGTTTACCGCACGCACTAGTTATGGGAATGGGAGGTCTGCGGCAGGGTGCGGAAGCACCGCCGCCATGGCCCTCCGCAGAGCCGCCACCACAGATGGTAGAAGCCCTCGGAACGACTACTTCTCGACCAGTTTCAACGTCTTGTCGAAAACCTTCAACACCTGACGCAGATCGTGCCCGCGCTTCAATATCATGCCGTTTGTGTTGATGACGGCATAGGCGCCCTGCTTGGCGGCAAGCTTCGGGTCCTTTTCGATGCGAAACAACGGCAACTCGCCGGAGCGCTTGAAAACCGAGAAAATCGCTTTTTCCTTGGTGTGGTCGATGGCGTAGTCGCGCCACTCGTTCTCGCCCACCATTCGACCGTAGATCCACAGTATCGCATCCAGCTCCCGCCTGTGAAACGTCACTGGCAGGATATCCTTGCTCTGTTTATATTGAGTAATATCGACGACAACGGAAGAGTTGCTATCGACGCTGTTGCTTTGGCCGCGTCGCAAATCCGGCTGATCAGTCATCAATTCCTCGAAGCCTCCGCCCATGACAGCAGAGTGACAGTGTCGCCCCGCCGCGATAAAATTGCAAGATGCCGCGCGTCCGGATTTGCGCCAGCGGCGTTCTCACTTGGCGTCCAGCCCAAAATGCAATTCAACAGCGGAGATTTAGCACTTCTAGTCGTCGGCACCCACCGTCATGACGGTTGCGCCGATGATGGCTGCCGGATCTCCCGTTGCCGTCGACGATTGCAGCATGATGGCAAGTCCCTTGCGGCCGGCCTTGTCCATTACGTTCGCAGGCAATGTCAGGTGCATCGGCTTGCCCTCCCACATGCCGACAGTCTCAACGTCCGAAACGCTGTGCATGTAGGCGATCTGCTGGCCGGTATTCTCGCCCTTGGTAACGTCAACGCGCTGTTCACGGTCGAAATAGGCAATCACCACATTGGCCTTGCCCAGGCCGGCCGCGATGTCGATTTCCAGCTCGTCGCCCTTCATCGCGGCACTGACCGGAACGGTCAGTCCCTGTCCGGCACGCGAAAGGTCATCCAGCTTGACGTTGATAGCCCCGAGATCGGCACCGTTCAGATGATCCCTGCCATTCAGCACCGCCTGCGGCGTGTAGACGCTGCTGCGGCCGAGTGTCCGCGCATAGGCATATTGCCGGGCGGTATTGTCCTTGGACGACATGGTGTCGTTCCAGCCGAGATAATTCCAGTAGTCGACGTGATAGGCGAGCGCCACGACATTGCCCTGCTCGATCAGCTGCTTCAGCGCGGCGTCGGCCGGCGGACAGGAGGCGCAGCCCTGCGAGGTGAAGAGCTCGACGACGCCCTTCAGTTTGCCCAAGTCCTGGGCATGCGCCGCGCCCGCCAACGCGACACCGGCCAGCAGGGATATCAGGAACCGATGGGACATGGGGCAACACCTCTTCCAGACCTTGTTAGCCAAAATCCTCGGCCCGCATCAAGCCTGATAAATCTGAAACAAGAGATAATGGCTTGCAGGAGCCACGCAAAGTCACGAACGGGTGAGGCAAGGCGACAACCGCGGGCAACGATACACTTCACCGTGACAGAACAACGCCGCCGGAGATTTCTCTCCGGCGGCGTTGTTTTGTGGCCTGTGTTGCCTATCAGGCAGCGAGATCGCGCAGAACCGTCTGCAGGATACCGCCGTTGTTGAGGTACACGACTTCGTCGAGCGTATCGACGCGGCTGATGAGCGGCACATTCTTCACAGTGCCGTCGCCATAAGTGATGACGGCGGTCTTCTTTTCGCGCGGCTTGATGTTCTCGAGGCCTTCGATGGTGACGGTTTCGTCGCCCTTCAGTGCCAGCGAGGCCCAGGTCGTGCCTTCTTCGAAGACGAACGGGATGACGCCCATGCCGACCAGGTTCGAGCGATGGATACGCTCGAACGACTGGGCGATGACGGCCTTGACGCCGAGCAGGTTGGTGCCCTTGGCAGCCCAGTCACGCGACGAGCCGTTGCCGTATTCGACACCGGCGAAGATCACCAGCGGCACGCCTTCGGCCTTGTACTGCATCGCCGCGTCGTAGATCGATTCCTCTTCCTTGGACGGGTAGTGGATGGTGTAACCACCTTCCTTGCCGTTCGGGCCGAGCATGTGGTTGCGAATGCGGATGTTGGCGAAGGTGCCGCGCATCATCACTTCGTGGTTGCCGCGACGGGTGCCGTACTGGTTGAAGTCGGCAACACCGACATGGTGCTCAAGCAGATAGGCGCCGGCTGGCGACGCTGCCTTGATCGAGCCGGCAGGCGAAATGTGGTCGGTGGTGATCTTGTCGCCGAACAGGCCGAGGACGCGGGCGCCCTTGATATCGGAGATGCCGGAGCCGCTCTTGCCCATGCCCACAAAGTATGGAGGGTTCTGGACGTAAGTGGAATCGTCGTCCCAGGCATAGGTCTGGCCCGGAGGAATCTGCACGGCCTGCCAGTTGACATCGCCCTTGAACACGTCGGCATACTTGCTTTCGTAGAGTTCACGGGTCACGTATTTCAGGATGAATTCCTGGATTTCGTGCGAGGTTGGCCAGATGTCCTTGAGGAACACCGGATTGCCATCCTTGTCTTCGCCGAGAGGCTCGCTGGTCAGGTCGATCTGCACCGAGCCCGCCAGCGCGTAGGCAACGACCAGCGGCGGCGATGCGAGGTAGTTCGCCTGCACATCGGGCGACACGCGACCTTCGAAATTGCGGTTGCCGGAAAGAACGCCGGCTGCAATCAGGCCCTTGTCGTTGATTGTCTTGGAAACCGGCGCCGGCAGAGGGCCGGAATTGCCAATGCAGGTGGTGCAGCCGAAGCCGACGAGATTGAAGCCGAGCGTGTCGAGATCGGTCTGCAGGCCGGACTTCGACAGGTATTCGGCGACCACCTGGCTACCGGGCGCCAGCGAAGTCTTCACCCATGGCTTGGACTTCAGGCCCTTGGCAACTGCGTTGCGGGCAAGCAGGCCGGCTGCGATCAGCACCGAGGGATTGGAGGTGTTGGTGCAGGAGGTGATGGCGGCGATTGCAACGTCGCCATGGCCGAGGTCGTAATCCGTGCCTTCGACGGCATAGCGCTTGTCGAGCTGGCCCGGCTTCTTGTAGTCGGCTTCGAGAGCGGCGGCAAAACCGGCGGCGATGCCTTCGAGTGGAACGCGGCCTTCCGGACGCTTCGGGCCGGCCATGGCAGGCACGACGTCGCCGAGATCAAGTTCCAGCGTGTCGGTGAAGACAAGCTCGGAGCCGTCATTGTCGCGCCACATCCCTTGAGCCTTGGAATAGGCTTCGACCAGCGCGATCCGGTCGGTGGTACGGCCGGACATGGTGAGGTAATTGATGGTTTCGCTGTCGACCGGGAAGAAGCCGCAGGTGGCGCCATATTCCGGGCCCATGTTGCCGATGGTGGCGCGGTCGGCAAGCGACATGCTGTCGAGGCCGACGCCGAAAAATTCGACGAACTTGGAGACGACGCCCTTCTTGCGCAGCATCTGCACGACCATCAGCACGAGGTCGGTCGCGGTGCAGCCTTCCTTGAGCTTGCCTGTCAGCTTGAAGCCGATGACTTCTGGCAGCAGCATGGAAACAGGCTGGCCGAGCATGGCAGCTTCGGCTTCGATGCCGCCGACACCCCAGCCGAGAACGCCGAGGCCGTTGATCATCGTCGTGTGGCTATCGGTACCGACGCAGGTGTCGGGGTAAGCCACCGTTTCCCCATCCTCGTCCTTCGTCCAGACGGTCTGGCCGAGATATTCGAGGTTCACCTGATGACAGATACCGGTGCCGGGAGGCACGACGCGGAAATTCTTGAAGGCCTGCTGGCCCCACTTGAGGAAGCGATAGCGTTCGCCGTTGCGCTCGTATTCGAGCTCGACGTTGCGGGCGAGCGCGGTCGGCGTACCGAATTCGTCGACGATGACCGAGTGGTCGATCACGAGGTCGACGGGAACCAGCGGGTTGATCTTTTCCGGGTCGCCACCGAGCGCCACCATGGCATCGCGCATGGCGGCCAGATCGACGACGGCGGGAACGCCGGTGAAGTCCTGCATCAGCACGCGGGCCGGACGGTAGGCGATTTCGCTTTCAGCGGTGCCCTTGTCGATGAGCCAGGCGGCAACGCTTTCGATGTCATTTTTGACAACCGAGCGGCCGTCTTCGTTGCGCAGCAGGTTTTCCAGGACGACCTTCATGGAATAAGGCAGCTTGGAAATACCGGAAAGGCCGTTTGCCTCAGCCTTGGGCAGGCTGTAGTAGACATAATCTTTTCCGTTCACACTGAGCGTGGAACGGCAATTGAAACTGTCGAGAGATTTAGACACGAGAGACCCCGTTTCTGATAGCCAACACAGTCGTGTGGACGCCTATGCACGTAATGCACATCAGGATGCGGGTACGGCCATTTCCGCTGTCCGCACGTGAGGTTGCTTTGGAAACAACCGCAAGTTCGGCGCTAGGATGAAGTTCACGCCGACCGCTGGCGTGGTTGCAGGTCTTATAGATAATTTCCAAAAAACTTGCCATAGCAGGCAAGCCCAAAATCGGACAATTTTTTGCACATGCGTCGTGCCAACCGGGAAAGCCTCCAGCCATGCATCTGAGTGCCGAAAACCTGGCTGCCAGACGCGGCGAGGATCTGATTTTCGTTAACATTTCCTTTCACTTGGGAGCCGGCGAGGCACTGATATTAACCGGCCCGAACGGCTCCGGAAAATCGACCCTCCTGCGCGTCGTTGCCGGTCTTCTGGCGGCCGAAAAGGGCAGGATCGTCTTCGTCGGCGGGAAGGGTGAGCAGGAGCACCCGGTGGGCGAAGTCAGCCATTATTTCGGCCACCGCAACGCGATGAAAAACGAGCTTACCGTCGCCGAGAACCTCTCCTTCTGGCGCTCTTTCCTCGGGTCTGATGGCGGGGTGCCCGTGGAGGAAGCAGCCGAGGCCGTCGGCCTTTCCGCCATCATGCACCTGCCGTTCGGCTACCTCTCCGCCGGCCAGCAGCGCCGGCTGGCCTTCGCCAAGCTGCTCGTCGCCCACCGCCCGGTCTGGATCCTCGACGAACCCACGGCAGCCCTCGACGCCAGCGCCGACCTCCTGTTTGCCGACCTGATCACCAAGCACCAGCAGCGCGGCGGCATTGTCCTCGCCGCCACCCACCAGCCCCTCGGACTCAGCAACGCGCGCGATCTGGCAATGACCGGATTTGCCGGTGTGGATGAGGGAGTATGGGGTTGATGGTCTCGAGTTTGCAGCAAGCTGCCCCCCTCTGTCACTACGTGACATCTCCCCCACAAGGGGGGAGATCATTCTTTTCCCTTGCCAGTCCTCCACGCGATCGCAAGTCTTTGGTTGTCAAAAGCAGCCACGACCGCCCGATCTCCCTCATTGTGCGGGAGATGTCACCGAAGGTGACAGAGGGGGGTAGCCCTCCTCACCATAGAAGCTTCGGCGTAGCTCCCGAGACGGCCAGCCTGCCTTTCATCAGCGCTCGTCAAAACGATCAGTTGCATCAATCAAAAGCAACGCAAGGCGGCACGCCGACACAGTACGATCTGCACGACGACGGAGGCACCCGATGATCGCTCTCTTTCTTCGCGACCTCAAGCTTTCCGTTCGCTCTGGCGGCGGTGCGCTGATCGGGGTGCTGTTCTTTCTGACCGTCGTTGCCGTAATCCCCTTCGGTGTCGGGCCTGACCTGAAACTTCTGGCCCGCATCGGACCGGCCATCGTCTGGATCGGCGCCCTGCTGTCGGCGCTGCTCGGCCTCGACCGGCTGTTCCAGGCGGAGCGCGATGACGGCTCCCTCGATCTGCTGTTGATGCAGGAAACGCCGCTGGTGCTGACCGTACTCGTCAAATGCGCAGCCCACTGGACAGCCACCGGGCTGCCGCTGGTGATCGCCTCGCCGCTGCTCGGGCTGTTCATGAACATGAGCGAGACGGCGATCGGCGCCACCATGCTGACGTTGCTGGTCGGTTCCCCGGCCATCACGCTGATCGGCGCGGTCGGGGCTGCGGTGGCCGTTGCCCTGCCGCGCGGTGGATTGCTGGTGTCGATCCTGATCCTGCCGTTGGCTATCCCGGTGCTGATCTTCGGTGTTTCCGCCACCTATGCCGCCGTCGAAGGCCCGGCGCCGTTCCTGCCGCCGTTCCTGATCCTCATCGCCCTGACGCTGTTCTTCGCGGTCCTCGGACCGGCCGCAGCAGCCCTGGCGCTCAGGAGCACGCCGGATTGATCGGCTTGCCAGCAGCCTTTGAATTGCAGGCTTCACAATATCGCGCTAAGGAAAATCGATGAGCGAAGTCAGCCCGACACTGAGCCGGTTTTCCGATCTGGCCAACCCGACCCGGTTTCTGGCGCTGGCAAGCCGCGTCATTCCGTGGCTGGCTGCGCTGACGGCGATCATTTCGGCCATCGGCCTCACCCTCTGTTTCTCGACGGATGCGGACTATCAGCAGGGCGACACCGTGCGGATCATGTACATCCACGTGCCGGCCGCCTGGCTGTCGATGATGTGCTATACGGTGATGAGCGTGGCTGCCATCGGCACGCTGGTCTGGCGCCATCCGCTGGCCGATGTTGCTGCCAAGGCCGCAGCCCCGCTCGGCGCCGCCTTCACCCTGCTGGCGCTGGTGACTGGCTCGCTCTGGGGCAAGCCGATGTGGGGCACCTACTGGGTCTGGGATGCCCGCCTGACCGCTGTCTTCATCCTGTTCCTGATGTATCTCGGCCTGATAGCGCTCAATCGCGCCATCGACGATCCCTCGCGCGGTGCGCGGGTGAGCGCAGTACTGATCCTCGTCGGCTTCGTCAACATTCCCATCATCAAGTTTTCGGTCGAGTGGTGGAACACGCTGCACCAGTCGGAAAGCATCATGCGGCTGGACGGCCCGACCATCGCGCCGGAATTTCTCTGGCCGCTGTTCGTCATGGCGCTGGCCTTTACGCTGCTATTCTTCACGCTGCACCTGATGGCGATCCGCAACGAGATCTGGCGCCGCCGCATAGCCGCCCAGCGCCGCCTTGCCGCCCGCATGGCAAGCCGGGAGGGCTGAGCCGATGGACCATGCCTTCTACGTCTATGGCTCCTACGGCTTTGCCGCACTGACCGTGATCGCACTCATCGGCTGGACCTGGATCGACGGTCGCCTGCGTCGCCGCGAGCTGGCGGCGCTGGAAGCCTCCGGCATCCACCGGCGCTCGCAGCGCAACAAGGAAGTCACATCCTGATGGCGGAAAGCACCGATCAGGACCCGGCGCCAAAGTCGCGCGGTCTCGGCCGCTATGCCGCAGCCCTGCTGCCGCTGCTGGTGTTCGGGGTGATTGCCGGCACGGCTGGCAAGATGCTCTACGACCAGGATTTTCACGGCAAGGACATCGCCACGATTCCCTCGGCCCTGATTGGCCGAAGGGCGCCGTCGCTGGCGCTGCCGCCACTCGATGGCGCCAATCTGCCGGCGCTGACGGATGCGGCGATCAAGGGCAAACTGACGCTGGTCAACGTCTTTGCGTCCTGGTGCATTCCCTGCCGCGAGGAACATCCGCTGCTGAAGGAGCTGGCGAAAGACGGGCGGCTGAATGTGGTTGCCATCAACTACAAGGACCAGCCGGAGAACGCCTTGCGCTTCCTCGGCGAACTCGGCAACCCTTTCAAGGCGATCGGCATCGATCCGAAGGGCGCAGCCGCAATCGACTGGGGCGTCTACGGCATCCCCGAATCCTACCTCGTCGCCCCCGACGGCACCATCCTCTACAAGCGGGTTGGCCCCTTCGACGCTCTCAGCCTGAAGGAAGGCCTCTACCCGGCCATCGACAAGGCACTGGGCAAGCCTGGTTCGTAGGGTCACCAGACGCCCGCCGTCGGTCATTAACCCGCGCGGCGGGCCACCAGTAGCACCTGGCAACAATCCAAAGTTGAGCCGCCTCCCTCTCCTCCCTCATCCCTGTGCTTGTCACAGGGATCCAGTGGCGCCGCGTCTGCGGCGCGGGGGAACATGACTATGCAAGGGTGTCATTCACCGCGCAGACGCGCGGTGGCTGGATTCCTGTGACGAGCACAGGAATGAGGAGGGTGGGGGTAACTATTTGAAAACGTTATCTCACAGCGCTGTTTGCCAGGCCTACAGCTCTACCTGCCAGACCTAAAGCGCCGCCTGCCAGGTCTTGACTGCGTCGACCGGCCAGACCAGCATCAGCACGTTCAGGGTGAGGTTGTCGCGGATCAGCCAGCCGGTGAGGAGTTCGAAAAAGATGGCGATGGCTATCGTCAGCCAGACGGGCGCCCGCCAGGCAAAGAAGAAGCCGACGGCCATGAACATGGTATCCATCGCCGAATTCAGGATACTGTCGCCGACATAGGCGAGCGAGATCGTCGTCGCCCGGTAGCGGTCGATGATGATCGGCGAGTTCTCAAGGATCTCCCAGCCCGATTCGATCAGCATGGCAATGAACAGCCGCATGGACAGGGGCTTCGCCCGCATGATCAGATGCGTCAGGCCAAAAAACAGGAAACCGTGAATGATATGCGACGGCGTGTACCAGTCGGCGAGATGCTGCGAGTTGCCGCTGGAATTGACCGCAGGCTCGAACAGTTTGACGTATCCGCAGGTGCAGATGGCAACCCGGCCCATCAGGTGCTCGGCGACGATCTGTACCAGCAGTACCGCCAGGCAGGCGACGAACCAGGCCGTATGACGGCTCGCCCGGCGCTGCGTGCTCCCGACGACCGTCATTTCTCTGTATCCGTAGAAACGGGGGCCGGCGTAACGGTGTGCTTCATGATCAGCGGCATCTGCGAAAGCGTGAACAGGATGGTGATCGGCATCGTCCCCCAGACCTTGAAGGCGACCCAGAAATCATCGGAGAAATTCCGCCAGATGACTTCGTTGAGCACGGCAAGGAACAGGAAGAAAACGCCCCAGCGCACGCTCAGCTTGCGCCAGCCCTCGGCATCGAGCTGGAAGGCGGCGTTGAAGACATAGCCGAGCAGCGACTTGCCGAACAGCAGGCCACCTAGCAACGCACAGCCGAACAGCGCATTGATGATCGTCGGCTTCATCTTGATGAAGGTCTCGTCCTGCAGGTAGATCGACAGCGAGCCGAACACCAGCACGACGATGCCGGAGACGAACGGCATGATCGGCAGGTGGCCGAGCACGAACTTCGAGACGATCAGCGACAGGATCGTTGCGGCCATGAACAACCCGGTGGCGACAAACAGCGGACCGCCCAGCGCTGAAAGCGCCGGGAATTGCGCCACCAGCCAGGGGCCGCGCAGGTTGGCAAAGAAGAACACCATCAGCGGCCCGATCTCGAGCGCCATCTTCAACATCGGATTCTGGCGATCCGCCGTGCTGGGTGTTACGTCACTTTCGCTGCTCGTCATTATCCGTCCTGACCTTGGTCCAAAATCCCGTTGCGCCATGATCGGCGTCGATGGCTTATCTATGGCGCCGGTTGCTATCCGTCGATCCCCGCAATCGCCTGGGCGAACTCCTCGGCCTCGAACGGCTCGAGATCGTCCACCCCCTCGCCGACGCCGATGAAATAGACCGGCAGCTTGTGCTTGGCCGAGATGGCGACAAGAATGCCGCCGCGGGCGGTTCCGTCAAGCTTGGTCATGATAAGACCGTTAACGCCGGCAACATTGCGGAAGATCTCGACCTGGTTGAGCGCATTCTGGCCGGTCGTCGCATCCAGCGTCTGCAGCACGGTATGCGGCGCCTCCGGATCGAGCTTGCCGAGCACGCGGACGATCTTTTCGAGCTCGTCCATCAGCTCCTTCTTGTTCTGCAGCCGGCCCGCAGTGTCGATGATCAACACGTCGGTGCCATCGGCCTTCGCCTGCTGGAAGGCGTCGAAGGCGAGACCGGAGGCATCGGCACCGATCTTGGTCGCGACAAAGGTCGACTTCGTGCGGTCAGCCCAGATCTTCAGCTGCTCGATGGCCGCAGCGCGGAACGTATCGCCGGCAGCAACCATCACCTTCAGGCCGGAGCCCGACAGTTTGGACGCCAGCTTGCCGATCGTCGTCGTCTTGCCGGTTCCGTTGACGCCGACCACGAGGATAACGTGCGGCTTGTGGCTAAGGTCGAGCTGCAGCGGCTTGGCCACCGGCTTCAGCACCTTGACGATCTCGGCCGCCATGATGCGGCTGACATCCTCGCCGGACACATCCTTGCCGTAGCGCTCCGAGGCCAGCGCATCGGTGATACGCAAGGCCGTCTCGACGCCGAGATCGGCCTGGATCAGAAGGTCCTCGAGGTCCTGCAGCGTCTGGTCGTCGAGCTTGCGCTTGGTAAACAGCGCCGTGATCTGGCCGGTCAGCTGCGACGAGGTGCGCGACAGGCCGGCACGCAAGCGCTGGAACCAGGTGGTTCTCGGGGCTTCGGGGACGGCCGCGACGATGGCGGGGCCGGTGGAAAAGCCTTTGGGGAGAATGGGAGGCGTAGGGGTCAGGGGCGTTTGTATCAGGGGCTGCGGAGCCAGGTCGCCCCCCTCTGTCAGCTTCGCTGACATCTCCCCCACGAGGGGGGAGATTGGCGCCGCGGCAGCCTCATCGGCCACAGCTTCCTCCGGTGGGGAGGCGAGACTTTCAACGATTGTCGTCGGAGCCGCGCCACTCTCCGTCTGATCTCCCCCCTTGTGGGGGAGATGTCCCGCAGGGACAGAGGGGGGTGTCGCCTCGCCTTCGGTCTCTGCCTCGATCTGCAGCAACGCCAGCGGCGTCACGCCCAGGTCGTCCAGCGCAGTGACATCCGGCAAAATTGGCGGCGTCTCGTCCTCGACCTCGGGGGCATCGGCCGCAGGCCCACCGGCCGTCGCAATCTCGGCTGCGAGAACCGGATCGGGAGCCTCGGGCAGATGCTCCTCGCGGCTCTTGGGCTCCAGCTCTGCGGCAAGACCCTTGTCTTCGGCTGGCAGCAACTCGGCCGGAACCTCGTTGAAGCCCGGCTGGTCGTGGCGGAAGGTGAAGACTTTTTTGATGAAACCGATCGCCATGAAAATTCCGTCAGTCAGGCCGCGTTTGCGGCGTCAAGTTGTATATCAAGCCGCTTGCCGTCGTGGCCGGTGATGACGGCCGGGACCAGCGCACGAGGCGCAAGGCCCGGCACTGCAACAAGCGTGAAGTTTTCCGTATGCGCCATACCGTTGTTTTCGACAAGCAGCCATTGCGTCGTGCCAACCATGCCATCCAGATGGGATTGCTGCAGCCGAAGACCAGTGGCACGCAGCCGGGCTGCCCGCTCCTTGACGACGGCCCGGTCGAGCTGCGGCATGCGCGCTGCCGGCGTTTCGGGTCGGGGACTGTAGGGAAACACATGCAGATGGGCGATCCCGGCTTCTTCCGCCATGCTCACCGCATTCTCGAACATCGCTTCCGTCTCGGTCGGGAAGCCAGCGATCATGTCGGCCCCGAGGCTGATACCCGGCCGCAGCCGCCGGACCTCGGCGCAGAAGGCGAGCGCCTCGGCACGCGAATGGCGGCGCTTCATCCGCTTCAGGATCATGTCGTCGCCATGCTGCAGCGACAGGTGCAGATGCGGCATGAAGCGCGGCTCGTCGGCGATCAGGTCGATCAGGTGCCGGTCGGCCTCGATGCTGTCGATCGACGACAACCGCAGCCGGCGGATTTCCGGCACCTGGCGCAAAAGGGTCTTGGCCAGCATCCCCAGCGTCGGCCGGCCCGGCAGATCGCCGCCATAGCTCGTGGCATCGACGCCCGTCACCACGATCTCGACATAGCCTGACGCCACAAGCTGGCGTGCCTGCTCGACAACTGATCCCATCGGCACCGAGCGGGAATTGCCCCGTCCGTAGGGGATGATGCAGAAAGTGCAGCGGTGGTCGCAGCCGTTCTGCACCTGGATGAAGGCGCGGACATGCCCGTCGATGTGTTTGACCATCTGCGGCGCCGTGTGGCGGACGCTCATGATGTCGTTGACGCGCAGCTTTTCTTCCGCCGAAACGCCGAAATCCGGCAATGCCCGGTAGGAATCCCGCGTCAGCTTTTCTTCGTTGCCGAGTACCATGTCGACCTCTGGCATCTCGGCGAACATCTGCTTCTCGGTCTGCGCGGCACAACCTGTAACGATGATGCGGGCATGCGGATTGTCGCGCCGCGCCCGCCGGATCGCCTGGCGCGCCTGGCGAACGGCCTCGCCCGTCACCGCGCAGGTGTTGACCAGGATGGCATTGTTCAGCCCGGCCTTCTCCGCCTCGCCGCGCATCACTTCGGATTCGTAGGTGTTGAGCCGGCAGCCGAAAGTAATGACCTCGACGCCGCTCACCGCGCTGATGCCATTTCGGAGTGTTCGTCGCGCGAAAACACGCCCGTCGCCGGATCAACCCTGCCCGACCACTCCCATTCGGCCGGACCTGTCATGACGACGTGATCGTCGTCGCGCCATTCGATCTGCAGCTTGTCCCGCGGCACGCTGCTGGCAACGTCGATCTCGACGGTGCGGCCGGTGCGGCCGGTGCGCGCAGCACTGACGCCGGCGGCACAGGCGGCAGATCCGCAGGCAAGCGTCAGCCCGGCGCCGCGCTCCCAGGTGCGGGTGATCATAGACGAAGGCGAGGTCACCTGCGCCAGTGTGATATTGGCCTTTTCGGGAAACAGCGGATGGTTTTCGAGCATCGGTCCGAAACGGGCGAGATCGTAGGACATCACGTCGAGCTCGACCCAGAAGATTGCGTGCGGATTACCCATCGACATCACGGCCGGCGAATGCAGGATCGGCGCGTCGATCGGGCCGATCTGCAGTTCGATGCGGCTGGTGTCGAAGAACTCTTCCGACAGCGGGATCCTGTCCCATTCGAACACCGGCTTGCCCATGTCGACCGAGATCGTCCCGTCATCGTGCTCGACGGCATTGAGGACGCCGGCGACGGTCTGGAAGGTGAAAACCTTGCGGCCGGTCTCCGACGACAGCGCCTGCACGACGCAGCGCGTACCGTTGCCGCAGGCCTGAGCCTTGGTGCCATCGCAGTTGAGGATGTCGATCCAGGCGTCGGTGCCCTGGGCCTTCGGGTCGTGGATGGCCATGATCTGGTCGAACTGCGTGGCCGGATCGGCATTCAGCGCAATCGCTGCCGCCGGCGTCACCTTGTCCTTGCGACCGCGCATGTCGACGACCAGGATCTTGTTGCCAAGCCCGTTCATCCGCGCAAATTCGACCGTGTCACCCATCAGACAGTTCCATTGTTCGAGCCTGTATATGGCGGAAATGGCCGCGAATTACCAGTCTCGGCTCAAGACAGGCCGCCGCCCGCGCCACGCTTGACCGATGGCAACCTAAGCGAGCACAATAAGCGCATGACCGGCTACACCTACATCGTCACGAACCACAAGCACGGCACCCTCCACATCGGAGTGACCTCGGACCTCGCACGCCGCATCCACGAACGCCGCGAAGCACTCACCCCCGGCTTCACCGCCACATACGGCTGCCGGCAACTGGCCTGGTACGAAGAGCACTTCAACATCCAGGACGCCATCCAGCGCGAAAAGTCCCTCAAGCGCTGGTATCGGCAATGGAAGATCGAACTGATCGAAAAAACCAACCCAGATTGGCGGGATCTGTATTACGAGCTGTGGTGAACATGGTGGTACTCGGGTCGAGCCCGAGGATCCAAACGCAAGCCACCGTAAGTTATTTTCGGCGTTGCAGGCGCTGAAGACCGGGATCGACGTCACTCCCACCGTGCGCTCACCGCGAATGCCGCACTGCTTGCGCCTGGATCCTCGGGTCGAGCCCGAGGATGACGAAGTGCAGGGGGCTTGGCTTTGTAAAAGCGAACACCGCGTTCGAGTCATAAATCCCCGGATTTGTCGCCCACCACCCAAAACCGGCCGAGAATCCCGAACACCCCATACCAATCACCCCATACCGGCCACCACCCCGCACCAACCACCAGCCCCACCCCCGGGGCTCGTCATCCTCGGGCTTGACCCGAGGATCCAAACGCAAGCCACCGCCGGAGGATGACGAACTCCAGGGGCTGGGCTTTCCCAAAACAAGCACTGCCACCCGGAATTACCGTTCTCCGCTCGCGACCGGGCAATTTCCTCGCCGATCTTGACTTTCCCGTCCAATTGCTGTTTACCGCGCCCATCTGCGACGAGCTCAAGCCTCCTAGCCGCCGACCGGGACCCCGCAAGGGAATTGGATCCCGGAGGTCAACACCCGACAGCGCGATGCGCCCTCGGGTGCTTTTTGGCTTTGCGTCTTGTTTTCGTCAAGGAAAAGAACAAAGTTTCCGGCCGACGCCGTGCGATGCCCTGAGGCGATAGGCGGTCGAAAAACCGGAAGCGAGAAGGAAGAGCTGATGTTTGAAAACCTCCAGGACCGACTTGGCTCCATTCTGAATGGACTGACCGGCCGTGGCGCTTTGTCGGAAGCCGATGTTTCCGCAGCGCTGCGCGAGGTTCGCCGTGCTCTTCTCGAAGCCGACGTGGCGCTCGACGTCGTGCGTGGCTTTACCGATCGCGTCCGCGAAAAGGCCATCGGTGCCGAAGTCCTGAAGTCGATCAAGCCCGGCCAGATGGTCGTCAAGATCGTTCATGACGAGCTGATCGAGATGCTCGGTGCCGACAGCGTCGGCGTCGATCTGAATGCGCCGGCCCCCGTCGTCATCATGATGGTCGGCCTGCAGGGCTCGGGCAAGACCACGACATCGGCCAAGATTGCCCACCGGCTGACGACACGGGACCGCAAGAAGGTGCTGATGGCATCGCTCGATACGCGGCGCCCGGCCGCCCAGGAGCAGTTGCGCCAGCTCGGCGTGCAGGCCTCGATCGACGTGCTGCCGATCATTGCCGGCCAGTCGCCGACAGACATTGCCGCCCGCGCGGTGCAGGCTGCCCGCCTCGGCGGCCACGATGTCGTCATCCTCGACACCGCCGGCCGCACCCATATCGACGAGCCGCTGATGGTCGAGATGGCCGAGATCAAGCGCAAGTCCAACCCGCACGAGATCCTGCTGGTCGCTGACTCGTTGACCGGCCAGGACGCGGTCAACCTGGCCCGCAATTTCGACGAGCGCGTCGGTATCACCGGTCTTGTACTGACCCGCATGGACGGCGACGGCCGCGGCGGTGCTGCCCTTTCGATGCGCGCCGTCACCGGCAAGCCGATCAAGCTGATCGGTACCGGCGAAAAAATGGGCGAGCTCGAAGAGTTCCATCCGCGCCGCATCGCCGACCGCATTCTCGGCATGGGCGACATCGTCTCGCTCGTCGAGCGTGCCGCCGAAAATATCGACGCCGAGAAGGCGTCCGCCATGGCCGCCAAGA
Source organism: Rhizobium tumorigenes (assembly GCF_003240565.2). Classification (NCBI taxonomy): domain Bacteria; kingdom Pseudomonadati; phylum Pseudomonadota; class Alphaproteobacteria; order Hyphomicrobiales; family Rhizobiaceae; genus Arminella; species Arminella tumorigenes. The sequence continues at coordinate 2,985,328 of NZ_CP117255.1, forward strand.
TGGCCAAGGGCAAGTTTGACCTCAACGACCTCGCCGATCAGCTGCGCCAGATGCAGAAGATGGGCGGCATGGGCGGCATCATGGGAATGATGCCCGGCATGTCGGGCATGAAGGACAAGATGGCCGCCGCCGGCCTCGACGACAAGCTGTTCGGCCGTCAGATCGCCATCATCCAGTCGATGACCAAGGCCGAGCGCGCCAACCCCGATATCCTCAAGCATTCCCGCAAGAAGCGCATCGCCGCCGGCTCCGGCACCGATTCGGCCGCCATCAACAAGCTCCTGAAAATGCACCGCCAGATGGCGGACATGATGAAAGCCATGGGGGCCAAGGGCAAGGGCGGCATGATGAAGCAGATGATGGGCGGCCTTGCCGGCAAGATGGGTCTCGGCGGCATGGGTGGAATGGGCGGCATGCCCGATCTCTCCAGCCTTGACCCGAAACAACTGGAAGCGCTGCAGAAGCAGGCAGAGGCAGCTGGCCTCGGCCGTCCGGGCAGCATGCCCGGGCTCGGTGGCATGGGCGGTCTGCCGGGCCTCGGCGGCGCCAAGCTTCCAGGTCTCGGCGGTGGTTTTCCTGGCCTGCCCGGCCTTCCGAAGAAGAAGTAAGGGAGCTCCCTAATGACAGATAACGACGTCAAGTCCAAGCTTTCCGGCTATCGCCAGTCGATCGACAACATCGACGCGGCGCTGGTCCACATGTTGGCCGAACGCTTCAGCTGCACCAAGGCAGTGGGCGTTCTCAAGGCCAAGTACAATTTGCCGCCGGCCGACCCGGCGCGCGAGGAATACCAGATCGAACGTCTGCGGCGGCTTGCCAAGGATGCCGATCTGGACCCGGATTTCGCCGAGAAGTTTCTGAACTTCGTCATTACCGAAGTCATCCGGCACCACGAACAGATCGCCGCCGAATTCAAGGCATGATCGACAAGAACTGAAAGACAAAAGGCCGCCCGCCAAGGCGTCCTGACAACACTCTGAAGGAGTATGATACAATGGCACTGAAAATTCGTCTCGCCCGCGGTGGCTCCAAGAAGCGTCCTTACTACCACGTTGTCGTTGCCGACGCCCGTTCGCCACGCGACGGCCGCTTCCTCGAAAAGGTCGGCTCGTGGAACCCTATGCTTGCCAAGGAAGATGCAAAGCGCGTCGAACTCGACACCGCCCGCATCCAGCATTGGATCGACCAGGGCGCCCAGCCGACAGACCGCGTCCTGCGCTTCCTGTCTGAAGCCGGCGTTGCCAAGCGCGATCCGCGCAGCAACCCGGAAAAGGCAAAGCCAGGCAAGAAGGCCGAAGAGCGTATCGCTGAACGCGCCCAGAAGGCTGCCGACATTGCCGCTGCTGCAGAGACTGCTGCTGCCGAATAAGCCGTGACAGGCAATCACCGCAGCGGGTGGCATGGAGACATGCCGCCCGCTTTTTATTTGCCATCGTTCTCCGTTCCTCTATGAGAAGAACGATGTTCACCCTCATTCGATCTGCGGCATAGTCATGGCGAAACTCCAAAACCCCATTCTGATGGCCACACTTGGCGGCGCGCAGGGCCTGCGCGGCGAAGTCAGGGCGCGCTCCTACACGTCCGATCCGATGGCGCTTGCCGAATACGGCAACCTGCACGCCGCCGATGGCCGCACGTTCGAGGTGCTGGACATCCGCGCCAGCAAGACTGTCGTCATCATCCGGTTTCGCGGTATCAATGACCGTGAGGCTGCCGAGGCGCTGAACGGCCTCGAGCTGTTCGTCGAACGCGAGGACCTGCCGGACGACGAACTCGACGACGACGAATTCTTCTACGCCGACCTCGAGGGTCTGGAAGTCGTCGATGCCAAGGGCGTCGGCTACGGCGTCGTCAGCGGCGTCTACGATTTTGGCGCCGGCGACCTGCTGGAACTGAAGGGGCCGGGCAAGCGCCCCGTGCTGATCCCCTTTTCCGAAGCAGCCGTGCTGGAGATCGACCTCGAGAACCGCAAGGTGCTGATCGACCCGATGGCTGCCGGCCTGATCGACGATCCGACCGACATCGGCCAGCCGCCGAAAACCGACCGCCCGAAGAAGTAGGTCCGATGAGTTTCCGGGCGACCATCCTGACGCTCTACCCCGAGATGTTTCCCGGCCACCTCGCGACATCTCTTGCAGGCAAGGCGTCGGCGCGCGGCCAGTGGTCGCTCGACACGCTGCAGATCCGCGATTTTGCCACCGATCGCCACCGCACCGTCGACGACACGCCGGCCGGCGGAGGTGCCGGCATGGTGCTGAAGCCCGACGTGCTGGCTCGCGCCATCGACCACGCCGGCTCTGACGACGGTCGCCCCCGCCTGCTCATGAGCCCGCGCGGAAAGCCCTTGACGCAGCAACGCGTCCGCCAGCTGGCGGCGGGGCCGGGCGTCGTCATCGTCTGCGGCCGCTTCGAGGGCGTCGACCAGCGTGTGATCGATGCCCGCGACCTCGAGGAAATCTCGGTTGGCGACTACATCCTCTCCGGCGGCGAACCGGCAGCTCTGGTGCTGCTGGATGCCATCATCCGCATCCTCCCCGGCGTCATGGGCAACGACCTCTCCGGTACGCATGAGAGCTTCGAAAACGGCATGCTGGAACACCCGCATTATACGCGCCCGCAGCAATGGGAAGGCCGCGAAATCCCGGCTGTCCTGACATCGGGCAACCACGGTGCCATCGCCAGATGGCAGGCCGAGGAAGCCTTGAAGCTGACACGGGCGCGCCGGCCCGACCTGCTCGACGATGCCGACGTGTCCGGCCGCTGATATCGGCCCCATTGCCGACGGTCCGGATCGAGAAAAATACAGCGCGAGGGATGACAAACCCTGCCTTTTGGTGTAACTGCCCACGCGGACATGGGGTCAACCCCGTCGACCAGCAAAGAAATAATAGTGAATTCGCCCCCGTCCGAAAGGACAAGATCCCGCGGCATCGACCTACGGATATCGGCAGGGCGCTCTGGCTGTTTCAGAAGAACTCGAAAAGGTTAGACCAATGAACATCATTCAGGAACTGGAAGCCGAACAGGCTGCCAAGATCTTAGCCGTACGCAAGCTGCCGGAATTCTCCCCGGGCGATACGCTCCGCGTCAACGTCAAGGTAACCGAAGGTACGCGCACCCGCGTCCAGGCCTACGAAGGCGTCTGCATCGGCCGTTCTGGCGGCGGCATTCACGAGAACTTCACGGTTCGCAAGATTTCCTACGGCGAAGGCGTCGAGCGCGTATTCCCGATGTATTCGCCGATGATCGAAAGCGTCGACGTCGTCCGTCGCGGTAAGGTCCGTCGCGCCAAGCTGTACTACCTGCGCGATCGTCGCGGCAAGTCGGCTCGTATCGTTGAAGACACCGGTATCCGCGCCCGCAAACTGAACGACGCCGAGCGCGCTGCAATGGCCGAAGAGAAGGCCCGCATCGAAGCTGAAAAGATCGCCGCAGCACAGGCACTGGCCGCCGAGAAGGCAGCAGCCGAAGCCGCTGAAGCAAAGGCTGCCGAAGAAGCAGCTGCAGCCAAGGCCGCAGAAGAAGCAGCTGCTGCTGCAGAGCCTGCTGCAGAATAAGCCTTCAGGCTTTGACGCAAAAATAGTATCCGGAAAGGGCGGTCTTTGGGCCGCCTTTTCTGTTTTTATCGTCCCGGCCATGGCATTGCCCTTGCCAGCGACTTTGCACCTGTGACAATTTCGCGATAAGCCATCTGGGGAGATTTTCCATGACGTTCCGCCGCTCGTTCCTGCTGGGTCTGACCGCCCTTGTCTTGTCGCCGCTCGCAGCCCTTGCCGCCGATCTTCCGGATCTGAAAGGCAAGACGGTCGTCGTCGTCACCGAGAATGCCTATCCTCCGCTGCAGTTTGTCGAGCCGAAATCCGGCAAGGCGATCGGCTGGGAATACGATGCGATGAACGAGATCGCCAGGCGTCTGAATTTCAAGGTCGAATACCAGAACACCAGTTGGGATGCGATGATCCAGGCAGTGTCCGACGGCCAGTACGCCATCGGCATGACCGGCATCACCATCAAGGAAGACCGTAAGCAGAAGGTCGATTTCTCCAACCCGTACATGCGCTCACAGCAATTCATGCTGGTGCGTGGCGACGAGAAGCGCTTTAGCGACGCCAAGACGTTCGCCGCCTTCAAGGATGGCCTCGTCGGCGCCCAGCCGGGCACCACGCCCTTCTACACATCCGTCTACGAAGTGCTCGACGGCAACGAGCAGAACCCGCGCATCAAGCTATTCGAAACCTTCGGCGCCACCGTCCAGGCGTTGAAGACCGGCGATGTCGATACCGTTCTGACGGACGGCACGGCTGGCAAGGGCTATGTCGAGAGTTCCGGCGGCGCCCTGAAGCTGATCGGCGGCCCGCTTGGGGTCGAGGACTTCGGCTTCATCTTCCCGAAGGGATCCGACCTCGTGGCACCTGTCAACGCCGCCATCGCCGCCCTAAAGGCAGACGGCACCTTCGCGGCGCTCGATAAGAAATGGTTCGTCGACTACAAGATGGGCGGCTGATGCTCGATACAGTGAAGTCCCGCCGGTGATTGCAGCCCAGCCCTCGCCGAGCGGCAAGGACAAGGGCGACTACCCCTGGTGGCTGGTCGCCCTGATCGTCATCTGCGTGGCGGTCGCCATCGTCATCGCCACCAGCGGCCTCTATACCCAGGTCTTCCTTACCGTCGTTACCGGCGCAACGATCACCGTATTCGTGACTCTGGTCTCCTTCGTGCTGGCGACGCTGCTCGGCCTCGGCATCATGCTTCTCGGGCGCGCCGACAACGTCGTCCTCAGGCAGGTCTCGCGCTTCTACATCGAGGTGATCCGCGGCATCCCGATGCTGGTGCTGCTGTTCTACGTCGCCTTCGTCGGCGCCCCCGCCATCGTCGCTGCCTATAACATGCTGACCGCGCCGCTGGTGGCTGCCGGATGGACCGAGCCACTGATGGTGCGCGAGCTGTCGCTGATGTGGCGGGCGATCATTGCCCTGACGATCGGCTATGCCTCGTTCATCGCCGAGATCTTTCGCGCCGGCATCGAAGCGGTTGACCACGGCCAGATCGAGGCATCGAAGGCGCTAGGCCTCTCCCGCGTCCAGCGCTTCCGGCTCGTGGTCTTTCCGCAGGCGATCCGCGTCATCCTGCCGCCGCTTTCGAACGACTTTGTCTCGATGGTCAAGGACTCGTCGCTGGTATCGGTGCTCGGCGTTGCCGACATCACCCAGATGGGCAAGGTCTACGCCTCCGGCTCCTTCCGGTTCTTTGAAACCTATTCGATTGTCACCTATATCTACCTTATACTGACGGTTGGGCTGTCGCTGCTACTGCGGCAATTCGAGAAGCGGATGCGCCAGGCCAGCCGCTAGAACCCAATGATTCGAATTGCCGTGCGCCGGAAAAATTGGTAAAGCCGGCCCCATGGAATCGAAGTTTAGATGCATCGGCGGAGAAACTGTCGTGCTGCAGGACCACAAGCGTCTGCCGGCCCGTTTCTTTGCGATGATTTCAGGTGCGCTCAGCAGCCGGGTCCGCTGACCGCGTATAGGCGACCGGCAATCCTTTGCCACCCCTCCATTTTTCGCGATACCAACTCCAATATGGATCTGCAGCCATGACCGCACCCCGCACCCTCTACGACAAGATCTGGGACGACCACGTCGTCGATACGCAAGAGGATGGCACCTGTCTTCTCTACATCGACCGTCACCTCGTTCATGAAGTGACCTCGCCGCAGGCTTTTGAAGGCCTGCGCATGACGGGCCGAAGCGTTCGCGCGCCGCAGAAGACGCTCGCTGTCGTCGACCACAACGTGCCGACCTCGCCGGATCGCCATCTCGGCATCAAGAATGAGGAAAGCCGCATCCAGGTCGAGGCGCTGGCCACCAATGCCGCCGAATTCGGCGTCGAGTACTATTCCGCCAGCGACATCCGCCAGGGCATCGTCCACATCGTCGGCCCCGAGCAGGGCTTCACCCTGCCGGGCATGACCATCGTCTGCGGCGACAGCCACACCTCGACGCACGGTGCCTTCGGCGCGCTGGCGCACGGCATCGGCACGTCCGAGGTCGAGCACGTGCTGGCCACGCAAACGCTGATCCAGCAGAAGGCGAAGAACATGCTGGTACGCGTCGACGGGAAGCTGCCCGACCACGTCACCGCCAAGGACATCATCCTTGCGATCATCGGCGAGATCGGCACTGCCGGCGGCACCGGCCACGTCATCGAATTTGCCGGCGAAGCCATCCGCGCCCTGTCGATGGAAGGCCGCATGACAGTCTGCAACATGACCATCGAGGGCGGCGCCCGCGCCGGCCTGATCGCCCCCGACGAAAAGACCTTCGAATACATCAAGGGCAAGCCACGCGCACCATCCGGCGAGAACCTGGAAAAGGCCATCGCCTACTGGAAGACCCTGCAGACCGACGAAGGCGCCCACTACGACAAGGTCGTCGTGCTCGATGCCGCCAACCTGCCGCCGATCGTCTCCTGGGGCTCTTCGCCGGAAGACGTCGTCTCCGTGCAGGGTGTCGTGCCGGATCCGGCCAAGATCGAGGACGAGAACAAGCGCACCTCCAAGCAGCGCGCACTCGACTACATGGGCCTGACCGCCGGCACGAAGATGACCGACATCAGCATCGACCGCGTCTTCATCGGCTCCTGCACCAACGGCCGTATCGAGGACTTGCGCGCCGTCGCCAAGGTTGTCGAAGGCCGCACGGTTGCGTCGACAGTGGACGCGATGATCGTGCCGGGCTCGGGCCTCGTCAAGGAACAGGCGGAAGCCGAAGGCCTCGACAAGATCTTCAAGGCTGCCGGCTTCGACTGGCGCGAACCCGGCTGTTCGATGTGCCTGGCGATGAACGACGACCGGCTGAAGCCGGGCGAGCGCTGCGCCTCGACCTCGAACCGCAATTTCGAAGGCCGCCAGGGCCACAAGGGTCGCACCCATCTCGTCTCCCCCGCCATGGCCGCCGCCGCCGCCATCGCCGGCCACTTCGTCGACATCCGCGAGTGGAAATAAGCATAAGCGTCTGAGTAAACCGGAGGCCCACAAGCCCGGCCTCCGGTTCCAAGCCCGGCGCTGACTTTGTAAGTTCGTCGTCGACGGGATTGCCCATTCCCCTGAAAACGAAACGCGGTCGCAGAAGCCAAATTTTTCGCCACGACAGTACCCACGATTCCCCTCACTCCTGTGCTCGTCATAGAAATGAGGAAAGGAAGTTGGGACCTCCCTGAGCAAGGCCTTGAAAACTCAAGTCTTTCGAGGTGTCCAACTCCGTGAAAAAGGATCAATTGCTACCACGTATTCTAAGGTCCCACATCGCCTGGGATGCCCCCGCTTCCCTCATTCCTGTGCTCGTCACAGGAATCCAGTCACGGCGCGTCTGCGCCGTGGGAGGACTCTCTGTTGGTGGCGAAAGTATCTATCGCCCAAAGACTTGGGCGGCTGGATTCCTGTGACGGGCACAGGAATGAGGGAGGTCGGGGGTGGCTCTTTCCGGTTTTGTGATCTTTCTGACCTCACACGCACACACACTCTCTCTATCTCTCGCACTCTCTCCTCTCGCTTTACTCCCTCGCCCCTGCTCGCAGCACCCGATGGGGATAAACCGTTGGGATTTCCGTTTGGAAACAATGCCGGCGTCATAATTTCATCCCCATGCTTTCGACCCGATCTATAATCATCCCGTTCCACCATCGGATACACCGGTCTGCGTTGCCGGCGAGGTGGGACCGGGTCTTGGAGGGGTTGCCGTCTACGCAGGCGACTTCTTCGAGGGTCCGCAGAAAGTGGATCCCTTCGGGCCCCCCTGGGCTCGGCGTGCCTGTGTGGCATAACTCCGGCAGCTTTTCCCCGAAACGGGACCTGGGTCGGAAACAGAGGATCCGGAGTTGCGGATAAAAACTGTCGAACGGGGCACATCTGGTGTCACTTAACTAAAAAATCATCAGGCACTCGGTGTGCCCCGGCCATCAGAATTGCCATGACACGGACCGAATAGGTCGCGTGAACGGGAGGGTGTGTGGGCTGTTGATGTGACGACCGCTTGGGGCGGTACAAAGACCTCGGAATCGTCTTTCACAACCGCAAGTCGGGCGCTAAGGTAGCCCCACGCAACGAATGGACCGAATGATGCTCAACGACCCGCGCTCCCATGGCCTATGGGAAAAGACCGCCCCGTCGCCGCCTGTGACGCAGCCGCTTGCCGGCGCGGTATCGGCCGATGTGGTGATCGTCGGCGGCGGTTATACGGGCCTGTCGTCGGCCCTGCATCTTGCCGAGGCCGGCACGCGGGTGGTGCTTCTCGAAGGCAACGAGATCGGCTTTGGCGGCGCCGGGCGCAATGTCGGGCTGATCAATGCCGGCATGTGGGTGATGCCCGACGACGTGCCGGGCGTGCTTGGCCCGCTCTACGGCGAGCGCCTGCTCGATACGCTCGGCAACGGCCCCGAACTGGTGAAAGCGCTGATCGACAAGCATGGCATTGCCTGCGAATTGGAGCGCAACGGGACGCTGCACTGTGCCGTCGGCGCCGATGGGCTGAAGGAGATCGAGGCCCGCGCCCGCCAGTGGGCCAGCCGCGGCGCCCCCGTCACCGTGCTCGATGCCGACGAGACCCGCCGCCGCATCGGCAGCGACGGCTATGCCGGTGCGCTGCTCGATATGAGGGCCGGGACGCTGCAGCCGCTTGCCTATGCGCGCGGGCTTGCCGCGGCAGCCATCCGTGCCGGCGCAACACTCCACACCGGCAGCCGCGTTACGGAGACCAGCCGCGAGGGCAGTCGCTGGGTGGTAAAGACAGCCGCCGGCCGCGTCACCGCCGACTGGATCGTCGTCTCCACCGATGCCTACAGCACCGGGCCGTTCGAACAGGTGCGCGGCGAGCAGGTGCTGCTGCCCTATTTCAATTTTGCCACTGTGCCGCTGGGAGACAATCTGCGCAAATCCATCCTGCCCGGCCGCGAAGGTGCCTGGGATACCAAGGAGGTGCTGTCGTCCTTCCGCATGGATCAGGCGGGGCGCCTGGTGTTCGGCAGCGTCGGCGCACTGCGCAACACCGGTGCCGCGATCCACAAGGGCTGGGCCCGGCGGTCCCTGAAGCGGCTGTTCCCGCAGCTTGGCGATATCGAATTCGAATGCGAGTGGTACGGCAAGATCGGCATGACCGACAATGCCCTGCCGAGGTTTCACAGGTTCGCCGAAAACGTCGTCGGCTTCAGCGGCTATAACGGGCGCGGCATCGCGCCGGGTACGACCTTCGGAAAGACCCTTGCAGCCCATATCCTCGGACAGATCGGCGAAGACGAGTTGCCGCTGCCACCGAGCGAGGTTGGCGCCCCCCGCTTCCGTGCCGTCAAGGAAATGTGGTACGAGGCCGGCGCCCAGATTGCCCATCTTGCCGAGTCCCGCTTCTAGCCGGCGGCCAGGCCACCATCAGACCAACTCAAGGGACAGCCTCATATGACCGCTCTCGATCTCGCCCAGGAAACCAAAAAGATCCTCACTGACCTCGGTGTCGCCACGGATCGCTTTACCGGCGGCACCCTGTCGGTAACATCGCCGATCACAGGCGGCGAAATCGGCCGCCTGCCGGAGCACTCCGTTGCCGAGGCCCGGGCGGCAATCGACGGGGCGCATGAAGCCTTCCTCACCTGGCGCAAGGTTCCGGCGCCGAAGCGCGGCGAACTGATCCGTCTGCTCGGCGAAGAACTGCGCGCCGGCAAGGCCGCGCTCGGCCGGCTTGTCTCCATCGAGGTCGGCAAGATCACCTCGGAAGGTCTCGGCGAAGTGCAGGAGATGATCGACATCTGCGATTTCGCGGTCGGCCTGTCCCGCCAGCTCTACGGCCTGACGATTGCCACCGAGCGCGCCGAGCACCGGATGATGGAAAGCTGGCACCCGCTCGGCGTCACCGGCATCATCTCGGCCTTCAATTTCCCCGTTGCCGTCTGGTCGTGGAATGCGGCGCTGGCGATGGTCTGCGGCAATTCGACTGTGTGGAAGCCATCGGAAAAGACGCCGCTGACGGCGCTCGCCACCCAGGCGCTGTTCGAAAAGGCGCTGAAGCGCTACATCGCCGAGGGGGGTTCTGCGCCGGCTAATCTTTCGACGCTGCTGATCGGCGGCCGCGATATCGGCGAAGCGCTGGTCGATCATGTCAAGGTGCCGCTGGTCTCTGCCACCGGCTCCACCGCAATGGGCCGCACTGTCGGCCCGAAGCTTGCCGCCCGCTTTGCCCGCGGCATTCTCGAACTCGGCGGCAACAACGCCGCCATCGTCTGCCCGACGGCCGATCTCGACCTGACGCTGCGCGGTGTCGCCTTTTCGGCTATGGGCACGGCCGGCCAGCGCTGCACCTCGCTGCGTCGCCTGTTCGTCCACGAGAGCGTCTACGACCAGCTGGTACCGCGACTTCAGAAGGCATACGGCTCGGTCAGCGTCGGTAATCCGATGGAAGACGGCGTGCTGGTCGGACCGCTGATCGACAGGCAGGCATTCGACAAGATGCAGTCGGCGCTGACAGCAGCCAAGGCAGAGGGCGCGACCGTCACCGGCGGCGAGCGCGTTAAGGCCAATGGCGCGGACGCGTTCTATGTCCGGCCGGCGCTGGTCGAAATCCCCGGCCAGACCGGCCCGGTCGTCGAGGAAACCTTCGCGCCGATCCTCTATGTCATCAGGTACAGCGATTTCGATGCGGTACTCGACCTGCACAATGCCGTGCCTCAGGGCCTGTCGTCGTCGATCTTCACCAACGACATGAGGGAAGCGGAAACCTTCCTCTCGTCGCGCGGTTCGGATTGCGGCATTGCCAACGTCAATATCGGCCCGTCCGGTGCCGAGATCGGCGGTGCTTTCGGCGGCGAGAAGGAGACCGGCGGCGGTCGCGAATCCGGCTCAGATGCCTGGCGCGCCTATATGCGTCGCGCCACCAACACCATCAATTACGGCCGCACGCTGCCGCTCGCCCAGGGCGTCAAGTTCGACGTCGAATAGGATGCTACATTGGGATGCGCGGTGACAGGGCCGCCGCGCACCCTTTTAGAAAATCAGGAGATGGCGTCCGCCTCGCCATCGAGCCAGCCGCCCTTGAAACCGGCCTTCTCCAAGCCCTTGCGCATGATCGGCGAGCCGCGCAGGAGCTTCCAGATCAATCCGGTGCGGTCGTTCTCGATCATGATCACCAGAAGGCCCTGGTCGATGGCGACGGAGCGGTCATCGACCCAGCCGTCGGGTCCCTTGCCTTCGACGGTGGGGTTGAAACCGCCGACGAAGCATCCGTCGAGCATGATGTTTGGATAGGCCGACATCAGCGCCCGGGTGCCGCTGAGGGCCGCCTTGCGGTCAAAGGGCAGGCAGGAGAGCGGCGCCCAGGGGGCGATGGTGCCGTCATCCGGGCCGAACGGTGCGCCGCGGGCAGCATAGCCCAGTACTTTCGGGCGCCCGCGCCGGCTGTGGCGGCCGCCTGTCGGGTTCGGTCCGTCGCAGGCTGTCAGGCCCCAGACCTCGCGGCTGTAGCCGGAGAAATGGCCGGGGTTGCGGTCAGCATAGTCGCGCTGCGTATCGATGGCGATCTGGGTATTGAGAAAATAGTCGCTGTCCTTCTCCGCCATGTACTTGTCACGGATGCCGCGAAAGTCGATCCAGGCATGGGAGAACAGGTGGATGAAAAGCGGGCCGGCATAGAGGAACGGCTTGTTCTTGACCATCATCCAGCTGTAGGTCGAGGCAAAGGCATCGTAGCACTTCGCCGGGATCGGATGGGTCGGCGAGGCCATGGCCATGGCATAGAGCAGGATCGCCTCGTCATAGCCCTGCCAGCGCCACCGCAAGAAACCGCCGCCCGGCTTCCAGCCCATCGTCAGCGTGTCGCCCTTGTTCAGCGCCCAGCGCCAGTCGGCCCGCTCGTAGAGCATGGTCGCGAGTTCGCGGATCTCGGCATCGTCGGGCTCGTCGCGGTCGAAGTAGGCCGCGACGGTAAGGACGCCCATGAACAGCAGGGCAGTATCGATCAGCGACAGCTCGCTGTTCCAGGCGCGGTTGCCGGTCTTCATGTCGATGAAATGGTAGTAGAAGCCACGATGGCCGGTCGCCCCGCGCTCCTCGCCCTGGTCGCTGTCGGCAAAGAAATTCAGCGTCGTCAGGATGATTTCGGCCGCTTCCGTCCGGTCGATCCAGCCGCGCTCGATGGCGACGGGATAGCTCGAAAGTGCAAAACCGACAGCCGCGATGCTGCAGTGGCTACCCTTGATCGAGGTGTCGGCCACAAGCCCGTTTTCGCGGTTGGTGTGGCGCAGGAAATAGGTGAAGGCAGATTTCTGAAGGCGATCGACGAGGGCATCGTCGGTTTCCTCGCTGCGTTGAAGCATTGCAAATCCATCCATTGTCCGCCCCCTCCATGTGCTTTGCAGCATGCCAAACGTCAACCGCAAATCAATGTGATCGATGCTGCCACGCGTTCATCAACGATTGCTTAAGAAAGTGGCGCCTGCCCTATCCGCAGCCAAAAATAGTTGCGAAAGGCGGCCAGAATTCAACTTACGGCAGCGTCAATAATTCAACGTCGGTTTGGAAAGCGGTCGTCGAGGCGGCCACCGGCCCGGGAAATTGTCCGTGCGCCAGCGTCTCCTCGCTGCCTGACATGCAAATTCAATGGTCCGGAACCGAGCCGGAACAATTGCTCGGAATGCAGGTTAAATGACCTGAAAGCCAACCCACAGGAGAACCTCATGGCCGACAAAACACTCAACGACCTCTTCATCGACACTCTGAAAGACATCTATTTCGCCGAGCGCCAGATCGTGAAGGCACTGCCGAAAATGGCTCGTGCTGCGCAGTCGCCGGAACTGAAAGCTGCCTTCAAGAAGCACCAGGAAGAAACCCAGGGCCAGATCGAGCGCCTGCAGCAGGTTTTTGAACTGGTCGGCAAGCCAGCCCGCGGCAAGACCTGCGAAGCCATCCAGGGGATCATCGCCGAAGGCGAAGAGATCATCGAGGAATTCGCCGGCTCGCCAGCCCTTGATGCAGGTCTGATCTCGTCCGCCCAGGCAGTCGAACATTACGAGATCGCCCGCTACGGCACTCTGAAGAACTGGGCGACCCAGCTCGGCATGACCGAAGCCGCCGACCTGCTCGATGCAACGCTGCAGGAAGAAGGCGCGACTGACGAAGCGCTGACGCAGCTGGCCAACGCTTCGGTCAACGACAAGGGCAAGAAGAAGGTCGCCTGAGGCACTTCTTCTCCATCTAGAAAGGCGGTCGTCTCCGGGCGGCCGCTTTTTTTTGGCGTTCAACACGCCAGAAGTCTGATATCGGCGACATCAAACTCTGGCGCATCGCCCTTGTCGGAACGCTGCCTGAGGGCGTAATAGAGGGAAATAATTGACGTGATTTTCGCCCTGCCCCTCGGCGGCGGCGAAGGGAGACTGCGATGACCTTCTTCTCCGCCTACGACCAGGGTTTCGTGCGTGTTGCCGCCTGCACTCCCATCTGCGAAATAGCCGATCCCGCGACCAATGCTGCCGAGATCATGCGGCAGGCGGACATCGGCCATGCCGAGCATGTCGCCCTCATGCTGTTTCCGGAGCTGTCAATCTCCGCCTATGCGATCGACGATCTGCTTGGCCAGAGCGTGCTGCTCGAGGGCGTCGAGAAGGCGCTGCTCGACATCGCAGCATTCACCCGCACGATCGCGCCGGTGCTGATCGTCGGTGCGCCGCTACACAAGGATGGCCGGCTTTATAATTGCGGCGTTGCCATCCATGACGGCAAAATCCTCGGCGTGGTGCCGAAATCCTATCCGCCGAACTACCGGGAATTCTACGAGCGCCGCTGGTTCGCCTCCGGCCGCACGATTCGCGATTCGTCCATCGCTGTCGGCGACCAGACCGTGCCGTTCGGCGTCGACCTGCTGTTTGAAGCGGAGAACCGTCCTGATTTCGTCTTCCACATCGAGATCTGCGAGGATTTTTGGGTGCCGACACCGCCGAGCGATTTCGGCGCACTGGCAGGGGCAACCATCCTCACGAACCTGTCGGCTAGCAATATTACGGTCGGAAAGTCCGATACGCGCAAGCGCCTTTGCGCCACGCAGTCGTCGCGGGCTCTGGCAGCCTACGTCTATTCGGCAGCCGGTCCCGGCGAATCGACCACCGATCTCGCCTGGGACGGACAGGCCTGCGTCTACGAGCTCGGCGAGCTTCTGGCAGAGACCGAGCGCTTTCCGGGCGGCTCGCAGATGTGCATCGCCGATGTCGACGTCGAGCGTCTGAAGCAGGAACGCCTGCGTCAGGGAACCTTCGGGGAAGCTGCCCTCAATGTCGATCCGGACCGCGCGTTTCGCCGCGTCGGCTTCAGCACTGCGCGGCCGGAAGGTGACAGCGACCTGCGCCGCACTGTTGCCCGTTTTCCATTCGTGCCCGCCGATCCGAGCCAGCTGGCGCAGGATTGCTACGAGACCTTCAATATACAGGTGCAGGGCCTGCAGAAGCGCCTCAAGGCAACCGGCATCAAGCGTTTATGCATCGGCATTTCCGGCGGCCTCGATTCGACCCATGCACTGCTGGTGGCTGCCCGCGCTTTCGACCAGCTGGGCTGGCCGCGCTCGGATATCCTTGGCTTCACAATGCCGGGTTTTGCGACCGGCGACGAGACGCTGGCAAATGCCTGGGCGCTGATGCGCAGCCTCCATATCACCGCCGACGAGATCGACATCAAGCCGCTGGCGCTGCAATTGCTGAAGGATCTCGGGCACCCGTTCGCTGGCGGCCAGCCGGTCTATGACGTGACCTTCGAGAATGTGCAGGCGGGTCTGCGCACCGATTTCCTGTTTCGCGCCGCCAACCAGCGCAACGCCTTCGTTCTCGGCACCGGCGACCTGTCGGAAATCGCGCTGGGCTGGTCGACCTACGGCGTCGGCGACCACATGAGCCACTACAACGTCAACGCCTCGGTCTCGAAGACGCTGATCCAGCATCTGGTGCGCTGGGTCATCCACTCGAACGATTTCGACGCCGACACGAACGCCACGCTCGACCGGGTGCTGAACACCATCATCTCGCCGGAGCTTGTCCCTGCTGGTGCCGATGGCGCGATCCAGAGCACGGAGGACCGGATCGGCCCTTACGCGCTGCACGATTTCGCGCTCTATTACATCAGCCGATACGGGCTGAAGCCTTCGAAGGTGGCGTTCCTTGCCTATCACGCCTGGAAGGATGCCGAAGCCGGCGCCTGGCCGCCGAACTTTCCCGCCGAGAAAAGGCGGGCCTACACGCTGGCGGAGATCAAGCACTGGCTGGAGAATTTCCTGTTCCGGTTCTTCACCATCAGCCAGTTCAAGCGCTCGGCCTCTCCGAACGGCCCGAAGGTTACCTCCGGCGGCTCGCTGTCGCCACGCGGCGACTGGCGAGCGCCGTCCGACGGCAATGCCCGGCTCTGGCTGAAGGAACTGTCGGACAACGTGCCGGATGTGTGAGACGTTGGCGTCCCGCCCCGATGGCTTCTGATGCCCCGATTCTTCGGGATCAGCTGAGGATCCCGGCGAGTTCCCGGCTCGTCTGCTGGAGGGCGTCGAGATATTGCCCAACCACTGCAGGCATGGGCTCGTCTGACATGGGAAGGCCGGTGTTGAGGGCTGCGACGACTTTGCCACGGGCACTCTTCAGGGGCACGGCGATCGAGCGCAGCCCGATCTCGACTTCCTGGTCGACGGCGGCGTAACCCTGCGCCCTGACGCGTCCGAGCTCATCAAGGATGACGTCCGGATCTGTCAGCGTAAACGGTGTCCTCGCCGTCAGCGGCGCGCTGGATAGCAGTGCGCGCGCCTGATCTTGCGGCAGCGTGGCGAGGAGAATGCGTCCCATCGAGGTGCAGTAGGCCGGCAGTCGCGATCCCGGCATCAGCGTGATCGACATCACCTTGCGCTCGGCGGCACGCGCCACGTAGACGATTTCGTGTTCGTCGAGGATCGCCACGGACGTACTTTGCCGGATCGTCTCGGACAGCCTGTCCAGAAAGGGCTGGACGATACGCGGCAGCGGCATCGACGCCAGGCAGCCGGTGCCGAGACGCAGCACCCTCGGGGTGACGGTGAAGTACTTTCCATCATAGGCACAATAGCCGATATCGGCCAGCGTCAGCAGGCACCGCCGCGTGGTTGCGCGATCGAGGCCCGCGATTGCGGCCGCCTCCGAAATGCTGAGGCGCGGTGTTTCGGCCGTAAACGTCTCGATGACGCGCAGGCCCTTGGCAAGGCCGCCCATCATGTCACTCGGCTTCATGTCCATCAGAGCCCCTCCGTGCGATATGGCAACAATGGGCTTTTATCGCACGGATCTGGGGTGGTCGAGGGTGGGGGATTATCGCAGTTCGCCAACTTTGCGCGAGTTGTTTTGATCGCTTGTTCTCGACGATTTCATCGGCATCGATCTCTTGTCATACGTGTCGAAGGTCCCGACACTTCGGAAGAGGCGGTAATGATTTTGCGAAGATGATGAATAGGAATTCAAGTATTTTCGCCATGTATGCGTATGGAGGAGTCTATCCAACGGTGATAGCCATTGAGTTCAAATAAAGAACTAGGGTTGGCTGAATGGAATCAGACTTTATAAATTTAGTCGCAGATGCTGGGCTCACATTTTTTAGCGCTCTCCGCTCTCTCAGTGGAGAGTTTTGGTCAGCTATTGCTGGTGCGGTAGTCGGTGGTGCGATTGCATATCTTATACAATCGAAATCGCTTCGCGACACTCGCATCGAAAGAGATAGAGAGCGAAGACTGTCAGACCAAAATTTGGGTCACTCTCTTTTCTATAAAGTATTATTCATCCATCGCAGTTGTGTCGATACAAAGATTAAAGTCGATGGCCGAATAGAGTTTGGCAGGGAAAGAGATGTGGATAATATAGTTGCACTGTTAATCCCTATGTTGCATCCGCCAACACAAATCCACTTTACAGCTGGTGAAATGGCGATGCTGTTATCGCTCAAAGATAGTGAGGTCTTTAACGCGGTCTTTGGACTGGATGAAATTCACAACAGCACAATCCACACGTGGCTTTTATACAAACAAGAGAGGAAAATTTTCACCGACATGATAGCCATCGAGGGATTTGATTCTGCTCTTGGAGCTGGCGCAGTCTCTGTACGAAAGGGTAGTCGGGCTGAAATCCAGCATTACGAGGTTGAGCAGATAGCGCATACTCTCGTAAGTAGATCCGCCACAGATGTTGAGAGGTCGACAAAATCTCTGAACTTGCTTGCGCATTTGCTGAACGCAGAACTCGGCGCTGCGCCAGCATTTGCTAGTTACGCCTCTGTGGCTAGCATGGCGCCAAACGGGAGCAGCGGCTAAGCTCCCAGAGCACTTTGATCCCGTCCGAAGTGCAGTCTTTTTGCGTCGGGTTTCCGAAGCGGGAAAAGAAGAGATGCATAATTGGCCTCTCATTCCCATATGAAGCGCGCATGATTGATAATTGCAAAGGCGAAGCGGTTGGCCTAGAAGTTATGACCGTATTTGAGATCTTGTTCTCCAGATCGATGGGGCAGTACGTTGCGCCGCTCATCCGGGCAGAGGCGCCGACTCTACGATATTCATCTCGTAGCTGGCCAGACAGTTTGCTAGACACCACACCGGTCTCGAAAGGACTGCAATAATCCGTCGCCACGCTGGCTGACGCACATATGAGAAAAAGAAACAATGGATGCCCTTTCGTTAAGTCGACCGGGATTCCGTTTCATACGCAAATGTGCTGACGACGATGCGAGACAGCCAGTAGCCGGCATATTAGGTGACTTAGAAAGGCGTTAGGAAAAAATGTTGTAATCCACTCCGCTCCCGCGGACTTTCCCTAATTCAATAATATGAAAGGGAAATTGGAGCGGGTGAAGCGATTCGAACGCTCGACCCCAACCTTGGCAAGGTTGTGCTCTACCCCTGAGCTACACCCGCTCATCCCACTGGTCCGGGGGTAGTCTGTGGACCGTGGCGCCACCTTGCGGCGACGGGCGCTATATGGCCCAACCGTTTTTCAAATGCAACAGGAAATCTTTCGGCTTTGCGAAAAATTCGTCACACAGTTCGGAGCGTATGCGAAAAACCGTTCAGCAGCAGGACTTTCGCCCCCAAAGATTGCCAAAAGGCGGACAGGGACGTATCACCGCAGCGACCCATTCTGCAGACGTTGCCAAGCGAGATCCGATGACCGAGCCGACACCGAAAACCCGCGCCGATCTGTTTGCCTTTCTGGACGGGCTGGGCATCGCCCACACGACGCTCGATCATCCCGCCGTGTTTACCGTCGCCGAATCCGTATCGCTGCGCGACCAAATTCCCGGCGGCCATACCAAGAACCTTTTCGTAAAGGACAAGAAGGACAACTTCTTTCTTCTGACTGTCGAGGAAAATGCTGCCGTCGATCTGAAGACGGTCCACACCCTCATCGGTGCGGCCAGCAAGGTGTCGTTCGGCAAGCCGGAGAAGCTGATGGAATATCTCGGCGTCATTCCGGGCGCAGTGACGGCATTCGGCGCGATCAACGATATCGGCCACCACGTCACCTTCGTGATCGACGAGGCGCTGATGGCGGACGACATCATCAATTGCCACCCGCTGTCGAACGAGGCAACGACCTCGATCGCCACGCAGGATCTCCTGCGCTTCATGGAGGCGACCGGCCACACGCCGCTCGTCTTGAAAGTTGCGTCCTGAGATACGATTATAAACGCTGTAATTTCGGTCCGGACACGCGGACAGACGGGAGACATCATGAGCGGCACAGACAATCCTTTTAACGCGGCCTCGCTGGGCGGCCAGATGTCAGGCTCCGTCGCCATGGGCGCCCCTGCTGCAGGCGGCTCCCACGTCAAGGATACGACGACAGCGACCTTCACGCGTGACGTGATCGAGGAATCCCGAAAGCAGCCGGTGCTGGTCGACTTCTGGGCGCCGTGGTGCGGTCCGTGCAAGCAGCTGACACCGGTGATCGAAAAGGTCGTCAACGAGGCTGGCGGACGCGTCAAGCTGGTGAAGATGAACATCGACGATCATCCGTCGGTCGCAGGCCAGCTCGGCATCCAGTCGATCCCGGCCGTCATCGCTTTCGTCGATGGCAGGCCTGCCGATGGCTTCATGGGCGCCGTGCCGGAAAGCCAGGTGCGCGAATTCATCGACAAGATTGCCGGGCCTGTCGGCCCCGATGCCGAGGCTGCCGAGATCGCCGCCATTCTCGAGGAGGCCGCAGCCTTGCTTGCCTCGTCCGACATCCATGGCGCGGCCGAGCTTTTCGGCGCCGTCCTGCAGGCCGACCCGGAGAACCCCAAGGCGCTTGCCGGCATGGCCGAATGCATGATCGCCGCCGGCCAGAGCGAGCGGGCCCGCCAGGCGCTCACCGATCTGCCGGAGACGCTGTCGAAGGATGCAGGCATCCAGGCGGTGGTGAAAAAGCTCGACCAGATCGAGGAGGCTGCCAAACTCGGTGACCCCTCAGCGCTCGAACAGCAGCTGGCACTGCAGCCGGACGATCACGCGGCGCGCCTCAAGCTTGCGAAGATCCGCAATGTCGAGGGCGACCGGAATGCGGCTGCCGAACACCTGCTGACCATCATGCGTCGCGACCGGACCTTCGAGGATGACGGCGCTCGCCGCGAGCTGCTGGCATTCTTCGATGTCTGGGGTCCGATGGACCCTGCCACCATCTCTGCAAGGCGCCGGCTGTCCTCAATCCTGTTTTCGTAGGGTTTGGCATGTCCTGCTGAGGTTGGCCGATCCTCATAAAATCTGGCCCGTCACTTGCGTTTTCGGTGGCGGTTCCCACATCTTGACGAGACATCTGCTGCGCATAGGATGCAATGTGGACGCTGTAACCAGAACGGGAAACCTTTGATGCAGGTGGGCAACGCCAGATATCTGAAGCCGAGCGATCTGCCCGAATCGGTCGCGATCTTTCCGCTGACCGGGGCTCTGCTTCTTCCGGGTGGCCAGTTGCCGCTGAATGTCTTCGAACCACGCTATCTCGCGATGTTCGACGCTGCCATATCGGGCAACAGGTTGATCGGCATGATCCAGCCGGCGCTGGGCGATGCTGCGGAGAACGGCCAGCTTGCGCATGTCGGCTGTCTCGGCCGTATCACGTCGTTCGCCGAGACCGGTGATGGGCGGTACATGGTGTCGCTGACGGGGATTTGCCGTTTCCGGGTCATGGACGAAATTTCCGGTCATCACCCCTACCGGATATTCCGGATCGCACCTTTTTTTGCGGATCTGAAGGCGGAAGACGAGGAAAGCAGCGTCGATCGTGCCGGCCTTCTGTCTGCCTTCAAGGCTTTCCTGGAAGCCAACAAGCTCGAGGCAGACTGGGATAGTGTCGAGCGGGCCGGTAACATGACGCTGGTCAATTCGCTTTCGATGATGGCGCCGTTCGAACCTGCCGAAAAACAGGCGTTGCTCGAAGCCCCCGATCTGAAGACAAGGGCCGAGACGTTCATCGCCATCACCGAAATCGTGCTGGCGCGCGGTTTTGGCGATTCCGACACCATGCTGCAATAGGCGCTGACATGGTGGATACCGTCAGCAAGGTCGATACAAAGCTTCTGGATCTGCTCGTCTGCCCGCTGACGAAGTCGCGGCTGAGCTACGACCGCGAGCGTAACGAGCTCGTCTCGGAAAAGGCGCGGCTCGCCTATCCGATCCGCGACGGTATCCCGATCATGCTGACCTCGGAAGCCCGCCGCATCGAGGACTGATCAGCCTCAAATCGCTTCGCCTGCAAGCAGCCGGGGATTGTGAGCGGCGCTCGTGCCCGCAGCCTGGCCGATGAAATAGGATTTCAGCGCCGGCAACCTGTCGACAAGGCCGAGGCCGAAATCGCGCGCGATGCGCAGCGGGGCAACGTCGTTTGAAAACAGCCTGTTCAGTACATCGGTGGTGACGCCCATCCGGAAGGTGTCGAAGCGACGCCAGGTCTGGTAGCGCTCCAGCGTGTGGATCGAGCCGATATCGATACCGAGGCGGTCTGCCTCGACGATGGTTTCCGCCAGCGCCGCCACGTCCTTGAAGCCCAGATTGAGACCCTGGCCTGAGATCGGGTGGATGCCGTGCGCGGCATCGCCGGCGAGAGCGAGACGTGGTGCCACGAAAGCGCGGGCAAGCGTCAGGCCGAGCGGGAAAGCGCGTTTGCCGCCGACCACCTTCAGCACGCCGAGCTTGCGGCCAAAGCGACGCTCCAGTTCCTCCTCGAAGATTAGGTCGTCGGCAGCGACCAGCCGGTCGGCGTCGGCCGTGCGCTCCGTCCAGACCAGCGAAGAGCGATTGTTTTTGAGCGGCAGGATGGCGAAGGGACCGGAGGGCAGGAAGTGCTCCTCGGCGCAGCCATTGTGCGGTCGCTCGTGCTCGATGGTGGTGACAATCCCGGACTGGCCGTAATTCCAGCTGACGGTCTTGATGCCGGCCATCTCGCGCAGCTTCGACTTGACCCCGTCGCAGGCAACCAGCAGCTTGGCCTCCAGCATGCTGCCGTCGGAGAGTGTCAGCGAAACGCTGCTGTCGGCAGTCTTGAAGTCGGTGGCGGAGAGGCCTTCGCGGATGGTGATGCCGAGCCTTTCGCAGGCTCCCCTGAGCGCGCCGACCATGGCGACGTTCGGCACCATGTGGGCAAAGGGTTCGCCTTCGACAACTGCACCCTCGAAGGTCAGGAAGACGGGGCGAACGGGGTCGGCGGTGCGCGAATCGGTGACGATCATCTTGGTGATCGGTTCGGCCTCGGGAAGGATCTCGTTCCAGACGCCGAAGACGGAGAGCATACGCGAGGCTGCGGTGATGATCGCCGAGGCGCGCTGGTCCTTCTTCCAGCTGTCCTCGGGCGCAGCCTCGATCACCATAACATCGAGATGCGGGGCGGCCTGCTTGACAGCCACCGCTGCGGAAAGGCCCACATAACCGCCACCTACCACCAGCATGTCCAACATTGTGCTCTCCTGCTTCCCGTGATCCATTGCCCGTCTATATAGAGCAGCCTGACGTCCGTTCCTACTGCCGGAGAGCATCCATTATGTCGCGCCACCCCCATTTCGCCGCCATGGAACAGTTGCTCTCGACACTGGATCTCGAGGCCATCGAGGTCAATCTCTTCCGTGGCGTCTCTCCGGATGTCGGCTGGCAGCGGGTGTTCGGCGGCCTGGTGGTCGGCCAGGCCGTCATGGCGGCGCAGCGCACAGTGGATGCTCACCGTCATATCCACTCCCTGCACGGCTATTTCATGCGGCCGGGCGATCCCTCCGTGCCGATCCTCTACCAGGTCGAACGGCTGCGTGACGGCGGCAGCTTTGCCACCCGGCGCGTGCTGGCGACCCAGCACGGCCAGGCGATCTTCTCGATGTCGGCCTCGTTCCAGATCGACGAGCCGGGCTACGAGCACCAGATTGCCATGCCGGAGCGACCGGCGCCGGAGGATCTGCTCGGGGAACAGGAGATCAAGGAGAAATATCTCGCCCAGGCGCCGGCCTCGATCCGCAGGTATTGGGAGCAACCGAGGCCGATCGAGATCCGGCCGGTGTCGCTGACGCATTATTTTTCCAGCACCAAGCTCGATCCGCAGCAGGACGTGTGGGTGCGCGCGACCGGCCCGGTGCCGGACGATCGCCATTACCAGGCGGCCGTGCTGGCCTACCTGTCGGACATGACGCTTCTCGACGGCGCGCTGTTTGCGCACGGCACATCGATATTCGATCCCAGCCTCCAGGTGGCGAGCCTCGATCACGCCATGTGGTTCCACCGCCCCTGCGCGCTGGACGATTGGCTTCTTTACACGCAGGACAGTCCGAGCGCCTCCGGAGCGCGGGGGTTGGCCCGGGGAAGCCTTTTCAACCGGTCAGGCGTGCTGATTGCCTCCGTCGCCCAGGAAGGCTTGATTCGGAAAAAGGCAAATGCCTAATTAACGTGCAAAATCGTAAATTTGCCTTATATTTGCTCGCTTTCAAGGGCCGAAATTGCCTCATTTTTGGGGATGAGTTTTTATCCTATTGATTTTTAAAGGCTTAATGGCTGAATTGAATCTGGCACGGCCTTTGAATGTAGAAGATCAGTCGCTGCCCATTCGATGGTCGGCGTCGAGAAGGGTCGGCCAGTGCCGAGGGTAACAAAGGATGGGAACCAGATGAAAATTGTGATGGCCATTATCAAGCCGTTCAAGCTCGATGAGGTCCGTGAGGCTCTCACGGCGGTCGGCATTCAGGGCCTGACCGTGACGGAAGTGAAGGGCTACGGGCGTCAGAAGGGGCACACCGAAATCTATCGCGGCACGGAATATGCGGTCAGCTTCCTTCCGAAACTGAAGATCGAAGTCGCGGTCTCCACCGAGATCGTCGACAAGGCAGTCGAAGCCATTGCCGCATCTGCCAAGACCGGCCAGATCGGCGATGGCAAGATCTTTGTTTACTCGATTGACCATGCCGTGCGTATCCGTACCGGCGAAACCGATTCAGAAGCGCTGTAAGTCACGGCCGATCAGGGAGTTTTCCGCAATGTCTCTTTCCAAGTTGTCTTCCACGCTGACAGGGCTGGGCGTCGCTTCTGCCGCTCTGCTCGCGCCGGTGATCGCGTTCGCGCAGACGGCCGTACCGGCTGCGACCGATGCTGCCGCAACCGCCGTTGCCGCTGCCCCGGCGCCTGACAAGGGCGACACCGCCTTCATGTTCATCTCGACGATCCTCGTCCTGTTCATGCTCGTTCCCGGCCTTGCACTTTTCTACGGCGGCCTTGTCCGCTCGAAGAACATGCTTTCCGTGCTGATGCAGTGCACCGTCATCGGCGCCACTGTCATGCTGATCTGGGTTATCTACGGTTACTCCTTCGCCTTCGGCGGCGGCACCAGCCCTTACTGGGGCGGCACGGCCAAGATGTTCCTGTCGGGCGTCAACACCACGACCACGGCGGCAACCTTCTCCAAGGGCGTCGTGATTCCTGAATTCATCTTCATGCTCTTCCAGATGACCTTCGCCGCCATTACGCCGGCTCTGATCATCGGTGCCTATGCCGAACGCATCAAGTTCTCGGCCTCGGTGCTGTTCTGCGCATTGTGGGTTACCTTCGTCTACTTCCCGATCGCCCACATGGTCTGGGATTCGAACGGCTTCCTGTTCAAGATGGGCGCCCTCGATTTCGCTGGCGGCACCGTCGTGCACATCAATGCCGGTGTTGCCGGTATCTGCGGCGCGCTGCTCATCGGCAAGCGCACAGGCTACGGCAAGGACATGATGGCTCCACACTCCATGACACTGACCATGGTCGGCGCTTCCATGCTCTGGGTCGGCTGGTTCGGCTTCAACGCCGGCTCCAACCTTGAAGCTTCCGGCGGCGCAATGCTTGCCACTGTCAACACCTTCATCGCCACTGCCGCCGCCATCGTTTCGTGGTCGCTGGTCGAAACACTGACACGCGGCAAGGCTTCGATGCTCGGCGGCGCGTCCGGCATGGTTGCCGGTCTGGTTGCCGTTACACCGGCTGCCGGCATCGTCGGCCCGATGGGTGCCATCGTACTCGGCCTCATCGTTTCGCCGCTTTGCTACTTCTTCGTCTCGGTCGTAAAGAACAAGTTCGGCTACGACGACACGGCTGACGTGTTCGGCGTCCACTGCATCGGTGGTATCTTCGGCGCGCTGGCAACGGGCATCTTCGCCAGTGCATCGCTCGGCGGCGTCGGCTATGCAGAAGGCGTCACGATGAGCAGCCAGCTTATGGTCCAGCTGACGGCTGTCGTCACCACTATCGTCTGGTGCGGCGTTGGCTCGCTCATCCTCTACAAGGTTGTCGATGTCATCGTCGGCCTGCGTGTCACGGTCGAAGCCGAGCGCGAAGGCCTCGACCTCGCCTCGCACGGCGAAGCCGCCTACCACGCTTCGTAATCCGAGAGCCCGTCCTGCCGAAGCTACGTCTTCGGCAGGACTGATCCTCCCGTCGCGTCAGGTCGAAAGATCGGTCGTCTTTGGCCCGAGCCTCCGGTTCGGGCCTTTTTCGTGGAATGAGCTGGCCCGTCAGGCATGGTTAACGCCGCTTTAACCCTCGTCTGGTTAGGTGGGACTGACGTATTGAATGATCGGCATTGCGTCGATTCGTCCGATCATCGCCAACAGACGGGCTTAAGCATTATGGGCAGAAGCAATTCGCCAGCATTGGACGGTCGTCCCGTCCGCTTCACGCTCTCGACATTCGTGATCCGGCAGATTACCGGGCTCGCTGGTTTTGTCCTGTTCTTTGTTTTGGCGCTGGCCGTTGCCGCGCTGGCGACCTGGAACGTGATGGACCCGAGCTATTCCTACGCCACCAGCAATGCGCCCACCAATATCCTCGGTGCCTACGGCGCCATCTTTGCCGATGTCGTGATGCAGGCGCTGGGGCTCTCCAGCGTCATCGTCATGCTGCCGGTCGTCGCCTGGGCCCTTGCCCTCGTCTCCGGTCGCAAGCTTCATCGCCTGCCTGCGCGCCTGGCGGCCTGGGTCGGCGGTGCAGCGCTCGCCGCCGCTGCCGTCGGCTGCCTGCCGGAGCCGCTCACCTGGCCGATCCCGAATGGCATCGGCGGCGTCATCGGAGACATGATCCTGCGCTTTCCGGCCTTGTTCGTCGGTGCCTATCCGAGCGGCGTGTTCGGCGCCGTCGTTGGCACCGTCTTTGCCGTGCCAGCCATCTGGTGCATGCTGTTTGCGGCAGGCCTGATCGGTAACAGCATCGACGATTTCGATTTCGAAGAGGACGAGGAAGACGATATCCCCAGCCGCATGCGCGCCGTCGGTGACGATGCGGAGGACGACGAGCCGCGGTTTCTTGCCTTCGGCGTCGTCATCCACATGTGGTACAACGCCAAGGCGCGCCTGCGCCGGCTGTTCGGCATGGGTCCCCGCCAGCGGCGCGACCACGCCTTCGACGCCCCTTACGATTTCAACGACGACGAATTCGGTCGCCTGAACGAGCCTGCCCGTGCCAAGACGGCAGCCAGCCGCAGCGAGCGGCTCGAGCCGTCCATGGATGGCAGTCCGTCACGCCGCGTCATCTCGGCGCCGCCGATCTCCGTCGGTGACGCAGACTATGACGACGACGACGACGCGCCGTTTGACGCGGACCCGCGTCGTCCTGCCGGCATTCTGCCCGATGACGACGACGTCATCCGCCCGATCGGCTCCCGAGCTTCGCCTTCCAACGCCGGCCACCGCGTCATTCCGCCTGCACCGCGTCCGAAACCTGGCGCCCGTGCGGAACGTGAGGCACAGACCTCGTTCATCCGCCCGCAAGGCTTCCAGCTGCCGGCCGTGCACCTCTTAGCCGAACCGAAAGCCGTGGTGCGCGACTCGACGCTGTCGGCCGATGCGCTGGAACAGAATGCGCGCATGCTCGAAGGCGTGCTCGAGGATTTCGGCGTCAAGGGCGAGATCATCCACGTCCGCCCGGGGCCCGTCGTCACGCTTTATGAACTCGAACCAGCGCCCGGCATCAAGTCGTCGCGCGTCATCGGCCTTGCCGACGATATTGCCCGCTCTATGAGCGCCATTGCTGCCCGCGTTGCCGTCGTCCCCGGCCGCAATGCCATCGGCATCGAATTGCCGAACAATATCCGCGAAACCGTCTACCTGCGCGAAATGATCGCATCCCGGGATTTCGAGACCTCCAAGGCGAAGCTTGCCATGGCGCTCGGCAAGACCATCGGTGGCGAACCTGTCATTGCAGACCTTGCCAAGATGCCGCATCTGCTGGTCGCCGGCACCACCGGGTCGGGCAAGTCGGTGGCGATCAACACCATGATCCTGTCTCTGCTTTACCGGATGACGCCGGAGCAATGCCGCCTGATCATGATCGATCCGAAAATGCTTGAACTCTCCGTCTATGACGGCATTCCGCATCTGCTGTCGCCTGTCGTTACGGACCCGAAGAAGGCCGTCGTCGCGCTCAAATGGACCGTCCGCGAGATGGAAGAGCGCTACAAGAAGATGTCGAAGATCGGCGTTCGCAACATCGACGGTTTCAACACCCGCGTCGAGCAGGCGGCTGCCAAGGGCGAGGCGATCTCGCGCACAGTGCAGACGGGCTTCGACCGGGCGACCGGCGAGGCCATGTACGAGACGGAAGAGTTCGATCTCAAGCCGCTGCCCTATATCGTCGTCATCATCGACGAGATGGCCGACCTGATGATGGTCGCCGGCAAGGACATCGAAGGCGCGGTCCAGCGGCTGGCGCAGATGGCGCGTGCCGCCGGTATCCACGTCATCATGGCAACCCAGCGTCCCTCGGTCGACGTCATCACCGGCACGATCAAGGCGAATTTCCCGACCCGCATCTCCTTCCAGGTGACCTCGAAGATCGACAGCCGCACCATTCTCGGCGAGCAGGGTGCCGAACAACTGCTCGGCATGGGCGACATGCTCTACATGGCCGGCGGCGGGCGCATCCAGCGCGTTCACGGCCCCTTCGTTGCCGATGGCGAGGTGGAGGACATCGTCGCCTACCTGAAGACGCAAGGGCAGCCGCAATATCTCGACGCCATCACCGCAGACAGCGATGAGGACGACGAGGATGGCGACGGTCCGGTCGGCACCGGTAACCTGTCGGATTCGGACGATCCCTACGACCAGGCCGTGGCTGTAGTACTGCGCGACGGCAAGGCCTCGACATCCTATGTCCAGCGCCGTCTAGGCATCGGCTATAACCGCGCCGCCTCGCTGATCGAGCGGATGGAGCAGGAGGGCATCATCGGCCCGGCCAACCATGCCGGAAAGCGCGAGATCCTGGTGCCGACGGAAGCCGATATCCTCGACCGCTGAGCGGCACGGCAGCCTTCTGTCTCCCCCGACCCTCGGCAAATCCGGTCCCCCGCCCTATATCGGGCATCATGAATGTCATGAAGCCGCCGATTTTGAGCGTCATAGAGATCGGCAAAGGAGATTCGCATGAAAAACACTGAAGCCGGCGTTGCCGCCGGGACCCGTTTTGCGCTGACGCGCCGTCATTTTATCGGCGCTTGTGCGGTGGGTCTCGTGGCCGCCGCCTTGCCCTTCAATGCCTTCGCCCAGGCGACCTCCAACGCGCCGCCGCCGGCGCTGGCCCAGGCCATTGCCGATCACTTCTCCGCAACTAAGACCATGCAGGGCTCTTTCGTGCAGTTCGGTCCGCGTGGCGACCAGACCGGCGGCCGGTTCTTCATCGAGCGGCCGGGCAAGATGCGCTTCAACTACGACGATCCATCGCCGATGCGGGTGATCTCCGACGGTTACAACGTCGTGGTCGGCAATTCGCAGCTGAAGACCTGGAACACCTATCCGCTGTCGAAGACGCCGTTGACACTGCTGCTCGCAAGCAAGATCGACCTTTCGGCCGACATGGTGCGCAGCGTCAAGGTCGAACCGACGCTGACCACCATCGTGCTGGGCAGCCGGACGATCTTCGGCGATTCGACCATCACCATGATGTTCGATTCCAAGACCTACGATCTGCGCCAGTGGACGGTGACCGACAACCAGGGCAAGGACACGTCGGTCGTCATCAGCAACGTCAAGACCAACGTCGGATTCGACGAGAGCGTGTTCAAGATTCCGAGCGACACCAGCGCCCGCCACTGAACCTTTTTCATCTTCTCTGTTGGGGCGGTCGTGGCGAGCGGCCGCCCTTTGCTTTTCGCCGTTCGGGCAGTTTCCTTTCATTGCGGCTCGGTCTAAGCCATGGCCATCCATTCAAGAGGCATGGCATGAGCTTTTCGATCACCACGTGGAATATCAATTCGGTGCGGCTGCGCATGCCGATCATCGAAAAGCTGGTGATGCAGCAGCAGCAGCCGGACATTCTCTGCCTGCAGGAAACCAAGGTCATCAACGATCTCTTCCCGTTGGCGCCGCTGCGCGCCATGGGCTACGAGCACATCATCATCCACGGCCAAAAGGGCTATCACGGCGTTGCCATCGCCTCGCGCATCCCGCTGGTCGAGGATCGCCGCCAGGATTTCTGCGGCGTCGGCGATGCCCGGCATATCTCGGCAATCTTCGAGCGTGGCGGCCGGCGGGTGCGGCTGCATAATTTCTATGTGCCGGCCGGGGGCGACGAGCCGGACCGGGCGATCAACCCGAAATTCGGTCACAAGCTCGATTTCATCGAGGAGATGAAGCAGCTGCATGCCAATGCCGAGCCCGACACCTCTGCCATCCTCGTCGGCGATCTCAACATCGCGCCGCTCGAAAACGATGTCTGGTCGCACAAGCAGTTGCTGAAGATCGTCAGCCATACGCCCGTCGAGACGGAAGGCCTGCTGGAGGTGATCAGCGGTGGAGCCTGGGTTGATCTCATGCGCCAGACAGTGCCTGCCAGCGAAAAGCTCTACACCTGGTGGAGCTACCGCGCCAAGGACTGGCAGGAGGCCAATCGCGGTCGCCGTCTCGACCATATCTGGGGGTCGGCGGATCTCGGGCCCCTGCTACAGCGCATCGACATCCTCAAAGAGGCGCGCGGTTGGGACAGGCCATCCGACCATGTGCCGGTGACGGCGCATTTCGATCTCTGAGCCGGCCTTATGAAAAGCGGTCGAGCATCGCGACCGCCTGATTGACCATGATATTGAAATTGTCGCGCACCCGGCGTTCGATAAGCTGCGCTGCCTCGGGATATTCCTCGATCAGCCGGTGAAACAGCGCCCGGGTAATGCGGACGACGGTGGAATCCTCCAGCGCGATGGCCGTGTATTTGCGCTCGACCAGCGTCACCAGCGCCAGCTCGGACAACAGCGTGCCTGCCTCGACGAGCGCTTCAACGCGCGATGCGCCCTTGCCATCCTGCGTCGTCAGTTCGAAACGGCCGCTAGCCACCACATAGGCGCATTCAGCCGGCGACCGCTCGCGAAACAGCGTCTGGCCGGCAGCGATATGCCGCCGGTCGGCCCCGAAGGCGATCAGCCGCAGTTGATCCTCGCCCATGCCCTGGAACAGCGGCAGTTGCGAAAACAGCTGGATATCGTCACTCAGGGCCATCGGAAACGCCTTACGGGATGATCTTGTAGCCGCCGTTTTCCGTTACCAGAATTTCGGCATTCGACGGATCGCGCTCGATCTTCTGGCGCAGGCGGTAGACGTGGGTTTCCAGCGTATGGGTGGTGACGCCGGAATTGTAGCCCCAGACCTCTTCGAGCAGGATATCACGGGTGACCACCTTCTGGTCGGCGCGGTAGAGGTAGCGGATGATTGCCGCTTCCTTTTCAGTGAGCCGGATCTTCTGCCCGTCTTCCGTGGTCAGCAGCTTCTGGCTCGGCTTGAACAGATAGCGGCCGACCGTGAAGGTCGCATCCTCGCTCTGCTCGTGCTGGCGCAGCTGCGCGCGGACACGGGCGAGAAGCACCGCGAAGCGGAACGGCTTGGTAACATAATCGTTTGCACCGGCTTCGAGACCCAGGATCGTGTCCGAGTCCGTGTCGTGGCCGGTCAGCATGATGATCGGTGGCTTGAAGCCGCCCTTGCGCAGCAGCTTGACGGCCTCGCGGCCATCCATGTCCGGCAAACCGACATCCATGATCAGCAGGTCAACGGCCGTGGCGCGGGCCGTGGCTATGCCCTTGCCGGCATTGGCTTCCTGCAGGACGGTGAATTCCTCGTAAAGCGACAATTGTTCGACCAGCATCTCGCGCAGATCGGTGTCATCGTCCACCAGTAGAATGGTGCGTGCGGTCATACGGCTCTCGT
Organism: Rhizobium tumorigenes; assembly: GCF_003240565.2. Lineage (NCBI taxonomy): Bacteria > Pseudomonadati > Pseudomonadota > Alphaproteobacteria > Hyphomicrobiales > Rhizobiaceae > Arminella > Arminella tumorigenes. The sequence continues at coordinate 3,016,004 of NZ_CP117255.1, forward strand.
CCTTGTGTGGTTCGATCCGATTAAAGGCTTACGCCAAATTGCGTTTTTGGCAAGCGAAGGCACGCTTGCCGCTTGGTCGTCCCCTTGAAACTGCTAGAGTTTCATCAATGGAGCGAGCAGGCGAGAGAGAACACTTGAGAAAGATGGGCAAAGCAAGGCAGCAGCCAGTTACACGCCGAACGATCATCACGGTTCGCCCCGCACCGGGAAACCGCAGCCGCGCGCTTGTCGCCTTCGACGGGGTCGTCGTGCCGGCCGCAATCGGACGAAACGGCAGGACCGTGCGCAAACGCGAGGGTGACGGCGCCACGCCGATCGCGTCGATGCGGCTTCTCTCGGGCTTCATGCGAGGCGACCGCCTCCTGACGCCGGCGACGATGCTTGCCATGCGCCGTATCCGGCCGGGCATGCTGTGGTGCGACGATCCAGGCCACGCCAGCTACAACACGCTGGTCAAGGCACCCTTTCGCGCCGGTCACGAGGAGATGATGCGCGATGACGGGGTGTATGACATCTGCCTCGTGCTCGACTGGAATATTTCAGTGCGGCAGCGCAATCGCGGCTCGGCGGTCTTCTTTCACCTGATCCGCCCGGGTTTCGAGCCGACAGCCGGCTGTATTGCCGTCAGCCTGCCCCACATGCGCCGCTTGCTCTCCCATGTCGGCAAGGGCAGCATCGTCCGCGTGCTTTAGCCACCGCTCTTCGGGAGGGGTGATAAACGCCGGACGCGACCTATATGAGAGGCGTCGGCCTTTGAGCCGGCGGGGCTAGGCGCCGGACCGCAGTCGGTTCGCTCCGCCCCGCATTCCGATTGACCGTCATTTCCGGAGAGACAGTGTGACCGATCAAACCCGCATCACGTTTAACGACGGCCGTTCCATTCCGCAGGTCGGCCTCGGCGTCTGGCAGACGCCGAACGAGACAGCCGCACCGGCCGTGCGCGCCGCAATCGAGGCCGGCTACCGTCATATCGACACCGCCGCCATCTACGGCAACGAAGAAGGCGTCGGCGAGGGCATCCGCTCCTCCGGTGTCGAACGCAAGAATATCTTCCTCACCACCAAGCTCTGGAACGACGCACAGGGCTTCGACAGCACGCTGAAGGCCTTCGACGAAAGCCTGAAGCGCCTCGGCACCGACTATGTCGACCTCTACCTCATCCATTGGCCGGCACCATCCAAGGACCGGTATCTCGACACCTGGAAGGCATTCGTCCAGCTGCACAGCGAAGGCCGGGCAAAATCGATCGGCGTATCCAACTTTGCTGCCGAGCACCTGAACCGCATCATCGGCGAGACCGGCGTCACGCCTGTTCTCAACCAGATCGAACTGCATCCGGATTTCCAGCAGCGGGCGCTGCACGAGACCCATGATGCACTCGGCATCAAGACCCAGTCCTGGAGCCCGCTCGGCCAGGGCAAGCTGCTCGATAACGCCGTGATCGGAAAGATCGCCGGCAAGTACGGTCGCACGCCGGCGCAAGTGATCATTCGCTGGCACATCGACGCTGGCCTGATCGTCATTCCGAAGTCGGTCACCCCGAGCCGCATCGCCGAGAACTTCAAGGTATTCGACTTCAAGCTCGATGCCGATGACCTGAAGCAGATCGACACGCTCGACACCCCCGGCGGCCGCATCGGTCCGGATCCGGTCACCGCGACGTTCTGATCTCGCCTTCGCGCAAAATTTCCCGCTCCCGTCTGGCCTGCCGGCCGGGAGTGGGATAGGCATCTGGCATCGAACCCGTGACCCCGAGGGCCGCCCTTGAGCTTCCTGCATGATGCCTGGTCGTCGATCCAGCCTTTCCTACACGAATACGGCCTGTTGACCCTCTTCCTGATCATCTACTTCGAATCGCTCGGCGCACCGCTTCCCGGCGAGAGCGCCCTCGTCAGCGCATCGCTGCTCGCATCCCGAGGCGAGTTGAACATCGTCAGCGTCTTTTTTGTCGTCTGGGTCGCGGCCGTCGCCGGCGATTTCACCGGCTACCTGATCGGCCATTACGGCGGAAGGCCGCTACTGGAAAAGCATGGCTGGATGGTCCGGTTGACACCGGAACGGCTGCACAAGTTCGAGGAGATATTCCGGGTTCGCGGTCCGATCATCGTCGTCACCGCGCGTTTCTTCATTCTCCTGCGGCAGCTGAACGGCCTGATTGCTGGTTCCATGGGCATGCCGTGGGCCCGCTTCCTCACCGCCAACATCATCGGCGCCGCACTCTGGACCGCCGTATGGGGCCTCGGCCCATACTTCTTCGGCGATTTCGTAGGCCGAGGGTTTACAGCACTGCGCTCGCTATTCTGATGGGGCATTCCTCTCACTGTGGCAGTCAGGATGGGCCGGTCTCAGTCGGATCCTGCGTCCCTCATCCTTGTACCCGCGAAGGCTGGAGGATGCGGGCTTGCTTGATTGCGGAGGGTTACGCGGATATGCAGGCAGGCACATCGTTTGTCTCAAATGTGCCAGGATAGAGCCATGAAGCCCATTTTCGTTCAGCTGCAATGCGCCCCCGGCAAGACCTACGAGGTCGCCGATGCCATCTACCAGACGGAACTCGTCTCCGAGCTCTATTCGACCAGCGGCGACTACGACCTCCTGATGAAGGTCTATGTCGGCGAGGACCAGGACATCGGCAAATTCATCAACGACACCATCGCCAACATCCCGGGCATCGTCCGCTCGCTGACGACGCTGACCTTCCGGGCCTTCTGACAACGCGCACAATCCGCCCATACCAAGCATGCCTTACCTCAGGGTCGCATTAACCCTTTCCCGCCGTATCCGCCGGTGACGGAGGCAATTTAGCGTTTCCTTAACTGGCGCGGTGATTTGCTGACCCCAGACAGACACGACGCGTGTCATGCCGGAGATCGAACTTTGGCGCGAGGGTGGACCGATGACATTGGCGCAGGCGCATGGCCGCGATTTCAACATTCCGGACGAACGACGACCCCTGATCGTCCATGTGGTACGCGCGTTCCTGCCTGACAGCGAAGGCACGGACGCCGTCGCCACCCTTTGCCGCCAGCTGTCGCGCCGCTACCGCATCCGCGTCGTCACCTGCCAGAACCCGGCTTCCGACATAGCCGGCAACCGGGCGACGCGGGACATGATAGACGGTCTCGATATCGTGCGAATTCCCGGTCCCGGCAACAACGTCTATCCGGCGGCGCTCGAGGTCTTCAAGCATATCGCCGATGCCGACCTGGTCCATGTCCACGGGGTCGATTTCTGCTTCGATGCTCTGGCCTGGGGCCGGTTTCTACATCGGCGACCGCTTGTCGCGACCATCAGCGACAACTTCCTGCAGGAAAGCCGGCACGCAGAGATGAAGAAGCTGTGGTTTAGCCTCGTGACGCGCCGCTCCTGCAAAGCCTATAGTTGCATTGCCTGCAGCAGCGAGCCGGACCACCGGCTTTTCGACACCATCGTCGGCAACCGCGCCACGTCGATCGGCAGCGGCGCCGACGTCGCGAAGTTCGCCAACTGCGCCGCTCTCGATGCCCGTCGCCGGATCGTCACCATCGGCGGGCTGTCTTCGGAAGCCCGGCTCGACCGGCTGCTCGATGTGATGCAGGTGCTCGCCCCGCGCCATCCAGACTGGCATCTCGACATCATCGGCACGCCCTCCGGTCTTGATGGCCAGACGCTCAACGCTGACATCCGGTCGCGTGGCCTGTCGCGGCATGTCTCGCTGCAGGTCTCGGACGACCATTGTACCATCCGAAACACGATTGCCCGCGCCTCGCTTTTTGCATCGGCCTCGGACAGCGCCGGCTCGAGGCTTGCCGTCATCGAGGCCATGAGCGCCGGGCTTCTGCCCGTGCTCGACAGCAACGACGCCTTCCGGGCACTCGCCAGAACCCATCCGGCGCTAATGCTAACCGATTTTTCCGGGGCGCAGCGGTCGGCAAAAGCCCTCGAAGCCGCCTTTGCGCGCCTTGTGGCGCAGGGAACAGGCATTCGCGAAGAACTGCTCGGCATCTCCCGCAGCTACGCCTGGGACAAGGTCGCCGAGCGCTACGGTGCGCTGTATGACAATGTGCTGCCAGACCCTGAACGTGTGCGGATACACCTCTACGGCGAACTCGCCTGACGCACAGTAGCCACGCCATCGCGGCGCCGCTCTCTTACGTCATATTGAGACGATATGCCGGCTGCTGACGGTGCCGATCCGCACGGCCGGCGGTCTATCCACCACTCCGGCATCCCTCGGGATGAGCTTGACGCGACGTGGCGCTCCCGGCGCGAGGTGAAACCAGTCGTCCTCGGCCCTGAAACCCTCCGCCTCGATATGGACGGACTGGGCGAGCCGCTCGCAGTCGAGATCGACGAACCACGCGCCATCCTCGAAGACGACAGCAGCAACGATACCGGGCGCGTGAAAGGCCCGAGCCCTGCCGAGCGGGAAGTGAAAGGCCTCGGCCTGGATCGCACCTGGTATCTGCGGGTCCGATACCAGCGACCGCAGGCGGGCAACGGTGACATCGTGCGACGGCGGTCCGAAACGGAAGGCATACGTGGTGTCGAAGAAGGCGCCGAACAGATCGGTGCAGGCGATTTCCTGGCTGGAGCGCGCATCGAGCGTCAGTTCGCGCCGGCCGCTGACGACAACCTGCCGTCCGTCCCGCAGGGCCGAAACCTCGAGCTCGAGTGCAAGCGGCGCAGCGGTCTCGTTGATGACATGCACGGCAAGCCCGTTGGTACCCTCGTCGGTCATCAGCACCTGCACCGGCCGGAAGGCACGGCGCATCGCATACCAGACCGGCTTTGGCTCGCCTGTCGAATCGATCACCCCCCAGCCGGGGCCGGGCAGGAGGTCCTGCAGCGTCCAGACCAGCGCGCCACTGCAGCTCGAGCCCGTGCGCCGCCACTCGCCATAGGTCGCCTCCACCACCTCGCCGGTGGTGGCGCGCGAAAGGTCGAGATAGACATTGGGGTCCTCGCGGCGCAATTGGGCCGGATCGAAACCGTAGAGTTCCCGCAGATAGTGATCGCGGACATCCTCGAAATCCCAGGACGCACTGCGGTCACGCGGCACGCGGCCCTTCCATTGCGGGCTGTGGACGGCGGGAGCCGGCAGATGCGCATCGAGCGTGCGTTGCTGCGGCACATGGGCGAAGGCGAGGCTTTCGGCTGCAAAACGGACATTGGCGCGACGGGCATCGTCGAGCGGCCTTAGATAGGCGCCGACGCCATAGTAATGGGTAGCGCCTGTATCGGGCGAAAATGGCATGGCCCCGCCGACGGGTGAGTTGGCGACATAGGGCACGTCCGGGCGCCTTGCCTCGGCGACCGCAGGCAGGATCTCTTCCGTCACCGGGTTTAGCCAGAACCGCTCGGGCAGCCCCATCATCGCCGCCTGCTGGTACATTTCGCTGCCGCCGCAGATGACGGCCAGCGACGGCGACAAGCTGATGGCGTCGAGAAATCCGACGGCCTCCCTCTCGACATGCGCGTGAAATGTCTTGTCGGTTTTAGGATAATCGAAATTGGCAAACATCATGTCCTGCCAGACGAGAATGCCGAGCTCGTCGCAGAGCCTGAAGAACTCGGGCGTTTCGTAGGCCATCGTGCCGCCGATCCGCACCATGTTCATGCCGGCCTCTGCCGCCAGCCGCAGCCACGGCTCATAGGCAGCACGGTCGCCGGGCAGCCGGACGATATCGGCGCTGGTCCAGACCGCACCCCGGCAAAAAATGCGCGCGCCATTGACGACGAGGGCGAAATCCCGGCCATCGGCACCGCGATCGACTGCAATGCGGCGAAATCCAGTACGGCCGGCGGCGTGGACGACACCGTCGATGACGAGGGCAACGTCGTGGAGATCTTGCGTCCCATGGCTGTTGGGCCACCACGGAGGCACTGCGGGGATCATCAGAGTCGCTGCCCAATGGCCAGCGCCATCGCTTGCGAGGCTCTGCTCGACCCCGGCGCAGGAAAGCACGATGGCGCCGGCCTTGCCCTCGAGCAACAGGGAAACATGCAGCCGCCCCTCGCCGCTCTCGCTGAGTTCCGTCCGCAGGAAGAGATCGCGGCCAACGACGGGGCCATACCGCAGCAGCGATATCGGCCGCCAGGGGCCAACGGCATGGATCTCGGGGCACCAGCCCGGCATATGGCCGAGCAACGTCGTGCGGACCGTTCGCAGCCCCTGCGGCACGATCATTTGCGGCCGCCAACGAGCGCGCGGACCGGGCTCTGCAAGCCTTGGCGCCAGCGCCCGAAAACATAGGCTCAGTTCGTCGCCGCCGAGCAAGGTCACCGGTAGGTCATGGCTTTCGAACATGCTCTCGCTGGCAAGAAGCATGATGCCGTTGAGAAAGACCTCGCAGAGTGTCGCAAGACCGGAAAGGCGAAGAACGGCATCGCCAGGCGCTGCGTCGACCAGCCGGCAGAAATACCAGGCGTCGCGATCGTTCAGCGGTGCCGGATGCTCTCGGTCGAACAGGCCCGCCTTCTCCAGCGCTTCTGCGACGGTGCCGGGCACCATGGCCGGGATGAAGGCTGCGCCCAGCGACACGTCGGCGGGCGTCTCCCATTCGCCGGGAGCGGTCATGACCAGGGTCCACCCCTCGCCCATCAGCGTCTCTTCAGCGCCGATGCCTGCCAAACGCCCCTCGATTGCCATTGCCCGTTTCAGACCTGTCGTTCCAGAAGCCCGACCATGGCATCCCATGCATCCGCCACCGGATCAAGCGCGGTGTGCAGCGGCTCGAATTTCCGCCGCGTCACAGCCCGGGCGATCTGGAACTGCACCGACTTTGCAGCCTCTGAGAGCCGCCGGGCTTGCGCACTTGCAGCAGCGAATTCCGGCGACAGCCAGTCGAGATGACTGCCGGCCAGTTCGAAATTGGCGCCGACCTGACGGAGCGTATTGAAAGCATATTTGTGGAACACGCCGAACGGCCTGTCCGCAATCGCCTCGACCTGGGCGGCAAATACCGTGGCAAAGGCGCGAATCGGGTTGTCGCGCGGACGCCTGGCAAAATGAGCCCCCAGCAGGCGACGGGCTGTCTGGCGGATTTCAGCTTCGGCGGGCGGCTGCAGCGGTAATTTGGCGAATTCCGTGTAGGGCAGGAACGGCGGCGCACCTTCCGGCAGATGTCGCTGGAAAACGCCATCGAAGTCCTCGCCGGAGAGTCGGAAGAAGCCGCCATTGTGGAAATAATCGAGTTCGCGGGCACCAGCGTCTAGCCGGTTGATGGCGACCGTCGTCTTGCCGTGCTCGGCACGGTAGGCGACGCCTTGCGTATCCGGCATGTAGAACGAATCCATCTCGACGAGGCAAAGCCGCCCGCGCGTGATCTGCACGGCGAGATGCCGTTCGACATCGTCGTAGATGGCAAGTTCGGTGCAGCGGATGCCATAGAGCGCCTCGAGGTCTTCGAGCGGCACCTTGAAGAAGGTGAACTGGTCGCCCTCGAAATCCTGTCCCATAGTGAAGCCGAGCATTGCCTCGGGCGGCAGGCCGATCGTGTTCAGCACCTCGATCCACAGATCGATATAGCAGTTGGTTTCCGGCCACATCCGTTCGCTGTCGTGCAGCCCATGGCGAGAATAGGCGGCAGGATCAAGCCCGGGAAATACTGACGGCATCCCGACGATCAGCCCCACAGGACGTCGCGCACCGGCGCCGGCCAGGCCTTTACGTCGAGCCCGTGATGGTGGAACAGAGCCAGCGCGATGCGCTCCAGTCCGAAGCCGACGCAGGCCGTATGAGCGACCTTGCCGTCGGCGAGGTTGAGGCCCCATTTGGTGCCGAACGAATCCTGGTGGTAGTTGAAGCTCATGCAGGCCGTCGGATTGGCGGTCGAGGTGATCGGGATCAGCAATTCGAACTTCAGGTTCTGGTCGCGCTGGTTGTTGACCATCATCTTGCCTGCGCGGCCGAAGAACGGGTCATTGGCGACATCGATGACGACATCGAGACCGACCGACTTCATCATCTCGACGCCACGATCCATCCAGCTCTGGCGGAAATCCGTGACGTGCTGCTCGGTGCCCATGCAGACATATTCGCGCATACGAAAAAGCTGCTGGCGGGCGGGATCCTGTGACGGCTCATGGCGGAAGCAATAGGACTGCAGGTCGAACAGCGCGCCCTCTACAGGCAGATTGCCGCGGCGGGCTACCGTCGGATAGAGAGGATAGCAGGCGGCCGGCGTCAGCACGATCTCGGTTGCCTCCTGGCCCTTGGTCCAGTCGTCGCCGACCTCCATGCATTTCAAAAGGTTCATGTGGTCCATCTCGCCGCCGCAGAAGCTGTGGACTGTGCCGGCCAGCTGCGGAAAGCTCTTCATGTAACCGCTCTTTTCGAAGATCGCGCGGTTCATGCCGGGCGGGAAGCGCATCGCCTCGGCACCGTCGCCACCGCCGAACCTGTCGATCAACCGCTCGAAGGCAGCGATGACGTCTTCAAACTGGCCGCTGCGGCCATAGAGGCCATCGACACCGGTGTCGATCAGGAGACCTGATTCGAAAAGCCGATCGAGAAAAGAAACCTGCATGTCCATGGCGATTACCCCAGCAAATTGGTGTCTTGTTTGTGGACCAGCAGCATCGTCGATGTGTTGGCAAGGATGCGGTCGTTCGAGATCATCAGCTGCGCCGAATGCGCGTCGCGCAAGTGGCGACCTAGGCTGTAGGGCGTCCCGTTCTTGTAGCCCATGATGCCGCAGATCAGCATAGCGTGGTTGATGATCGGCAGGATCGCTTCCGAGGAGACGATCTTGACGTTGTTCATCGCCACCGCGAAAGCCATCGACGACAGGCGGTCGGCATCGAGCTTGGCGTCCTCGTAGACCTTCAGCGCAGCGACGACGTTCGACTTGACCATCTGCAGCTGGCCGGAGACCTCTGCCAGACGCAGCGCGCCGGGCGGAGGCGTGCCGGGTGACTTGCGGGCCGCAGCGCGCACGAAAGCCTGGGCACGAGCCACCGCATCGGCGGCGATGCCGTACCAGAGCGCGCTCCACAAGAGGTGCGAGGTGGCAAGCATGGACTGCGCGGCAATCTCGGCAAACGGTTTAGGCAGGATCTGGACGGCCGGCGCCTCTCCCTTGAACACGAAGCCATCGGAGCAGGTGCCGCGCATGCCGAGCGTATCCCAGACGGAGGTTCTGTCGAGCGTGTACTGGTCCTTGAGGAAGGCCGTCAGGACCTGGTCGGAGGGCGCCGCATCGGCGTGGGCGCGCGATGTGATAAGGATGGCGTCGGCATAGGCGCCGTAGGAAATGACGGTGGCGTCCTTCTCGAGGAAGCAGCTGTCGCCCTCGACGCGGATGGCGCAGATGCTGTTGCGCATGTTGCCGCCGATCCCGCCTTCGGTCGTGGCAGACGCCAGCAGCAGCTGGTCACGGGCGATACGGCGCATGAAATCGCGATGCCAGTCGCTGCCCTCGCCGTGCTCGACCAGGCTAGACAGCTTGATCTGGTGCATGGCGAAAATCATCGCGGTGGCCGCGCAGGCTTGTCCGAGCACGGTGCACAGCGCGGCGATTTCAGTGATTGTCGCGCTTTCTCCACCAAATTCGGTCGGGATCTGGATCGACAGCAGGCGTTCGGCCTTCAGGGCTGTGACGGCTTCGCGCGGAAACCGCGATTCGCCGTCAACAGCATCGGCATGTGCTGCAGCAACTGCCGCGACGCGGGCGATGCGGGCATTGAGATTGTCCTTCGCTATCGCCACCGCCACGCTCATCAGGCGACCTTTCTGGAGCCGAGGATCGCATCCACCGTGCTGGTGATGGCGCTGATGCTGGCGAAGGACTTGCGGTTCAACAGGTTGTCCGGAAACTCCATGTCGAACGCCTCTTCGAGTCCGAGCATCAACTGCACGGATGCGAAGGAGGAGAGGCCTGCCGCATAGAGATCGGCGTCGTCGGCAATGCTGTCGACGGGCACTGGCAGGCCGCCGAGCTTGGTGAGCAAACCACGGATTGTCTCGTTCATCCAATCGTCTCCAGGTGTTTTCGGCAGTCGTCCCGCCTTATCTGAGGTTGTTTTAGGCACAAAATTCCAACATACCGCTAAGCCTTCTGGTTAACGAAGGATGAGCGTTTGCCGGCCATTGTTCATGATCCGGACAGAATGCAATCCGCCGACCTGCTAATAATATCGAGGGTTGCTTCTCTTAGCGCGGATCAGACCGGGGAGGTAGAGCAACGCTCCCGGATGCGTCCAGAAAATAGGAAGAAGATACATTTTCGCGAGTGATCGCGGGATCTCACCTAGTCCGGTTTGCCGCTGCCGGATGGCGGGGGGTAATCGTGCCATTCGCCTCGGAAATCGGCAACCGAATAGCAACCCTCGCCGACATTGCGGATTGCGTGCTCGCCGATGGCTGCTTTGCCGTACCCGCCGGGAATATCGAGGATATAGGTCGGCTGGCAGAGACCGGACAACCGGCCGCGCAAGTCGGCGACAAGCCGCTGGCCTTCAGCGATGGTCAGCCGGAAATGACTGGTGCCGGGAGCAAGATCCGGATGGTGCAGATAATAGGGTTTGACCCGCGTTTCCACGAAGGCGCGCATCAGCGCCGCCAGCACCTGGGGATCGTCGTTGACACCTTTCAAAAGCACGGACTGGCTGACCATGACGATGCCGGCATCGACAAGACGGGCACAGGCCGCGCGCGCGTCCGCCGTCAGTTCGCGCGGGTGGTTGGCATGCAGCGCCACATAGACCGTCTTGCCGCTCACCTTCAGCGCAGCAACAAGCGCCGCATCGATCTTGCTCGGATCGACGACGGGCACGCGGGTATGGAAGCGGACGATCTTGACGTGGTCGATGGCGGCAAGGCCGGACAGCAGGTCTTCGAGACGCCGGGGCGACAGAACCAGCGGATCGCCGCCGGTGAGGATCACCTCCCATATCTCTGGATGGGCGCGGATATAGTCGAAGGCGGCATCGAGTTCGCCGGCATCCAGCGTGCCCATACCCTGCGGACCGACCATCTCGCGGCGAAAGCAAAATCGGCAATAGACGGGGCAGACATGCACCGCCTTCAGCAGCACACGGTCGGGATAGCGATGGACGATGCCTGTGACCGGGCTGTGGGCCGCATCGCCGATGGGATCGGCACGCTCCTCCGGCGTCACCACGAGCTCTGCCATATCGGGCACGAATTGCCGGGCGATCGGATCATCGGGATCGGTGCGGTCGATCAGTGCGGCAATGGCAGGCGTCAGCGCGATGGCATAACGTTCCGCGACCGCTTCCAGCGACGCCGCGTTTTGCCCATCGACAAGCGATGCCCGCTGAAGATCGTCGACTGTCCTGATCGGTCGAATGACGTTCATCTTCCGAACTCCGCAACGGGCGCCCAAAGCACCTGCTCGATGCGGGATGCTCCGGTAGCCAGCATCACCAGCCGGTCGAAACCGAGGGCGATGCCGCTTGCCTCGGGCATGATGGCAAGCGCGTCGAGAAAATCCTCGTCGAGCGGATAGGTTTCGCCATAGACCCGCGCCTTTTCCGCCATCTCGATCTCGAACCGCCGCCGCTGTTCGGCGGCATTGGTGAGTTCGCCGAAGCCATTGGCAAGCTCGACGCCGCAGGCATAGAGTTCGAAGCGCTCGGCGACACGCGGATCCCGCGCCGAGGGCCTGGCAAGAGCGGCCTCGGAGACCGGATATTCATCGAGGATCGTCGGTCGGCCAAAACCGAGATGCGGTTCGATCTTTTCCACCAGCACCCGGCTGAACATATCCGCCCAGCCATCGTCCTCCGAAACGCGCATGCCGACGCGGTTCATTTCCGCAGCGAGGCAGTCGCGGTCCGTCTGTCTGTCGGCGGCAACCGAGGACAAGAGGTCGATGCCGGCATGCTGCAGGAAAGCTGCCGCAACGCTGATCCGCTCCGGCTCGGCAGAGGGATCGCACTCCGCACCCCGGAACGCTAGCCGCGCGGCCCCTGCGGTTGTCGCCGCCAGCCGCATTATATCGACGCAGTCAGCCATCAATTGCTCGTAGCCTTCGCCGACCCGGTACCATTCGAGCATGGTGAACTCCGGATGGTGCAAGGGCCCGCGCTCGCGGTTGCGATAGACGTGGGCAAAGCATGCAATGCGCTTTTCGCCGGCGGCCAGCAGCTTCTTGCAGGCAAATTCCGGCGACGTGTGCAGGTAGAAGGGTGCCGCCTGACCGTCGGTCGTCAGGGCTTGCGTAGAGAAAGCATGCAGATGTGCCTCGTTGCCGGGCGATATCTGAAGGGTTGCCGTATCGACCTCGAGGAAATCGCCTGCTGAAAAAAAAACGCGCAGCGCCGCCTGGATCGCATTGCGGCCGATGAGAAAAGGCCGTCGATCCGCATGGACGCCGGGCGTCCACCAGGGAGATGCTTTTGTCAGGCTGGCGTTCATTCCGCGCTTTCTTTTATAGGATGAGCGGCGACGGGGTGGCTATTTCCACCGTTTTAGGTTAGTTGCGCCCCCAAGAAAACATTGCTGCATCAGGGAAACCGGCTTGGTCCGTCCTCTACGATGCAAAAAGCTGCGTTACAAGGAAGTCTTATGGTCAAGGTTATCGCCTCTTCGATCCGCAAGGGCAATGTGCTCGACGTGGACGGCAAGCTCTACGTCGTGCTGACGGCCGCCAATTTCCACCCTGGCAAAGGCACGCCGGTCACCCAGATCGACATGCGCCGGATTTCGGATGGCACGAAGGTTTCCGAGCGCTGGCGCACGACCGAACAGGTCGAGCGCGCCTTCGTCGAGGACGTCAACCATCAATACCTCTACGAAGACAGCGACGGGTTCCACTTCATGAACCCGCAAAACTACGACCAGGTGACCGTCGATGCCGAAACTATGGGTGACGACAAGGCCTACCTGCAGGAAGGCATGACTTGCATCCTGTCGATGCACGAAGGCATCGCGCTTGCCATCCAGATGCCACGCACCGTGACGCTGGAAATCATGGAAACCGAGCCGGTCGTCAAGGGCCAGACGGCATCGTCCTCCTACAAGCCAGCCATGCTGTCGAACGGCATTCGCACGATGGTTCCACCACATGTCAATGCCGGCATCCGTGTCGTCATCATGACCGAAGACAATTCCTACGTCGAACGCGCCAAGGACTGATCCCTTACCTGGCTGCCCATCTCCAAACAAAGCCCCGAACGCTCGCGAGTCGGGGCTTTTGCTTTTCCGGCCGTGCAGCACCAGTCAGACTGGACGCGCTGGTTCCTTGCGCAACGGAGCGCGCCGGGCCACATTCGGCCGTCGGGCTGCCGCTGCAACCGGCTTTGCCGGCGGCGCGGTTGGATCTTGAGGCACCAGCGCTTGCAGATGCAGCACGCGCGGTGACATGGCCTCAAGATAGGCCTCGGACCGGCCGATATAGATCACCGTCGTATCCTTCAGCTCCTTGAGCAGAGCGACTAGTCGCTTCTGAATGTCCGGCTCCAGTCCCTCGAGCGTTTCATCGAGAATCAGCCAGCGCGGTTTGGCGAGCAGCGCATGCGCAAAGCCAACCGCCTTCTGCTCGTCGGTATCCAGCATGCGGTCCCAGCGGGCATTCGTATCCAGCTTGCCCTTCAACCTGGCCAGTCCGGCCTTGTCGATCGCCATCTCCAGGTCGGAATCCGGGTACGCGTCGCGCTCTTGCGGAAATGTGACCGCGTCGCGCAGCGTCCCGCTCGGAACATAGGCGGCGTGCGGCATGAACAGCATGTCTTCCAGCGGCGGCAGGTCTATTTCGCCCTTGCCGCAATGCCAATCGCCGGCCAGTGCCTGGAACAGCAGCTTGCGGTTCACGCCGTGATCGCCATTGATCATGATGTGCTCGCCGGCGGCAATCGTCACCGTGCCCTCGCGAATACGGAAGCCATTTTCATCGACGTCGTCGCTGGTCTTGGTGGAGACTTCAAGATCTTTCAGCACCAGCATATCAGGCGCGGCGCGGGCGACCTCGATCATGTTGGCCAGATGCTCCTCGCCATCCATCTCCACCACCGCCTCGCGGAAATCGGTGACACGCATCAAAGTCGCGCGCCACTCGGCGATCGGGCCGAAGTTGGCGACATACCAGCGCAAGGCGGTGTTGACCTGATTGAAGGCGCCGACGACCATCATCAACTGGCCGATGCTCAGGCCGCCGGAGAAATAGGCGGGCGCTGCCACCAGGATCGGGATGACCAGTACCATCCAGCCATAGCTGGCAGACACCCAGGTAAGATTGGTATTGGCGATCGCCAGCTTACGGATGACACCGAGCACGGAAGAAATGTCGCCGTTGATGCGCCGCCGTTCGTTTTCCTGGCCACCGGCAGTGGTGATCGATGGCATGTATTCGTTGGCATGCATCAGCGCGAAGCGCAGTTCGGCTTCTTTCGAGTAGCGGTCGGCATTCAGGCGCACAAGCTTGCCGCCGACGAACTGGCTGAGGAAAGAAGCCGAAGCCGCATAGATGATCGCCGCCCAGACCATGTAGCCGGGGATCGAAAAGCTGCTGCCGCGAAAGTGGAAGATGAAGCCACTCGACAGCTCCCAGAGCACGCCGATGAAGCTGATCAGCAGGATGGTCGACTGGACAAGGCCGATGGCAAGGCCGGTGGTGCTTTCTGCCAGGTTGCGGGCGTCCTCGTGCAGGCGCTGGTCCGGATTGACGCCGATCAGTCCGGAGGAGGCGAGCCGCAAAGCGCGCTTGCCTTTCAGCCACTGGTCGACCAGATCGCGCGCCAGGCCCTCGCGCATGTAGAGCGCCGCCATCTGGTTGAGCCAGGCCTGGATGACATTGAGAACGAGCAGGCTGCCGGCGATCATCCCGAAGACGCCGAGTTGCTTCATGAACTCGTCGAGATCGCGGCGGGCTAGCGAATCGTAGAACGGCGCATTCCACTCGTTCAAAAGAACCTGCACATAGGCTGTCACGAGAATGATGACGAACAGCGATACCACGAGCGATATAAGCCTTACGCGCACGGGCGAATGCCAGAACGCCGAAAGCATCATCCTCAACCTGTACAGCAAACTCAAGTCGTATCCGACGCGCGCATCGCCCTGGACGCTGGGCTTCTCTGTGGTATCAACGGCCATTAAAAAATCCTGATCCTCATCCCTCAGATAGTCATGGCCACCGCACATGTCCATCCATGCGAGCCCGAAGCGCGTCGCGCCAGCGATCCCTGGCCTGGAACCGCCCTCCTCGCCATCAACTTGCGCTTCAAACCTTATGAAAGCCTTATACGCTCGAATGCACCTGCAGGTTCACCACGCCGCACCGCGCATTTCCCAGCCGGCGATTGAGGTTGATTCGAAACCTGTCCAGCGCTATTTAACATCCCGTGGTGATTTGGCCGGCCGGCTTGCAGCCACGTTAAACAAGTCGCTAAATCAGGGCCGCATGCGGACCGGTAGCGATTCGTTTTTTTCGCCGCCGGTTTAGTTGATCGAGTAACGCGCATGCCCATTAAGATCCCCGATACGCTGCCCGCCTTCGATACCCTGGTGAAAGAGGGTGTGCGGGTGATGACAGAGACGATGGCCGTCCGTCAGGATATCCGTCCGCTGCAGATCGGGCTGCTCAACCTCATGCCCAACAAGATCAAGACCGAGCTACAGATGGCCCGCCTCGTCGGCGCCTCGCCGCTTCAGGTCGAATTCTCCCTGATCCGCATCGGCGGTCACAAGGCGAAGAATACCTCCGAGGAACACCTGCTTTCGTTCTACGAGACGTGGGAGGAAATCAGGCACCGCAAGTTCGACGGCTTCATCATCACGGGTGCGCCGATCGAGCTGCTCGACTTCGAGGAAGTCACCTACTGGGACGAGATGCGCCAGATCCTCGACTGGACGACCACCAACGTCCATTCGACGCTGAACGTCTGCTGGGGCGCGATGGCGGCGGTCTACCATTTTCATGGTGTGCCGAAGCACCTGCTGAAGGAAAAAGCATTTGGCGTCTACCGGCACCAGAATCTGAACCCGTCCTCGGTCTATCTCAACGGTTTTTCCGACGATTTTGGCGTGCCCGTGTCGCGCTGGACGGAAGTCCGCCGCAAGGATGTCGAAACCGTCCCTGGCTTGGAAATCCTGATGGAATCGCCGGAAATGGGCATTTGCCTGGTGCACGAGAAGACGGCAAGACGGCTCTACATGTTCAACCACGTCGAATACGATTCAACGTCGCTGGCAGACGAATATTTCCGCGACGTCGATGCCGGCATTCCGATCAAGATGCCCCACGATTATTTCCCCCACAACGATCCGTCCCTGACGCCGCCCAACCGCTGGCGCAGCCATGCCCATCTGTTTGTCGGCAACTGGATCAACGAGATCTACCAGACCACGCCTTACGACATGGCCGACATCGGCTTGCAGAAATAACCACGTCGCCGGGACGGAGGCCTGATTCCACCGGCAGGCAGGTTGCGGATAACGGCGAATGGAGGCAGGGTCGGCGCCTCGGATGAGAGACAAATGGGATGAGGACATGACGGAAAGCACTTTGCAGCGCGAAGTTTTCGGCAAGACTGCAGCCGGCGACACGGTACACCGCGTCAAGATTACAGGCGGTGGGCTGACTGCCCATGTCATCAGCTGGGGAGCGGTGATCCAGGACCTTCGGCTTGAGAACCACGCGCCGCCCCTGACGCTCGGCTTCGACGACTTCGAAAGCTACGAGAAGCACTCCGCCTATTTCGGAGCAACGCCCGGGCGCTGTGCGAACCGCATCGCCGACGGCAGGTTCACGCTCGATGGCAAGACCTATCAGCTGGGCCTGAACGAGAACGGCGTGACCCATCTGCACGGCGGCGTCGACAATATCGCCCTGCGCAACTGGACGATCGTCGAGCATGCCGCCGACCGCGTCGTACTGAAGATCGTCGACCCCGACGGTCGCAGCGGCTATCCCGGAAACTGCACGATCCAGGCGACCTACTGGGTGCACGGCAATGGCGAGCTATCGGTCACCTACGAGACCACGACCGACCAGCCGACCATCGCCAATGTCTGCCAGCACGCCTACTTCAACCTCGATGGCCGCGACGATGCGCTCGACCACGACATCATGATTGCAGCCGACCACTATCTGCCGACCGATGCACGGCAGATCCCGACGGGCGAGATCGCCCCCGTCGCGGGCACGCCGTTCGACCTGCGCCAAATGGGCCCGATGAAGCGCTTCGTTGATGGCGACCAGGTGCTATACGACCACAATTTCTGTCTCTCGCAGGAGCGTACGGCCAAGCGCGCCGTCGTTCTCGCCCGCAGCATCAATTCCGGCGTATCGCTCGAAGTGCGGACAACGGAACCCGGTATCCAGCTCTACGCCGGCTTCAAGCTCGGCGTCCCCGTCCCCGGCATTGACGGCAAGATGATGGGGCCTTTCGCCGGTTTCTGCCTGGAAACGCAGATCTGGCCCGACGCCATCAACCAGCCGGGCTTTTCCTCCGCAGCCCTCCATCCCGGCGAAGTCCTGCGTCAGGAAACGGACTACATTTTCACGAAGAACTAAGCACTTAGCCTCCGCCGGTCGTGGCTACGCGACCGGCTGTACAAAGACGCCTTGCAAAGTGGTTCTACATAGGTTCTAATCCGAACCCATGGATAGAACCAGTTTGATTTCCGAACTGAACGGACGCGGCTTGCGGGATGCAGCGGCGAGCGGGCCGCTTTATAGGCGGTTGGCGATGGCGCTGACCGGGCTCATTCAGGAAGGGCTGCTGAAACCGGGTACTGCATTGCCGGCCGAGCGCGATCTCGCCGAGGGACTGCAACTCGGCCGCGTCACAGTACGCACCGCCTATCGCGACCTGCTGACGGCCGGCACCCTGGAGTCGCGGCACGGCAGCGGTACTTTCGTCTCGCAGAAGGTTGAGCGAATGGAACAGTCGCTCTGGCGCCTCTCCTCCTTCTCCGCCGATATGCGCTCGCGCGGTCGCTCGCCGGCGGCAAAAATCCTGTCCCGGAGCGTCTCCATGCCAACGCCCGAGGAGACCTTCCTGCTCGGGCTCGGCGTCGACGAACCGGTGCTGCGGCTCGACCGGTTGCGGCTGGCCGACGGACTGCCGCTCGCCATCGAACGCGCCGTCGTCCCGACACAGTTCCTGGCAGAAGACGCAGTCGGCGAGAGCTCTCTTTACGATGTCCTGACAGCCAACGGATACCGCCCGGTTCACGCCCTGCAGCGGCTGACTGCAGTCACCCTCGATCCATCATCGGCCGCCACGCTCGACGTCAAGCCCGGCGCCCCGGCACTGCTGATCGAGCGCATCTCGCGCCTGGCCGACCAGCGCGTCGTCGAATACACCAGATCGCATTATCGCGGCGACGCCTATGATTTCGTCGCAGAATTGAAAATTGGAGATGACCTATGACGCAATCCCTGATGCTGACCGAGGCCGGCCAGTCGCCTGATGCCGTGGCGACCTTGCTGGAGAAGGAAAAGTCGGTCTTCGCCGAAATTGCCCGGTTGTTTGCGGTAGCCAGGCCTTCCGTCGTCACCACGGCGGCGCGGGGCTCGTCGGATCATGCAGCGACCTTCTTCAAGTATCTGTTCGAGATCACTTGCGGCGTCCCCGTCGCCTCGATCGGCCCGTCGATCGCTTCCGTCTACAATGCGCCGCTGCATCTGAAGGGCGGCATTCATTTCACCGTGTCGCAGTCCGGCGGCAGCCCAGATATCATTTCCCTGCAGGCCGCCGCCAAGAAGGGTGGAGCAACGACGATCGCCGTCGTCAACGTCACCGAGAGCCCACTGGCGCGGCAAGCCGATATCGTCCTCGACCTGCATGCGGGCCCTGAAAAAAGCGTCGCTGCGACGAAATCCTTCATCACCGCGGTCGCTGCCCTGTCGGGCGTTACCGCTGCCGTCTCCGGCAACAGCGCACTGCAGGATGGCCTTTCGCGCCTGCCCCAGGCATTGGCAGTCACCGATGGCATCGATAGCGCGGCCGCCGAGGAGGTGCTGTTCGGAGCCAGCTCGCTCTACACCGGCGGTCGTGGCCCGGCATTCGCCATCGCGCTGGAATCCGCCCTGAAGGCCAAGGAGACGTCGGGCCTGCACGCCGAGGCATTCTCGCTCGCCGAATTGATGCACGGCCCGATGCGGCTGGTTCAGCCCGGCTTCCCGGTCGTTGCCTTCGCCCCGGACGACGCCGCATTTGCCAACAACGCCCAGGCTCTGGAGCGCCTGCAGAAGCTCGGCGCCACCGCCGTATCTTTCTCGACCACCCCGCTGCCGGGTATCAACCTCAAAATGCCGTCGACCGGAAACGGCCTCATCGACCCGCTGGTCTCCCTGCTCTGCTACTATCGAATGATCGAGCGGGTAACGCGCCGCAAGGGTTTCGATCCCGACAAGCCGGCTAATCTTCTCAAGGTGACGGAGACGATGTGATGGACTATACGGTCTTTACTGGCGCCCGCATCTTCGACGGCGACCGCTTTCACGACGACAGCGCGCTTGTTGTCGGCGGTGGCCGGGTGCAGGCTATAGCCGCCCGCAACAGCCTGCCGGAGGGCAGCGTGCGTGTGGAGCTAGACGGCGGCGTTCTGGCACCAGGCTTCATCGACGCACAGGTGAATGGCGGCGGCGGTCGGTTGCTGAATGAAGATCCGTCGCCGGCCTCCATGTATACCATTGCCAAAGGCCATCGCCGCTACGGCACGACATCCCTGCTGCCGACGTTGATCACCGACATCGGCGCTGCCACGACCCGGGCGATCGAAGCCGCCATCGAGGCTGTCAAAGCCGACCGGGGTGTCGTCGGCCTGCATCTGGAGGGCCCTCACCTGTCGCCGGCGCGCAAGGGCGCCCACCTGCCGGAGCTGATGCGGCCGGTAGAAGACAGCGACGTTACGACTTTCATCCGTGCCCGCGAAGCAATCGGCATGCTGCTGGTAACCATCGCCGCCGAGCAGGTGACTCCCCGCCAGGTACAGGCGCTGAACGAGGGCGGCGTCGTCGTCAGCCTCGGTCATTCCGATTGCACGGCCGATGTTGCGGACGCGCTTTTCGACGCCGGCGCACGTGGCGTCACCCATCTCTACAATGCCATGAGCCAGCTCGGCCATCGCAGCCCGGGTCTGGTCGGCGCGGCGCTCGATCATCCCCGTACGTGGTGCGGCATGATTGCCGATGGTCACCATGTCGATCCCCGCGCGCTACGCGTCGCCCTGCGCGCCAAGCGCGGCGAGGGCAAGCTGTTCTTCGTCACCGATGCCATGTCTCTGGTGGGTTCCGATGCCGACAGCTTCGAGCTGAACGGCCGCACTGTCTACCGTGAGAAAGGCGGCTTCTGCTCGAAGGTGGTACTGGCCGATGGCACGCTGGCCGGCTCCGACGTCGACATGGCCTCGACCGTGCGCTACGGCGTCGGCATGCTGGAACTGCCGCTGGCGGAAGCGCTGCGCATGGCAACATCCTACCCGGCCCGTTTTCTGCGCCTGAAGGACCGGGGGCACCTGTCGCCCGGTGCGCGCGCCGACATCGTGCACATCAATGACGACATCGAGGCGACCGCCACCTGGATCGGCGGTGCTGCGGCGTCTGTCGGGACAGGCCCGGAGACATCATCATGACCGCGATCACGGATGCCTATTTTCTGGAGGTGATCGAAAGGCTCAATGGCCTGCGTCAGTCTTTGGCCGAGCCTATGGCAAGGGCTGCTGCCGTCATCTGCGAGGCGGCGCGCAGCGACCACCGTGTCTATCTGTTCGGGACCGGCCATTCTCATATGCTGGCCGAAGAGGTGCATTATCGAGCCGGCGGACTGGCCATCACTGTGCCGGTGCTGGTCGGCTCGGCGATGCTGCATGAAGGTGCCGTTATAAGCTCGGTCTACGAGCGAACCCCGGGGCTGGTTCGACCTGTCCTGGAACGCTACCGGATGGAGCGTGGTGACGTTCTGATCGTCGCCTCCAATTCCGGCGTCAACGCCGCGCCGACGGAGGCTGCCGACTATGGCCGGGAAATCGGCGCCACCGTGATCGCCATCACCTCGCTTGCCTATTCCGCAGCCATAGCCAAAGGGCGCAGACGCCTCGCCGATATCGCCGATATCGTCTTCGACAACGGTCTGCCGCCGGGCGATGCGTTGGTCGATTTGCCCGGCACCGACCTGAAGGTGGGGCCGGCCTCGACTGCCATCGGCGCAACCCTCTTGAATGCAATTTTTGCTGAAGTTGCTTCACAGCTTTCCGGAGACGGCAATCCGCCGGTCTATCGCAGCGCCAACATGCCGGGGGCGAAGGAAATCAACCAACGCCTCGTTGACGTCTACAGGCCGCGCAACCCGCATCTCTGACGAGACGCTCTACTACCCACACACTCTCAGGCAGCAAAGACTTCCATATCAGGAGGAACTGCAGCCAATTGCCCGGTGAGCCGTCCCAACGCGTATTTCAGCGTTTGGGCCACCATTCCGGGCTGCACGGGCTTGCGCAAGACACCGAGGGTCCCATGGATTCCGCCGGCGACAGCCTCGGGGTTGGCTGTCATGAAGACGACGGCGATACCATATTGCTCGGCCAGCATGCGGCCGATCGCTGGACCCGTTGGCCCGTCGGAAAGATTGACGTCCACGAGCGCGATATCGGCATAGGGTGCAGCCGCCAGGGCCCGCGCCATAGTGCTGGCAATGGCTGCGACTTGCAGTCCATTGCTTTCCACCATGTCTTCTAGATCGAGTGCAATCAGCAACTCGTCTTCGACAATCAGCACTTTCCTGTCCATCGTCACATCCCTGAAGCCGGCCGGCACACCTTGGTGCGCCACTCGAAGCTTGCAAAAGCAAACACACTCTGCCTTTACGTCCTCACTTGAATGGTCGGATCAGACGAATGTTCCACGCGGAGACAAGAAATTTTCACATGACGATTTTTTAACCATAACAATCAATGCGTTCGCTTTTTTTATCACTGGCCTTATGAACCCATCTGCTCGCGAATCGTCTCGAGCTCCAGCCATTCCTCTTCCATTTTCGTCACCTTGCCGCGCAGCTTCTCGACTTCCTTGGCAAGCGCATTGAAAGTTGCTGGATCCTTGGAGAACAGCTTTGGGTCAGACATTCTCCGTTCCCGGGCGGCAATCTCGGCTTCGGCCTTGGCGATTTCCTTTGGAATATTTTCAAGCGCATAGGTCTGTTTGAAGGACATTTTTGCCTTGCCCTTGTTGCCGCCATGGCCACCATTGGAGCCTCCACCGACACGCGCCTTTTCGGCCTTGGCCGCCTTGCGCAATTCATCGGCGACGCCTTTGCGTTGTTCCAGCATATCGGAATAGCCACCGGCATATTCGATCCAGCGGCCGTCGGGCGCATCGGGGTTCATGGGCGCGATGGTCGATGTCACGGTGCGGTCGAGGAAGTCGCGATCGTGGCTGACGAGTATGACGGTGCCGGCAAAGCTGGCGACGGTTTCCTGCAGGAGGTCGAGCGTCTCGATATCGAGGTCGTTGGTCGGTTCGTCGAGGATGAGGAGGTTGGTCGGCCGCGAGAGGATGCGGGCAAGCATCAGCCGGGCACGTTCGCCGCCCGACAATTTGCGGATCGGCGTGCGCGCCTGTTCCGGCGCAAACAGGAAGTCCTTCATGTAGCCCGTGACGTGGCGCTGCTCGCCATTGACGATCAGGCTTTCGCCCCGCCCGTCGGTCAGGTAATGGGCCAGCGTCTCTTCCGGATCGAGGTCCTCGCGCTTCTGGTCGAGCGTGGCGATTTCAAGGTTGGTGCCGAGCTTCAGCTTGCCGCTATCCTGTTTCAACTGGCCCGTCAGCATCTTCAGCAGCGTCGTCTTGCCGGCACCGTTCGGTCCGACGAGACCGATGCAATCGCCGCGATGAACGCGGATCGAGAAAGGCGCGACGATGGTCCGCTCACCATAGGCCTTGGTGATCAATTCCGCCTCGATCACCAGCTTGCCGGATTCCTGAACGTCGGAAATGTTGGCGTTGACCGAGCCTTGTGGACCCTTGTGGCCGCGATAATCGGCGCGCATCGTCTGCAGATCGCCGAGGCGGCGCATGTTGCGCTTCCGGCGCGCGGTGACGCCGTAGCGCAGCCAGTGCTCTTCGCGCTCGATCTGCTTGCCGAGTTTGTGCTGCTCCAGTTCTTCCTGCTCAAGCACCGTGTCGCGCCAGGCCTCGAAGAAACCAAAGCCCTTGTCGAGGCGACGCGAGGTGCCACGGTCGAGCCAGACGGTGGCTGTCGAGACTTTCTCGAGAAAGCGCCGGTCATGCGAGATCACGACGATGGCGCTGCGGGTCTTCTGTAGCTCGCCTTCCAGCCACTCGATGGTCGGCAGGTCGAGATGGTTGGTCGGTTCGTCCAGCAGCAGGATGTCCGGCTCCGGCGCGAGCACCCGGGCAAGCGCCGCGCGGCGCGCTTCTCCGCCCGACAGGCTTTGCGGGTCCTCGTCGCCGGTGAGCCCCAGATGCGACAACAGATAGGTCAGGCGATAAGGATCGTCGCCCGGTGTCAACCCGGCCTCGGCATAGGCGAGAACAGTCTTGTGGTCGCCGAAATCGGGCGCCTGTTCGAGATAGCGGATTGTCGACGACGGATGCCGGAAGATCTCGCCGGATTGCGCTTCGACCATGCCGGCGGCGATCTTCAGCAGCGTCGACTTGCCGGAACCGTTGCGACCGACCAGCGAAATCTTGTCGCCGGGCTCGACCTGGAAATTGGCACCAGCCAGAAGCGGTGCGCCGCCGAATGAGAGAAAGATGTCGTCGAGTTTCAGAATAGGGGGGGCCAAGGGTCAGACTCCGGAAAGGTCATAGGGGCGGGCAAGGACGATGGCCCTGCCGCTCGAAAGGGAAAAGCGCACGATACCCTGCGCAACGTTGGAAATGGTGCGGGAGGCACCGAACGGCAAATGGAAACCGGCAAGCGGATAGCGGGCATTGTCGATCGACAGGCCATCCAGCGCGCTGAAGCCGGACACAGAAAACAGGCTACCGGCGGGAAGGTCTAGCTCCATGGCGCCGGCGATCAGCGGCACGGCCTCCTCCTCGCCGGAGGTCAACAGCATCGAGAACCCCTGCTCCGCCAGGCTGACGCCGTAGAGGAGCAGCGCCAGCGCATGGTCGGACCGCTCGCCTCCGAGAGCGCCGGCAAGTACCAGGCGACGGGCACCGCGACGGATTGCCTCCTCAATGGCAATCTCGCCATCCGTCTGTGCCTTGGCGGCAGGATAGGGCTGCCGAGGCACATCCGGAAAGGCCTCGCTAAGGTCGGCCGGGCTCGAATCGAAATCGCCGACCCACAGTTCCGGCACCACACAGAGCGCCTGCGCATGCCGCATGCCGCCATCGGCGGCGATGAAGCGACTGCCGGCGACTGCCGTCTTAAGCCGCTCCGTCAGATGCAGCGCCCCGCCAAGCAGGATCGTGAAGGTGGATGAACTCATGGGCCAAGCCCATAGCGCAAAGACCGGTCGCTAGGGAAGAGCGACAGTCTGTCATCCGTCAAATGGGCGCCTTTAGGTATCCGAATCCCGGTAGCGCGCCCGAAACGCATCCTCGAAGCCACCGATGAACTGATCGAAAAGCCGCGAAAAGGTCTGCATGTCGTCCTCGGACCAATCGGCAACGATATCCCCGATCAGCGCCCGCTTCTGCGCCTGCACCTCTGCAAGCAGCCGCTGGCCGAGCGCGCTCATCACCACGACGATGCGCCTGGCGTCTGCCTGCGATGCCTTGCGGCGCAGGACACCGCGCGTCACCATCTCGGCAACGATGCGGCTGGCCCGCGACGGATCGATGCGCAGGATCTCGGCCACCGCCCCGACTGTCACTTCGCCCCCCGCCTCGGCCCGCCTGATAGCATCGAGCACGTCGAGATGCGAGAGCTCAAGGTCCGGCGCCACGTTCTGGATTGCCAGCCGGCTGATCATCCGGCGTCCGGTCATCAGCCGCATCCGCGTCATCACCTGTCCGATGTGCTGGATATACGCCTCCTGCGCATCCATCGAAACCGGTTCGTCTGTCTTCAAGGTTACTGTCATTTCGCCACGGTAACAGATCATCGCGAAAAGTTGAATATGCAGAATGCATTCAAATGCGCTTGACAGATATATGCTATCAGCACATATAACGGCCATTCTGGATAGGAAGCCCTATGGATATGCACCTGCCGTCTGCGCCCCTCGTGGCGGATCCCCGTCGCCGGCTGATACTCTACCTGTTCCTGATGGTTGCCATGTTCATGGCGATGCTCGACAACCAGATTGTCTCGACGGCACTCCCGACCATCGTCGGCGAATTCGGCCATCTCGAGCGTTTCGGCTGGATCGGCTCCGCCTATCTCTTGTCGCTAAGCGCCGTCATGCCGGTCTACGGCAAGCTGGGCGACCTGTTCGGCCGCAAATATGTGATGATCACCGCAATTGCCATCTTCACCATCGGCTCCGCCATCTGCGGTCTTGCCGTGTCGATGAACACTCTGATTGCCGCCCGCGTTCTGCAGGGGCTCGGCGGCGGCGGTATCCTCGTGTCGATCTTCTCGATCAACGCCGACCTTTTCGAGCCCCGGGAGAGAGCCCGCTACCAGAGCTATTCCAGCCTCGTCCTGATGGCCTCGGGCGCCATAGGCCCGGTGCTTGGCGGCACGATGAGCGACCTGTTCGGCTGGCGCTCGATCTTTCTCGTCAACATACCGATCGGCTTTATCGTCCTTGCCGGCCTCGTCACCATGCTCCCCTACCGGAAACCCGCCCGCAAGCCGCAGATCGACTATGCCGGCGCCATCGTCCTGGCGATGACGACCACCTGCATCGTGCTTGCCGCTGACGGTACCCAGTTGTTCGGATCGCTGCTGTCTCCTGCAGTTCTCGCTATCATCGGATTCGGCATCGTCTGCGCCATTTCCTGGGTCTTCATCGAGCGCCGCGCCCCGGAACCGATCGTGCCGATGCAGTTGTTTCGCAACCCGACTTTCGGACTATTGCTGATCACCTCGCTCACCAGCGGCGCCATCGCCATCGGCATGGTCAACTATTTCGCGCTGTTCCTGCAGACGACCACTGGCCTTTCGCCCTCGGTTGCCGGCCTGTTGTTCATTCTCCTGACCGGCGGCATCGTCTGTGGCTCGCTTTCGGCCGGACGGCTGATCTCGGCCACCGGCCGCTACAAGCCCTTCGCAATAGGCAGCGCCGCCTGCAGCATGATTGCCTTTGCGGCCCTGTCGCAAGTCCATGCGGGCACTCCAGTCTTCGTCATTGGCGGACTGATGTTGCTGCACGGCATCGGCATCGGGCTTGCGCAGCAGGTTCCGGTCATCGGCATCCAGAATGCAGCCTCCAGCCGCGACATCGGAGCGGCCACTGGCGCCGTCACACTGTCGCGCATGGGCGGCGCCTCGATCGCCATCTCCATCTACGGCGCCATCATCGGCTCCCGACTGCTGCATGTCGGCCTGTCGATCCCCGGCATCAGCAATATCGAGGAAGTCACGCCGAAGATGATGGCGGCCTTGCCGGCTGCCACGCGCGAAGCCGTGGCCGAAGCCTACGCTGCCGCCTTCAACCCGCTGTTCCTGACGGCGGCGGGCATCTGCCTTGTCGGCCTGGTCACCGCACTTTGCCTTAAGAACGTCCAGCTACCGGGCGCAACCATTGCCAAGACCATCGACCCTGCGGCTGCGGCCCACGTCGCGGATTGATAAAGCTAGGGCTTCGCGCGGCCCCTTGCCATCCACCCCTCCCGCCGCTACATCTTTTCTCGCTCTAACGGGGTGCCTCATGTCCATCCGGACATCTGGCTGAGAGGCTTTCACCAGCCAACCCGCGGAACCTGATCCGGTTAACACCGGCGGAGGGATTAGACGCGCGAAATCAACAGCGCCTATTCTCCGTTTTAACGCGAACCAAGGAGGAGGCGCTTCGATGCCCACCCGATCTCTGACGACATTTATGGCTGGCCTTATTCTGGCGGCCGGCACGACACTTCTGACCGCTCATGCCAGCCAGGCGGCAGACAAGACACTGACAGTCTATACCTACGAGAGTTTCACCGCCGACTGGGGCCCCGGCCCCAAGGTCAAGGCGGCGTTCGAGAAGACCTGCGGCTGCACCGTCAACTATGTCGCCGTCACCGACGGCGTCGCACTCCTGTCGCGCCTGAAACTCGAGGGCAAGGACACCAAGGCGGACGTGGTTCTCGGTCTCGACACCAATCTCGTCGATGAAGCCAGGGATACTGGCCTGTTCGAGCCCGCCGACATCGACACGACGGCCGTGAAGCTGCCGGGTGACTTCAAGGACGACGTCTTCGTTCCCTACGATTACGGTCACTTCGCAGTGGTCTACGACACGCAGGTCATCAAGAACCCGCCGAAGAGCATGAAGGAACTGGTTGAGGGAGACCCGTCGCAGAAGATCGTCATCGAGGATCCGCGCACGTCTACACCGGGCCTTGGCCTGCTGCTTTGGGTCAAGTCGGTTTATGGCGCCAAATCCGCGGAAGCCTGGAAAAAGCTCAAGGGCCGCATCCTGACCGTCACCCCCGGCTGGTCAGAAGCCTATGACCTGTTCACCAAGGGCGAAGCGCCGATGGTGCTCTCCTACACGACGTCGCCAGCCTATCACATGATCGCCGACAAGACCGACCGCTACCAGGCGGCATCCTTCTCGGAAGGCCACTACATCCAGATCGAGGTAGCAGGCCTGACGAAAACCTCTGCCAACAAGGATCTGGCGCGCGACTTCCTGAAATTCATGATCACACCCGGTTTTCAGGACATCATCCCGACCAACAACTGGATGATGCCCGTCGCCGCCACCTCGGAGCCGCTGCCGGATGCTTTCGGCAAGCTCGTCGTACCTACCAAGACGTTCCTGATGAGCCCGGCCGAAGTCGACAAGAACCGCAAGGCCTGGATCGACGAATGGCTGGCCGCTACTAGCGGCAACTGATCGAGCGCTATGCTGACGACATCCGAGCGAGCAACGGCAGTGACCGGCGGGGCTATCAGCCTCGCCGGCATCCTGCTGTTTGTCGGCCTTGCTGTCGGCACGCTGCTCGCCGCCGGCATCGAGACGCAAGGCAACGCTCCCCTGCTCGATCCTTATATCCTGCGGGTCCTGCGCTTCACCTTGTTGCAGGCGACGCTCTCGACGGTGTTGTCGGTAACGCTTGCCATCCCCGTGGCGCGTGCCTTGGCCCGACAACGGAACTTTCCCGGCCGTCTCTGGCTGATCCGTCTCATGGCCGTGCCGATGGGGCTTCCGGTGCTGATCGGCGCCATGGGGCTTCTTGGCATCTGGGGCCGACAGGGCATCGCCAACGGCGCCCTGCAGACGCTTGGCCTCGCACAGCCAGTTAGTATCTACGGGCTTTCCGGCATTCTCATAGCCCATGTGTTTTTCAACCTGCCGCTCGCCGTGCGGCTGATGCTGCCGGGCCTCGAGCGCGTGCCGCCGGAATACTGGTTGATGGCATCCGGCCTTGGCATGCGTCCAGGCGCCGTATTCCGCTTCATCGAATGGCCTGTGCTAAGGGCGCTCATTCCCGGTATCGCTGGCCTGATCTTCATGCTCTGCGCCACCAGCTTTACCCTGGTCCTGATGCTCGGCGGCGGACCGGCGGCAACGACGATCGAAGTTGCCATCTATCAGGCGCTGCGGTTCGACTTCGACCCCGGCCGTGCCGTTGCACTGGCCTTGTTGCAGGTTGCGATGACCGGCGCCGTGCTTGCCGTGATGGCGCTGCTGCCGGCGCCAGACGATCCGGGCCCCGCAACCGGCAGGGCGCCACGCCGCCTCGACGGCCGGCAGCGTCTCGCGCAACTGTCCGATGGCACGGTGATCGCGACCATTGCGCTGTTCATCGGCCTGCCGCTGGTGTCCGTCGCCGTGGCCGGGATGGAGGCCAACCTCGCAAGGCTCGCCAGCCAGCCGGTCTTTCTGCAGGCGTTGCTGACCAGCCTTGCCATCGCGTTTTCCGCCGGCCTGCTCGCTGTCATCCTCTCGCTGGCAATCGTGCGCGCCCGCTATGCCATCTCGTCGGTGCGAAAAGGCACGACAGGCCTCCGCGCCTTTTCGGCGACGCTCGGTGCCGCCTCATCGCTTGTCCTCTTGGCGCCGCCGATCGTGCTGGCGACCGGATGGTTCATGGCGCTGCGTCCCTTCGGGGACCCGACCCGGTTTGCAGTCACCCTGATCGTTTGCATCAACATGCTGATGGCGCTGCCCTTCGTCATCCGCGTCGTCGAACCGGCCTTTGCCATTCACACCGCCCGCACCGGTCGGCTGGCAGCAAGTCTCGGTCTCACCGGCTTTTCCCGCCTGCGCCACGTGGATTGGCCCGGTCTGCGCAAGCCGCTGTTTACGGCGCTGTCCTTCGCCATGGCGCTGTCGCTTGGCGACCTCGGTGCGGTGGCGCTGTTCGGCTCCGGCAATATCGTCACCCTGCCATGGCTGGTCTATAGCCGGCTCGGCAGCTATCGCACCAACGACGCAGATGGCTATGCGCTGCTGCTGGGCCTGCTTTGCCTCGCATTGACGGTGGCCGGAACCGCAGGCCAGGCATCCCGTGCCGAGAAAGGCAGCAGGCTGTGAGCGCTCTCTCCGATCTTGTCCTGTCGGATGTGCGGTTGCGGCTGGGCGGCCACGATTTCCGCTTCGACTGTACCCTTCCCGCCGGCAAGATCATTGCCGTCACCGGCCCTTCCGGCGCCGGCAAATCGACCTTTCTCAATCTGCTGGCCGGCTTCGAGACGCCGGACAGCGGCCGCATCACGCTGAACGGCACCGATGTTACCGCAATGAGCCCTGCTGAGCGGCCCGTATCGCTGGTGTTCCAGGATAACAACCTATTTGCCCATCTCGACCTCTTTACCAACATCGGTCTCGGGCTCAGCCCGTCGCTGCGGCTCAGCGCCGACGATCGCGGGCGGATCTCAAATGCTCTTGTACGCGTCGGTCTCGATGGTTTCGAAAAGCGGATGCCGGGCACCCTGTCCGGCGGCGAACGGCAGCGCGCAGCCTTCGCGCGGGCGCTGATACGCGACCGGCCTATCCTGCTGCTGGACGAGCCTTTTGCATCCCTCGATCCCAGCCTTCGCGCCGGCATGGCCGACCTGCTGAGGGAGTTGCACCGCGAAACCGGCAACACGGTGTTGATCGTCTCCCACGATCCGCGCGAAGTGCGCCAGTTTGCCGACCATGCGGTGTTCATCGATGCCGGCGAAATCCGCCTGGCAGCCCCCCTAGATGGCTTTCTCGAGGCACACGGTCTGCCCACTTTACAGCGCTTTTTGCAGATTTGAGGCCATGATCACACGGCGGCACGACTTTTGCCGCAATTTCGGTGTTGCACGACAATGTAATCTCGAACCGATGCTTGCCAAAATGCAACGACGCCACAATTAAGCAGAGTCTCGCTATGCAACTAAGGCCTAAATCAGTTAGAGCAGTGGGAGCAGACCATCGACAAATGCGGCGCGAAAGCGCGGATGGATCTAAACCTCGAGCATGTGGGACGATGATCAGCGCGATCTTGCGACCTGCCGACATTAAGACACGACAAGCGGAACTGAAGTCCTGAAGCAGCCCGAGCGCATGGAACGAACGAGGACACGCTTGCGCCCTTCCAGGCTGCGCGGCGCTGCCATGTCGTGCCGGCGCTACGTCCTGCTCCTGGTGGCAGCGACAGTGCTGAACAGCTGCCAATCACTGATGGACCAGACATACCAGCCAAACGTCTCGCCATCCGCGAACCCGCAGATCGTCTCGGAGGTCCAAAAGAACGATCCCCGTGCCCAGATGGGCGCACGCGAGCATCCCCGCATCGTTGCCAGCTATGGCGGCGAATACAAGGACGCCAAAACCGAGCGGCTTGTGGCTCGCATTGCCGGCGCGCTTACCAGCGTCTCGGAAAATCCGCTGCAATCCTACCGGATTACCATTTTGAACTCTCCGGCGATCAATGCCTTTGCCCTGCCGGGTGGCTACCTGTACGTCACGCGTGGCCTGCTGGCGCTCGCAAACGATGCTTCTGAAGTGGCGGCCGTGCTCGCCCACGAGATGGCCCACGTGACCGCCAACCACGGTATCGAACGGCAGAAGCGCGAAGAGGCTGAGGTCATCGCCAGCCGTGTCGTCGGCGAGGTGCTGTCCAGCGACATCGCCGGCAAGCAGGCACTGGCGCGCGGCAAGCTGCGTCTGGCTGCATTCTCGCGCCAGCAGGAACTGCAAGCCGACGAGATCGGCATTCGCACGCTCGGCCAGGCCGGATACGACCCCTACGCCGCCGCCCGCTTCCTGGATTCGATGGAAGCCTACAGTCGCTACCAGTCGGCAAACTCCGACGCCGACCAGAGCCTGGACTTCCTGTCGAGCCATCCGAGCACCCCGCAGCGCATCGATCTTGCGCGCGAGCACGCACGTGAGTTCGGCGAACAGGGCAAGGTCGGCGACACCGGCCGCGACTACTATCTGAACGGCATCGACGGGCTGCTCTATGGCGACAGCCCGGAAGAAGGTTACGTTCGTGGCCAGGTGTTCCTGCACGGTGGTCTCGGTATCCGTTTCGAGGTGCCGCCGGAGTTCCGCATCGACAACAAGGTCGAGGCAGTGCTGGCGACCGGGCCCGGCGACATTGCCGTGCGCTTCGACGGCGTCGCCGACACGCAGAACCAGTCGCTGACAAACTACATCTCAAGCGGATGGGTCACAGGCCTGGATCCCGCAACCATCAAGCCGATGGTTGTCAACGGCATGGAGGCGGCAACGGCACGTGCATCTGCCGACCGCTGGGATTTCGACGTGACCGTCATTCGCGACAAGTCGCAAATATTTCGCTTCCTGACCGCAGTCCCCAAGGGCAGCGCGGCACTAGAGCAGACGGCCGATGTCCTCCGCGCCAGCTTCCGCCACATCACGCCGGCCGAAGCCGCGTCGCTGAAACCGCTGCGCGTCCGCGTCCTCACCGTCCAGCCGGGCGACAATATCACGACGCTCGCCTCGCGCATGATGGGGACCGACCGAAAGCTTGATCTCTTCAAGCTGATCAATGCGCTCCAGACAGGGTCGTCCGTCTCTCCCGGCGACCGCGTCAAGATCATCGCCGAATAACGTCACCGCCGCTGCCAACCGCATCGTGCACCTGAAATTTTTCAGGCTCCGGTGGGCTTGTTTGCGACAGAGTTCCGTTTGCTTTGGGCTGATGGCCAATGGCGATGCGTAGAAAGTCACGCAGCTCTGTCGTTATTGGCCGGGACTGAAACAGTTGCCCGACGGCAGGGTTCAGGACAGAGATAACCGACAACCGGAACCTCCGGGAAGAGCTCGAAAGCTTGCGGGTCGGACCGGCCTCATGCCCAATGCGATATTGCAGCTGTTCAGGTCGTAGACGGCCATCGCCCGGGGGGCATCCACCCAACTTCACCCAACAACCGAGCGGCTCACCGGTGGAATAGTCCCACTTCGGATTGATTTTTCCTTCTTTATTAGGGCGATCTTCAGCCCTCGAAGGCTAAACTAATTTAGCAATCCATCATCATGATGCAGATTAAGCGGAATGTCAGTTTGACATATGTCGCAAACAGGCATCCCGATCCGGATGCCGAGCAGATGGCACTGGATGAAGCCTGGGCTCTCGGCTGCACGGGTCGCTGTTCGACTGCGCTTTCGATGTCGAAGTCGATTCTGTATGCGGCGGAAGCCGCTGGACATCAGAGATTGATAGCCCGCAGCTGTCAGGATAGCGCGTGGTACTGCTTCCAGCTTGGCGAAGCGCAAGATGGTATCGAATATGCGCAACGGGCGGCCGCCCTGTGGAAGGGGCTGGGAAGCCCGGCCTTCGAAGCGCAGGCGCTGAGTATAAAGGCGTGGCTGAATCTCAAACTTGGCAACCTTGAAGATGCCATCGAGCTTGCCGCAGAGGCGCGCAATATCGCCGATTTGAGCGCCGATCTTCGCTCCAGATCCTTGGCGATCAACGTCATCGGCGTCATATTCTGGATGACTCGGCAGACACCTATGGCGATCTACTATTGCGGTCGCGCCGTGGAACTCGCAAGAGAGGCCGGCGATCTAACGTTTGAAGGCTGGTGGTTGATAAACCTCGGTGGCTCCCATGCGGAGGCCGCTTATCTGGCTCAGGAAAACGGCGACGACGCGGCGGCCGCGATCTCGATGAACGCCGCCATCGAAATCACTCGGCAGGCCTGTGAACTGGCGCGCAAGTTGAAGGATATCTGGGCCGAACGCCTGTGCCTCACCAAGCTGGCAAAATATTCCAACGGCTCTGACAACTTCGTCGCAGCGGAGGCTTATCTGGCTCAGTACCGCAAGATCCCGGGAGAGGTCGATGCCAGAGGGAGGGGCCAGTACCTCGTCAATCTCGGGCGCACGCTGGTTTCGCTAGAGCAGTACGAGGCGGCCCTGATTCCCCTCCGGCAAGCTTATAGCGTGGCCAGGACGACCAACAATGTCGAAACGAAAATGTTGTCCTGCCTGTATTTGTCGAAGGCGCACGAGCATGTCGGCTCCTACGATCTCGCGCTCGAATTTCACAAACTGTACCACGGGCTGAACCAGCAGCTTTCTGCGGAGAGGACCCGACAAAACGCGCGCATGGCAGAGATACGTTATGAGACAAAGAAACTTCGGACCTTGCTCGATAGCGAGGTCGAGCGGTTTGCCGAAGTGGCCCGGTCGCTCGAGGTTCTGCAGGAAAGAACGCATCTTCTCGCAGTCGCTGCAGACACAGACGCACTGACAGTGCCTATCCAATCGAAGAAGGCTGGAGTCGGTGTTTCTCGACATGGCGACATCGCAACAGCGCTATGCACTTGCAATGATTGACATCGATCACTTCAAAATGGTCAACGATGCTTTTTCGCATATTGTCGGCGACAAAGTGCTGGCCCAGGTTGGTGCGCTGATCAAATCCCTGACGCGGGAGGGTGATCTAGCGGTGCGGTTTGGGGGTGAGGAATTTGTGATCCTCCTGACCGACACCACCTTGCTGCGCGCAAAGAGCGCTTGCCAACGGCTCCGGGTAGCCATCGCGGATTACGACTGGTCTCAGATAGCCACCGGGCTCCAAGTTACCATCAGTATCGGGTTGGCGATATCAACGGATACGTCAGAACCAAAAACGCTGCTGCAGGTGGCGGATGGCTATCTCTACCGAGCCAAGCAGACCGGAAGAAACCGCGTCGTCTGGTCGGATCATTCGTAACTACAGGCGGCGGACTGCCCACGATCAGGGTCCGTCCGGTCGCCGCTTTGGCTGGGCATGCCGACTCGGCACCCGACCTGCCACCTGAAAGTTGGATTTGCCTCGGAGCGCCCCGAAAACACAACATCCCCCACTGCCGTCGGGGCAATGAGGGATGCTTAAATGTTTCATATCGCCGGAAAAGGGCTAAATATCAGACACCTCTATTGACTGCGACTGTAGCCACCGGGATTGCCCGTGTGCCGACCGCGCCACCGAACCACGACGCGACTGCGCCGAGCAGCAGCGCGATAAAGGCAAGGATGGCGCCGCTGGACACGACCTTGGTAGCTGTCTGCGCGGCGTCGATAGCCTTCCGCTTGGCTGCTTCCATGTTCGTGCGATACGTTGCTTCGTACTGGGCAACCTGCGCCTTGGCCTGATCGACAGGGATGTTCTGAGCCTTCGCAATCGCATCTGCAGCACGGTTGCGGGCATCGTCAGCCTTGGCCTGGTCGCCCGTGAGGGCTGCCTGCACAGCGCTGACAGCAGCTGCACGAAGGGCTTCAGGATCGTTGCCGCCGCTGGCGTTACGGATCTGTTTCTCGATGTCTGCCATCGGGTTGTTCGCGTTTGCAGCCATCGGAGCGGCAGCCGAAACGGCAGTACTTGCAGTTTGCCCTACGCCACCCAGCATGCTGCCAAGGCCGCTGAATGCGCCGCCGACAACGGCGCCGATCGAGGTCGTCAGCAGGTACAGGATGACCAGCGTGGTCACAGCCCATGTTGTCAGGCCATGGAAGGAGCCCGTGGACTTGCTTGGCCGACCGGACAGGCGACCGGCGACATAAGCACCTACGAACGCGGCGATGAGCCCCGCCACGACGAACCAGATGCCCCCGCCGATAGAAAATGAACTGGCGGACGGATTGTCGTATTTAGCAGGGTCAACAACGGCAGCACCGATCCCGACGCCGAGGAGGTTGAGCAGGAACTGGACGGCAAGCGCCACTGCGACGCCTGCGAAAATCGCGCCCCAGGAAATCCTGTTGAAAAGAACAGTGTCGCTCGCGTCTGCAGCGTAGGCGAGTTCGGCGCGGCGGTTAATGCCAACGGGGTCTGTCATAGGTCAAGTCCTGATATTTGAATGTTGAGTGAGAAAGACCCGCATCCGAGGGCGGTCGCACGCTTTTTGACCTCGGAGACAATTCTTGTGAATGTGGGGATGGTTGACCCGCTCTTGCCTGCTTCCACCGTGATCCGGGGTCGGGTGGCAGGGCGCGTCGAAGTTCGGATTATCGTCTTGCTGGGCTGCTCGACCTCGTGTTTGTTGACGCGCGAGTGGCCATTTCTGAAGGCGCAGTACCGCCCGTAGGCTGAGTTCAGGGCCCGCAGACTGGATAATCAGAGCTTCTTGTCGAGATAATCCGATGCCTTCCGCGCACCGTCCTTGACAGCGTCTTTTGCTTCACCGGCAGCCTGCTGGCCTTCACCCTTGATCTCCTGCAGCTTGCCTTCAGCCTGCAGCTTTTCGCTGCCGACCAGCTTGCCGACGCCCTGCTTGATGTTGCCGATCGCTTCGTTAGCGAGACCGGATGCCTTGTCTGTGGTGCTGCTCATGAGACGCCTCATTTCGTTGACTTTACAGGGCGCATAACGCAATCGCTGACATCTTGTTCCTCTAATGTAGAATATTATATCGAAGGATAAGTGGCCAGGAATTCTGTGATGCAAACGTCTTCAACCAGCGAGGGAATTTACCAAGCCTGCGGGTAAACGCGTCCCCTCAGCATCAAGCGTATGGCCGTAATTCACAGGCAAATCGCACTAAGTTTCAGTATCAACAAGGGCAGGATCGCGGATTTCGGCGAGGGAGTTGGCGTAGGATGTCAGCGACGGTCGGGGGGAGCGATCGTTGAACTTCCAATATGCCTTTGTGGGAGCTAACTAAGATCTGAGTGGGAATGGCATACCGCCGCTCCTTCAATCCGATAGTTGGCGAGTCGGCTTTTATGGAAGCGACCGCTCCTCGGGGCGTGCGATACGCTGAAAAGAAACAGCGTATCTGATAGGATTTCCGTTATGCGCGAAAGCCATCGCCATAAACGCGATGCCTCCCAAATCTCAGGCCTTCTGCCTCAAGCAAATGCTGCCATGTGCGGATCGGCGACAACCAGGGCACTCCGCAGCTTTTCGATGGCGCGGCTTTCGATCTGGCGAACACGCTCCTTGGAGATGCCAAGATCGGCTCCAAGTTCCTCGAGCGTAGCGCCGTCCTCAGCCAAACGACGGGCGCTGATAATTTTCATCTCGCGCTCGTTAAGATGGGTGAGGGCTGCGGCAAGCCATTTGCGACGACGCTCGCCATCGATCATCGATGTCACCTGCTCGTCCGGCAACGGCTCGTTGCTGACGAGGAAATCCATGCGCTCAGCGCTGTCTGCATCGCCGGAGATCGATGGAGCCTGTAGAGAAGCGTCGTTGCCGGACAGGCGAGCATCCATCACCTGCACATCGTTCAGGCTGACGCCGAGGGCAGCAGCAATTTCTTGGTGGATGGACTGCACGGTCAATTGCGTGTCGCCCTTGGCGAGCTTAGCGCGCAGCCGGCGGAGGTTGAAGAACAGCGCCTTCTGGGCTGAACTCGTACCTCCACGGACAATCGACCAATTACGCAGGATATAATCCTGGATGGAAGCGCGGATCCACCAACTGGCATAAGTCGAGAAGCGCACTTCCCGCTCTGGCTCAAAACGGGCAGCCGCTTCCAGCAGCCCGACGTATCCTTCCTGGACTAGGTCGCTCATCGGCAGGCCGAAATTGCGGAATTTGCCAGCCATGGAGATGACAAGACGCATATGAGCAGTCGCAATCTTGTTGCGTGCGCCGCGATCGTCGTTTTCTTTCCAACGAAGTGCAAGATCATGCTCTTCGCTTCGCTCGAGATAGGGAGCCGCCATTGCGATTTTGATCATGCGTCGATCTGCAGACATGGTCGTCATATCATTCTCCCTAATGTCGGCGTCGCGCCGGAAGCAGAAAAAGCAGTCCGTGTCCGCGCAGGCGTTGCGCAGATTACTTTCGGTGTCGGCGAGCGGGGTTTTTAAATCTGCCCAGGATCTTCATTGTAATTTCGTCAGGGCTTGTCGGATCGGTGCGGTGGGCTATGTATTGTCTGAGAGACATAAAGCCTTGGAATTGAGCGCATGATCCGGCCCCAAGTTGGTGGACACGGCAGGTCCTCTGCCGGAATTACATGCGATTAACGCAGTGAAAAAACAAAAGTTCCAAAGAAAAACCCGGCACAAGGCCGGGTTTTCAAAGAATGCTGCCTATATGATCAGGCCGCTTCGTCCTGCGACTCTTCCTCTTCCAGAACCTTGCCGCGCTTCGGTCCCTTGTTGAGGTTGGTCTCGACGACACGAACGGCTTCCGTTTCCGACAGGCGGTTGACGGCAGCGATTTCCCGAGCCATCCGGTCAAGAGCTGCTTCGTAAAGCTGGCGCTCGGAGTAGGACTGCTCCGGCTGGTTCTCGGCCCGATAGAGATCGCGGACGACTTCGGCAATCGAGATCAGGTCGCCGGAATTGATCTTGGCATCATATTCCTGCGCCCGACGCGACCACATGGTACGCTTGACGCGGGCTTTACCCTGCACGACCTTCAAGGCACGTTCGACGAAATCGCTTTCCGACAGCTTGCGCATGCCGATACTCATGGCTTTCGCCACCGGAACCTTCAAACGCATCTTGTCCTTTTCGAAATCGATCACGAAAAGTTCAAGCGTCATGCCAGCCACTTCTTGATCTTCAATCGCGGTGATCGTACCCACACCGTGGGCGGGATAAACGATCGATTCGCCGGTTTTGAAGCCGTGGCGCACTGAAGGTTTCTTCTGTTGGGTCGTCATTCTTATCAAAAACTCCCTGTTATGCACCCGGCGAGCGCCGAGGCCGGGTCAGTCAGGCCCGGATGAGACGGAAAACCGTCGGGGTGACTACATGCTGGTCCACCAAAGGCGCAGAAAAACAATCCGTTCATCGCGATCCCTGACCCGACAACTCACAATGTTGATATGTCAAGGAAACCGCGTGCGGGATTATTTGATTGCTTTCGTGGTGAAAAGAAGCATCAAGATGCCTCAATGGATCAGTAGAGCGACCCTAGCACAAAAATCTGAGGAAATCAATAATTTGCTTTGCAGTGCCGTATTTGCATGCAAATTCGGACGCTTGCATGATTCGGCGAGACGTTCGTTTGTAGAACGGCATCAGTCGCCAGAACCGGGGTTGGCAGAGAAGTATTTCTCGAATTTGCCGGTCTCGCCATCCATCTGCTTTGCTTCGGCCATCGGCTCCCGCTTGACCGTGATATTTGGCCACTGAGTCGCGTAATCGGCGTTGATTTTCAGCCACTTGTCGAGGCCCGGCTCCGTATCGGGCTTGATGGCTTCAGCCGGACATTCCGGTTCGCAAACGCCACAATCGATGCATTCGTCGGGATGAATGACGAGGAAGTTTTCGCCCTCGTAAAAGCAATCGACAGGGCAAACTTCAACGCAATCGGTGTATTTGCAACGTACGCAATTGTCGGTCACGACGTAGGTCATGATGAACTCCAGGATTTTTCGAGTTTTCCGGGGACGCACGACCTGGAACGTCGCGCCTTTCCTTCGGGTACCGGCAGCCTGCCTCATCCCGGAGGCAAGTAAACCGGCTGTCTCAGCGGGTTGCTCGTCAGGTATCGGCTTTGTCGGCAGATTTCAAGATTAAACAGTCTCTAAATCTCAAGCCTCCCGGCATCGTATTCTACTCGTCGTCCGTCATCAGCCGGTCGATCTCGCGGCGCTGACGCTTCGTCGGGCGTCCGGCGCCGGGGTCGCGCATCGCTTGTTCGAACAGGGTTAGCTTTTTGGTTTCGTCCGGTGGCGGCGTCACGTCCTCGTAAAGCAGCTTGGCTTCCTCGAAAGGACCTCGCCTCTCGCCCGGCAACCGTACAACGAGAACTATGTCCCTTCGTTCCAGCGACAGTTCGATCTTGTCGCCGGGCCTGACACCGTGGCTCGGCTGGACGATCCGCTCGCCATTGATCCGCACGTTGCCCTTCAGCACGTAGGTCTGCGCCAGCGAGCGGGATTTTATCATGCGGGCGAAAAACAGCCATTTGTCGATGCGCTGTCGCGAACCGCTCGAGACCTGTCTTTCGTCCACCATGGCCTACTTCTTCATCTGCTCCTTGAGCGCCGCCAGCTTTGCAAAGGGCGAATCCGGATCCATCGGCTTCTCCTTGCGCGGAGGCTTCGCCTCGAAGCGTGTTGGCTGCGCTGCCGGACGATTGTTGCGATCGTTGCGCTCTCCGCCACGGTCATTGCGCTCGTTGCGCTCGCCGCCGCGATGATCAGGACGCTTACCCTGCTGCGGCGGACGGCCGCCGCCGCCCTCCTTGCCACCGCGCGGCCCGCGATTGTCGCGTGCTTCACGATTGCCTTCGCCCTGCGGCTGGTCGCCTGATGGGCGGCGATTGGTGTTTGGCTGCGCATTTGCCTGATCCTGGCCGGCGCGCGGACCCTGCTGACCACGGCGCTCACCCTGGCGGGGAGCCGGACGCTGGTTGTCGTTGCGACCACCCAGCCGCCACAGCAACACTGGCTTCGGAGGCTCGGCAGCGGCGGCATCGACTGAAGCGCCCTCGCCTGCAGCTTCCGAAGGGGCCGCATCGGTAACGACGGCCTCTGCTGCGCTTTCGGGCGCAACGTCATTGGCGGCTTCCAGCGCGGCAACAGGAGCATCCTCAGAAACCACGGGGGAAACTTCCTCGACGGCGTCTGACGGAGTCGGCTCGGTAGCTTCTGCTTCTGCTGCCTCTGTGTCCGACGTAGGAGATCCGTCAGCTGGTGCAGATGCGTCTGCGGCAGCTACGGGTGTAGCGGCGGCGGGAGCGTCCTGCTTGCTGAGGTGAACTGCAGCTTCTTCGGCCGGCACCGCATCTGCGCGATAGCCGAGGCCCTTCAGGATCTCTTCCATGTCGTCGAGCGTCGCGCCGAGAATGGACAGCATCGCCGTCGTCGTGGTGAAGCGGCGGCCGTCATAGGCACCGTCCGGACGGGAAGGCTGGCCGGGCTTCCACTGCAGCAGCGGCCGGATGAGATCGGCAAGGCGCTCGAGAATGTCGATACGTACGGCACGCTTGCCGAGGAAGCGGAAACCGGCGAGCTTGTAGAAGGTGCGCTCATAGGTCGAATCCGTAACCACGGACGTGCGGCCGGCAGCCAGGACCGGAATGAGATCGCCGTAGCCCGGCTTGTCGATGCCGTCGTTTTTCAGCGCCCAGAGCAGGGTGATCAGTTCGGCCGGAGCCGGCTTCAGCAATGCTGGAACGAAAATATGATAGGCGCCGAAGCGGATGCCATAGCGGCGCATCGAGGCGCGTGCATCCTGGTCCAGCGACTTCACTTCCTCCGTGACATCGCGGCGGAACAGTACACCGAGATTCTCGACGATCTGGAAAGCCAGACCCTTGGCGAGGCCCTGCAGGTCTTCGGCACGAGAGAGGTCGTCGAGCGGCTTCAGCACCGTCGAAATGTGATGATTGACGAAGCGCTCGATGCGTGCGGCAACATGTTCGCGCGCATGGCCGGTCAGTTGCTCGTCGGCGAGCAGGATGACGCGGGGGCGCATGATGTGGTCGCTGCCGGTCAGCCGCGCTACGGGGTCGCCCAGCCAGCGCACCGAACCGTCGGAGCCAATCGCCAGATCGCCGTTGCCAGCTGCGTGCATGCGGGCAGCGCGCGCCTCGAATTCCAGACCCAGCGCTTTGAGCGACGCGTTCTGCACGGCCTTGGCGTCGGGACCGTCAGTCCCGCCAATGGGAGAGAACCGGAACCCGGTCAACTGCCCGACATGATGCCCTTCGACGAAGACATCTCCATTTACACTGATTTCAGCTTCCAGCATTGCATTCTCTCTCAGGCGCTTCATGAGCACAGATGTCCTGCGATCAACAAAGCGGTTCGTCAACCTTTCATGTAACGCGTCGGACAACCGATCTTCGATTTCCCGCGTCTTTTCTTGCCAGTGTGTCGGATCGGCAAGCCAACCGGGCCGATTCGAAACATAGGTCCAAGTTCTTATCTGCGCGATTCGCGCCGAAAGCGTGTCTATCTCGCCATCGGTCCGGTC
This sequence comes from Rhizobium tumorigenes, assembly GCF_003240565.2. Lineage (NCBI taxonomy): Bacteria > Pseudomonadati > Pseudomonadota > Alphaproteobacteria > Hyphomicrobiales > Rhizobiaceae > Arminella > Arminella tumorigenes. The sequence goes on from NZ_CP117255.1 coordinate 3,057,294, forward strand.
GGCGCGCCGGACTTGCTCGGCCATGAAATCCTCGTTCACCGTGCCATGTTGCACGAGATCGGAAAACAGGGACGAAATCAAATCGGCATGTTGGGCCGGTGTGATACGCCGATAATCCGGCAATGCACAGGCTTCCCATAATTTTTCTACATTTGCCCGGCCGACGGCGAGGCGAGCGACCTCCGGATAACCGGTCAGTTGCTCCAAAGCCTGCTGGTCGACGGAAGGCAGCGAGCGTGTCAGCCCATGGATGCGCGGCGGCGCATCGAGGCTGAGCTTCAGTGCGGCGACGGATGAAAAGTCGAGATCCTTCGTGCGCCACTGCAGCACTTTGACGTTGTCGAACTGGTGACTCTCGATGCGGCGAACGAGATCGGCATCGAAGGGATCGACCTGGCCGGTGACACCGAAGGTCCCGTCGCGCAGATGGCGACCGGCACGGCCGGCAATCTGTCCGAGTTCGCCGGGGTTGAGATGGCGGAACTGGTATCCGTCGAATTTCCTGTCCTGGGCAAACGCGACGTGGTCCACATCGAGATTGAGGCCCATGCCGATGGCATCGGTGGCGACGAGGTATTCGACGTCGCCGTTCTGGTAAAGCTCGACCTGCGCATTGCGCGTCCGTGGGCTGAGGGCACCGAGGACCACGGCCGCTCCGCCACGCTGGCGACGGATCAGCTCGGCAATGGCGTAAACTTCCTCTGCCGAAAAAGCGACAATGGCGCTGCGCTGCGGCAAGCGGGTAATCTTCTTCTGGCCCGAATAGGCAAGATGGGAGAGCCTCGGCCGCTCGACGACGGTAATTCCCGGCAACAGATGTTCGAGGATCGGCCGCATGGTGCCCGCGCCGAGAAGCAATGTCTCGTCGCGGCCGCGCAGATGCAGGATACGATCAGTGAAGATATGGCCGCGCTCGAGATCGCCGGCGAGTTGAACCTCGTCGATGGCAACGAACGAAGCTCGAGTCTCGCGCGGCATCGCTTCGACAGTGCATACTGAGTAGCAGGCGTTGGGCGGGGCTATCTTTTCTTCACCGGTAAACAGCGCAACGTTCTTGATGCCGACTTTCTCGACGAGACGCGTGTAGACCTCGCGCGCCAGAAGTCGCAACGGCAGGCCGATCATGCCATTGCCGTGCGCGACCATACGCTCGATGGCGTAATGGGTCTTGCCGGTATTTGTCGGTCCGAGCACCGCGGTTACACCGCGACCACTCAAAATCATGGGCTGCGAAGTCAGGGTCATTGGTCCATGCGAAGATGAGGCGCAGCAGCCTTCAGGGTCAGGAACGCTTGTTGTAAGCTCCCCCACAGATGACCAGCCCAGGTGGCAAAGGCAAGGCCCGGAGGGCAAAACAATTTTGTAGACACCGGATAATACTTGTCATCTGCCACAGGCGGGAGGCAAAGTGGCGGCGGGACGACCAGCCGGAGCGTTTGGGAACGGCCCCGGAACAAAGATGCTACGAATCGCTGACCCGCCGGTTTCATGATCCGTTCACGGATTGCCGACGGAGTCGGCGTGATCGCATCTTCGCGGCGAGGGCAATATCCAACCATCACAAACTGTAGAGCGGGCTATAAAATCTGTCGCTCACCGCCACATTCGCCATTGTGCCAAATAATCGAGAAAATTGCCGGAACAACTTAATGTGAGCTGCGTTTAAGGGGGCAGCAAATAATGCTTTCGAAGTGAAGGGAACTGACCATGCTCGGCACAATACTGCTCGTCGTACTCGTATTGCTCTTGGTGGGCGCACTGCCAAACTGGGGCTACAGCAGCGGTTGGGGTTATGGTCCCTCTGGTGGTCTCGGCCTCATCGTCGTCATCATTTTGGTGCTCGTCCTGATGGGGCGGATTTAATTCGTAATTTGTGCTAGACCACCATGGTCTAATATCTAGGGAGCAAGACATGAAAAAACTGATTATTGCAGTTGCCCTCATCGGCACACTCGCATCGTGCACGCCGGAAGAACGCGGCACAGCCATTGGTGCTGGCACCGGTGCCGTTATCGGTGGTGCCGTTACCAATAGCTGGGGCGGCGCAGCCGTCGGCGCAGTTGCAGGCGGCCTCGTAGGCAACCTGATCGGCCACTCGGAACGTCGTGGCTACTGCATCTATCGCGACCGTTATGGCCAGCGCTACGAAGCACGTTGCCGCTAAGCTTCGGCATGAATTTGGAATTGGGCGCTTCGGCGCCCTTTTTCATGCCGTCAATACACTGTTGACGATGACGTGAACTTCAACCCCTTTCAATTCGATCTTGCTGTACCGATATTGTTGGAACGCGAGCAATATTGTCTGAACCGGGCTACCGGGTGCTCGCCGAAAGGATCGACTTTTCCATGGTTGAACTCGTCACACATATCGCTGCTTTGGGTGTCATCGCTGCCGCCGCCGTCACCTCTATCGTTGCCGTGCGTGCGGCGCAGCGCAAGGAGCAAAGCCGCGTGCTTGTGCCCGTTCGTTCGCGCTCGCGAAATACACGACGCTAGCTCGCCACTTCCTAGGCGAAGATAGATCCGTCAGACGAAAAGTTGGCCGCCATTCGCCGTGATCGTGGAGCCGGTGATGAAGCCGGCGTCGTCGGCAACGAGAAACACGACGCAACGGGCGACCTCCTCCGGCTCGCCCAGCCTGCCGACCGGAATTTGCGGCAGGATATAACCGTTCATTACTTTTTCCGGCACGGACAACACCATTTCCGTACCGATGTAGCCGGGGCAGATCGCATTGACGGTAATGTTCTTGGCGGCACCTTCTTGGGCCAGCGCCTTCGTAAAGCCGATGTCACCCGCCTTTGCTGCAGAATAGTTGGCCTGGCCCATCTGACCTTTCTGGCCATTGATCGACGAGATATTGACAACTCGACCGAAGTTCCTCTCCCGCATGCCAGCCCACACATGGTGCGTCATGTTGAATAGACCGTTCAGGTTGGTATTCACGACCTCATGCCACTGTTGCGGCGTCATCTTGTGGAACATCGCATCTCGGGTGATACCGGCGTTGTTGACCAGGATCTCTACCGGACCCACATCGGCCTCGACCTGGGCAATGCCTTTGCCGCAAGCCTCATAGTCCGTGACGTCCCAGCGATAGACGGCAATGCCCGTCACGCTATGAAAGGCATCGGCTCTCTCATCGTTGCCGGCATAGGTCGCCACGACCCGGTAACCGGCATTGTGCAACGCCATTGCAATGGCGGCGCCGATACCGCGGGTACCCCCGGTGATGAGTGCTACTCTGCTCATAGTCCGTTCCCCAGTACCACTGCCTACCATGTAGCCAGCTGACCCCATGGCAGATTGTTTAAAACGCCTCGATGCACATGGCTATCCCCATGCCACCGCCAATGCACAAGGTCGCCAGACCCTTTCGTGCACCGCGCCGCTTCATCTCGAACAACAAAGTGGTCAGAATGCGGGCGCCCGATGCTCCAATCGGATGACCAATCGCAATCGCCCCGCCGTTGACGTTGACGATGGCGGGATCGAAGCCCAGTTCGCGGCTGATCGCGCAGGCCTGTGCCGCGAAGGCTTCGTTAGCCTCCACGAGATCGAGATCGCCAACCGCCCATCCAGCTTTTTCCAAGGCCTTGCGAGAAGCCGGTATCGGACCCGTGCCCATGATCTGCGGATCCACGCCGGCCGTTGCCCAGGACACGATCCGGCCCAGCGGTCGGATTCCCCGACGCTCGGCTTCCGCCTCGCTCACCAGCACCGTCGCGGCAGCGCCGTCGTTGAGGCCGGAGGCGTTGCCGGCGGTAACCGTCCCATCCTTGTCGAATACCGGCCGGAGGCGCGCCATGCCCTCGAGCGTCGATCCGTGGCGGATGTACTCGTCGCTATCGACCGTCACGTCGCCCTTGCGGCCGGCGATGGTGAAGGCCACGATCTCATCGTTGAACCGTCCGGCCTGCTGGGCTGCCTCGGCTTTGTTCTGGGAAGCGACGGCAAAGGTATCCTGGTCATGGCGGGACAGTTGAAACTGCCGGGCAACGTTTTCGCCGGTGATACCCATGTGATAGCCGTAGAAAGCGTCGGTCAGGCCATCCTTGATCATCGTATCGACCATGGTCATGTCGCCCATCTTCGTGCCCGAGCGCAGGTGGGCCGCGTGTGGCGCCGTTGACATGGACTCTTGCCCGCCGGCAACGATAATTTTCGCATCCCCAAGCGCAATCTGCTGCATGCCGAGTGCCACGGCCCGCAGGCCCGAGCCGCAAAGCTGGTTGACGCTCCAGGCCGTCGCCTCCTGCGGCACGCCCGCCTGCATCGCGGCCTGGCGCGCCGGGTTCTGGCCCTGCGCTGCCTGCAGCACCTGGCCGAGGATGACCTCGTCGACTTCGGCAGCCTCGATGCCGGCGCGCTGCAGCGCACCCCGGATTGCCGTTGCTCCCAGTTCGTGGGCCGGGACCGCTGCAAAAGCACCGTTAAAGGCGCCGACTGCGGTGCGTGCGGCACTGGCGATGACGATGGATGGTTGGCTCATGAAATCCTCCTCGAGAGCTGGCTCGGCCGGCGAAAACTGTCAAAGCCGGGCTTCCGAGTCAAACACGAAGATTTCAACCCTGCATGTTTTGTTTCAACATGCTGATGGACCGAAAAACCAACCTGCGGAAAGGGATTGCCGCAGCGCACAAACTGATTGTCACCGGCCTTCCTTTCCGTCTACACTCTTTGGTGGAGGAGTATCCATACAATCAGACGGGGTTAGGAGACTGATAATGGCAAAAAACGAGGGCCAGGTCGTAATAAAGAAATACGCCAATCGCCGCCTCTACAACACGGGCACCAGCACCTACGTGACACTGGAAGACTTGGCGGAGATGGTGAAACGGGGGGAGGAGTTTACAGTTCAGGACGCCAAAAGCGGCGATGACATCACTCATGCGGTATTGACGCAGATCATCTTCGAGCAGGAATCGAAGACCAACAATACCCTGATGCCGATTTCCTTCCTGCGACAGCTGATCGGCTTTTACGGCGATCAGATGCAGATGGTCGTGCCAAGCTTTCTCGAGCATTCGATGAAGTCCTTCACCGAGCAGCAGGTCCAGATGCGCGAGCAGATGAGCAGCGCTTTTGGCGAAACGCCGCTCGCCAAGAACTTCTCGCTGCCGATCAAGATGGTCGAGGAGCAGGTGCGCCGCAACACGGACATGTTCCAGCAGGCCATGGAGATGTTTGCGCCCTTCATGAAGTCACCGCCGAAGGAAACCCGCAAGGCCGAAGCCCGCGACATCGACGAGTTGAAGGAGCAGATGAAGGCACTGCAGGCCAAGCTCGACAGCCTGTAACCGCGATCAGGCCGCAGCCACGGCTGCGGTCGCCCTCAGAGACCGATCGATACGTCGCGTCCCGCCGTGCGGATCGAGACTGCGAAACCGCCGATCACATCGATGAAGGCGGTGGTCATCAGGATGAAAAATATCTGCGTCGCCGCGTCGCGCACCAGCAGGAATTCCACCAGGAAAGCGATGAAAACCAGCATCGACAGCATGTGATTGGCGAGCGAGCCAACATTGCGGGTGGATTTCAGGATTTCGAAGAACAGCAGCGCCAGCGCGATGACGATGAAAAGATCGCCGAGCGCCATCTTCCAGGTTGCTCCCGACAGCATCGACAACATGATCACGTCGTTGCCGAGCGCCGAAATGCCGCCACCGCCCATCAGCCCGACCATGGCGAGATTGTAGAGCACGAACGGGATAACCATCAGCGGGAAAGCGGCAATCATGATCGACTAACTCCATCGTGGACGAACGGCCGCACAGCCATAGCGCAAGTCGCACCGGTTTTAAACCTGGGCGACAAATGCAAAAAGGCCGGCCAAAGGCCAGCCTCAATACCGATATTGCAACCGCAGGAAATTATGCGGATTCTTTTGGCGTCAGAACCTGGCGGCCGCGGTACATGCCGGTCTTCAGGTCAATGTGATGCGGGCGGCGCAGTTCGCCGGAGTTCTTGTCTTCGACGTATGTCGAAGTCTTGAGCGCATCAGCCGAACGGCGCATGCCGCGCTTGGACGGGCTTGTTTTTCTCTTCGGTACAGCCATTTTCTCATACTCCACTGTGCGGGATAGACATGACAACGGCCAGCCAGGCGGCCGAAACGACATGCAATCGATTTCGGAATTTTGGCGCGCTTATACATCGGGGTTTGGCCTTTGACCAGTCCCTAGCCGCATTTTTTGCGGCAACGGCTGATTCGGGCATCAAGCCTCGTCTTCAGCGACGATCCAGGTTTCTTCCAGCGCCGCCGTCTGCCACTTCTGCCAGGCCGGATGGGCTTTCATGACCGCCATATAGCTCAAAGTATCCTCAGCGACAACCAGGTCATAGGCTTCGAAGCGATTGACGACAGGCGCGAACATCGCATCGGCGGCCGAAAAGGCGCCGAACAGGAAAGGCCCGCCTGATTGCGCCCGCATCTCGCGCCAGATCGTTTCGATCCGCGCCACGTCGATTGCCACGTCATGGGGCTGGTCGAGCAACCGGCGCTTCGGGCGACGGAAGTTCATCGGGCAGGCGTTGCGCAGGCCCCGAAAGCCGGAGATCATCTCCATGGAGATCGACCGCGCCTGCGCCCTGAGAGCTGGGTCTGTCGGCCAGAGACCCGCTTGCGGAAACAATTCGGCGACGTATTCGATGATGGCCAGCGATTCCCAGACCCTGAGGCTCCCGTGGTGCAGCGCCGGAACCCGCGCCGTCGGGGAGATCTCGCGGAAGCGCGGATTGCCTGCCGGAAAATCGAAGCAAACGAGCACTTCCTCGAAAGGCACGCCGCACCCCTGCATCGCCAGCCATGGCCGGAAGGACCAGGACGAATAGTTCTTGTTGGCGATGTAGAGGGTGAGCTTGTCCATGGTGTCGTCCTGTCTCAGGGCTTGAAGTTGAAGACCATCAATTCTTCGAAATGGTTCATGTCGTCGAACGCGCAGAATGCCGGCGGCCTCAACTCGAGGATCGGGCAGCGTTCGAGAACGTCGCTGGCGACCTCGTCGAGCAACTGCTGCCAGCGCGGCAGGGCCTCGTCAGACAGGCGCTCGATGACATAGGCGAAAGTGATATGAAATGCATAGGTATCGTGGTCCGGATGACGATAGCCAAGGAGGTCGGCAAAGGCATCGCGCCACGCCCGCATGATGCGTCGATCCTCTGCCGTCGCGCCGTCGACCAACAGCCCGGCCGGACGGGCTCGGGTGACGCTGACCTTGAAAGGATCGCGCATCGAAAAGGCCTTCAGCCGCTCGCCCATGACCTCAGTTATCTCGTCGATCGGCATGTCGGTCGGCAGGTCCGCCGGCCAGAATTGCCGGTCACGGCGATGTTCGATGATGCCCTGGAAGAGGGTCATGTGCAGGCTGGACATCGCCGTGAAGGTGAATTGCCCGGCCTCCGGCATGGCGAGATATTTGGCGCGCGCGTCGATCAACGTCTGCTGGGTCTCGGATCCCTCGACGACATGGCAGACGATCGTGTTGCCCGGCTCATACTGGAATGTCCCGGAGAGATCAAAGCGCCGCCCCAGATGCACGGAAGGCTCGGGATGGCGGCTCTTGGAATAGAACAGCAGGTCGGGCGACAGGTTTGCGGCATTCATCGGGGCATCCGTATGTTGATGGAGACAATCCGCCCCTTAAGTCACTCGCAAGAATGGCAGATGACAACAGTGTGTCGAGCCACAAGTTCTGATGTCAATCATAAAGGCATTTGATGTAATCGCCGGCGCCCTGTGCACGTCGCTGGATCAGCGCGGCCAGTTGCCTGAGCCCACGGCCAGGCTTGCTGGCAACCCGCTCGATCGGATTTGGCAGCGACACAGCCAGCAGCGCCGCCTGACGGGCAGTCAATCTTGAGGCCGGCACCTTGAAATGGTGCTGGGCGGCGGCCTCGATGCCATAGATGCCGGGACCCCATTCGGCGACATTCAGGTAATTCTCCATCATCCGTCGCTTCGACCAGACAATGGAAGCCGTGACGGCCAGCGGCAGCTCCAGGGTCTTGCGCACGAACGATCGACCGTTCCAGAGAAACAGGTTCTTCACCGTCTGCATCGGAATGGTGCTGCCGCCACGCGTCGATTGGCCGTGCAGCGTATCTGCCACCAGCATCCCCATTTCGCTCCAGTCGACACCTCCATGGGAGCAGAACTGCCCATCTTCCGAAACCATCACCGATTTCACCAGCACCGGCGAGATATGCTCGAAAGACACCCAACGGCGATCGTAGCCGCGCAACAGCACGACATCGCGCAGCATCAGGTTCGAGACAGGATGGATGAAAGGCAGGACATAAAAAAAGATCAGCACATAGGGCAGCAGCAGAAGACCGAGGAGGCCGATGACGACGCGCTGCCAGATGGGACGGCCGAAAAACCAGGCCAACCTGTCCCGTTCTTCAGGCATCTCGTCCTGCTCGTCGTTCTGCGTCGATATGTCCAATTCCGAACGCCCGTCCTCGCCTCTACCTCAACGTCATACCGCCTGCTTCCGGCAATGGCCAGAGTGGGGCTGACAGGCAAAAGATCTCTCCCGACAATTTCGTTGCGAGTATCCGGCACTCATGGCAAACAGCGGCAATGGATAGCACGACCACCCTCTTTGAGCAGCGTCTCAAGGCCAATGCGCTCGAGGTCGAGACCATGCTGGCCGCCCTGCTCGGCGACACGCCGCTCGCGGGCGAGATAGACCGGCCGTCGACACTGCTGGCAGCCATGCGCCACGGCGTCCTCAACGGCGGCAAGCGGCTGCGTCCCTTCCTGGTGCTCGAAACCACGAAACTGCTGGGTGGCGAGCCGCAGCCGGCATTGCGCATCGGCGCGGCCCTCGAGGCGATCCATTGCTACTCGCTGGTGCACGACGACCTGCCGGCGATGGACGATGACGATCTCAGGCGCGGCAAGCCGACCGTGCACATCGCCTTCGACGAGGCGACCGCGATCCTCGCCGGCGACAGCCTGCTGACCTATGCCTTCGATATCATCGCCGCACCGCAGACCGAACTGCCGCCGGCTGACAAGATCGACCTCATCCTCGCCCTGTCACGGGCTGCCGGCATCGGCGGCATGGCAGGCGGACAGGCGCTGGACCTAGCTGCGGAAAAGCAGTCGCCTGGCGAAGAGGGGATCAGGACCCTGCAGGCCATGAAAACAGGCGCGCTGATCCGTTTTGCGTGCGAGGCGGGCGCCATCATCGCCGGCGCTTCCAGCGACGACAGACAGAGGCTGCGGGCGTTCGGCGAGAAGATCGGCCTTGCCTTCCAGCTTGCCGACGACCTTCTCGACCTCACAGCCGACGCCAAGACCATGGGCAAGGCCACCGGCAAGGACGCCGGCCGTGGCAAGGGGACGCTGGTAGCGCTGCACGGGATCACCTGGGGCGAGGAACATCTGGCGCGCCAGGTCCGGGAGGCCGCAGAGCTGCTGGAACCCTATGGACACAAAGCCGCCGTCCTGACGGAGGCCGCCCGTTTCATCGCCAACCGCAAGAGTTGAAGGCAGCCATTCCGAGGCAGTCCGCGCTGCTGAGAGCAAGGCCAAGCCTCGACATCGCCGAACCGGAGTATCGCCGCATGCATGAGACGCTCGCTACCTTCCCCAGATCCTGCCTGCCTATGTGGCCTATCTGATAGCAGTTGCGAGCCCCGGCCCGGCGATCATGGCCATCATTTCCACCTCGATGACCCAAGGTCGCAAGGCCGGCATGACGATCTCGCTTGGTATTTTCGGCGGGTCGATGACCTGGGCCTGCGCGGCAGCACTCGGTCTTGCAACCCTGCTCCAGACCTATGCCACGGCACTGGAAATCCTGAAGATACTCGGCGGCCTCTATCTGCTTTATCTTGCCTACAAGGCTTTTCGCGCCATGCGCTCGCAGATCGACATGCCCGCCGCAAGCGCGGTCAGGAAGGACAGCGCCCGATCGCTCCTGCTTCGTGGCTACGGCATCCACGTCACCAATCCCAAGGCGATTTTCGCCTGGCTGGCGATCATCACCCTCGGCATGCCGCAGGGCGCGCCTGCATCCGTTGCAGCACTGATCATCGGCGGCTGCATGATCATGGGTTTCACGACCTTCATGGGCTACGCGGTGATCTTCTCGACCCCACGCGCCCTGAGTGTCTACAAACGTCTTCGGCGGTGGATTGAAGGCGCAATGGCGACCTTCTATTGCTTCGCCGGGCTGAAGCTGTTGGCCAGCCGCATCTGAGGCCGGCCGGTTTCGGCCTATTCGGCGGCCAGCGTCTTCTGGCCAAAACGCTTTTCGATGTATTCCGCAACCAGCGCCTCGAAATCGGATGCGATGTTCGGGCCACGCAGCGTCATCGCCTTCTGTCCATCGATGAAGACGGGAGCCGCGGGGCTTTCGCCGGTGCCGGGAAGCGAGATACCGATATCGGCGTGCTTGCTTTCGCCGGGACCGTTGACGATGCAGCCCATGACCGCGACGTTAAGCGCTTCGACGCCCGGATATTTCTCGCGCCAGACCGGCATGTTCTTGCGCAGGTCGTTCTGAATGTTCTGCGCCAGTTCCTGGAAAACCGTCGACGTCGTGCGACCGCAGCCCGGACAGGCGGCAACAACGGGCACGAACTGGCGGAAACCCATGACCTGCAGCAGTTCCTGCGCCACCTGGACTTCGCGCGTCCGGTCGCCATTCGGCTCCGGCGTCAGTGACACGCGGATGGTGTCGCCGATGCCGTGCTGCAGGACGTAGCCCATGGCAGCCGACGAGGCGACGATGCCCTTGCTGCCCATGCCGGCTTCGGTGAGCCCGAGATGCAGCGCGTGGTCGGAGCGCTCGGAGAGCATGGAATAGACAGCAATCAAATCCTGAACCTGGCTAACCTTGGCCGAAAGAATAATCCGGTTGCGCGGCAGGCCGATCTCCTCGGCAAGCTGCGCCGAAATTAGCGCCGACTGGACGATAGCCTCGCGTGTGACCTGCCGTGCCGATAGCGGGAAGCCCTCGGCCTGGTTCTTGTCCATCAGCGCGGTGAGAAGATCCTGATCCAGCGATCCCCAGTTGACGCCGATACGGACAGGCTTGGAATAGCGGATCGCCATCTCGACGATCTCGGCGAACTGCTTGTCCTTCTTGTCCTTGAAGCCGACATTGCCCGGATTGATCCGGTACTTGGCCAGCGCCTCGGCGCAATCCGGATGATCGGCCAGCAATTTGTGGCCGATATAGTGAAAATCGCCGATCAGCGGCACGTCGAGACCGAGGCGCACCAGACGGTCGCGAATGCGCGGCACTGCGGCCGCACTTTCGTCGCGGTCGACGGTGATCCGCACCATCTCCGAACCCGCCTTGAAGAGCGCCGCCACCTGCGCCACCGTGCCGTCGATATCAGCGGTATCGGTGTTGGTCATCGACTGAACGACGACGGGCGCGCCGCCGCCGACAATGACGCCGCCGACATCGACGGCAACGCTGGCGCGGCGGGGTTTTGGATCGAATTCGCTCGGTGAAGACATTCTAAGCTCGTGTTGGCGCAAGGGTGCTAGGGCTTTCAGGTGGCGTACCGCGTCCGCCTTGTCAACCATATCAGGTATCACATTTCCCGGCTTGCGCCTCAATGGCCGGACTGCTCTCCGTTGTCGGCATAGCGGGCAAGGCTGGAAAACGCGAGCACGATGAGCAGCAGCAGCGGCAACATCATGAAGACCGCTGAAAAGCCGATATGCTCGGCGGCAAAGCCGATTGCCGAGGGCGCTACCAGCATCCCGGAATAGCCGAGCGTCGTGACCACCGAAATGCCGATGCCAGGCTGCAATCCCGGAATGTTTCCGCCAGCCGAAAAGGCGATCGGCACCATGTTGGAAATGCCGACGCCGCAAAGCGCGAAGCCGAGGATCGCCAGTCCGGCATTCGGCGACAGGGCGGCCATCAGCATCCCAACGATGGCAATCACCGTGCTCACCCGCAGCGTGTTAACGGCGCCGAACCTGTCGCGCACCGCGTCGCCGGCAAAGCGCATGATGGACATCGTCAGCGAGAATGCGGCGAAGGCAAAGCCGGACAGCGTGGGCGTGGCAGCGAATTCCTGGCGAAGATAAAGCGCGCCCCAATCGAGAACGGCGCCCTCGGGAACCATGCAGAAAAGAGCGATCACCCCCAGCAGCCATGGCAGCGGCGTCATCGGCAACTTTGCCTTTTGCTTGACTTCGCCTGGATGCGGCTGATCGCTGAAGATGATCGGCCACGCTGCCACCAGGAAGAGGATGGCGAGACCAGTCGCCACCTCCGCATGCGCAAGCACACCCCAATGGCCGATGAGATAGCCACCGATGCCTGAACCGATGAGGCCGCCAAGGCTCCAGAAGGCATGGCAGGACGACATGATGGCACGGCGCATGGATTTTTCCACCACGACAGCATTCGCATTCATCGCCACGTCCATGGCGCCAACGAACCCGCCGAACAGAAAGAGAGCGATGGCGCCCGTCCAGACATCGGGAACCAGCGACAGGATGATCAGCATCGGCAGAAGCAGGACCGCCGTGACCTTGGCGACGAACTTCGAACCGCGTCCGGCGATCTGGGCACCCGCCACCGGCATCATCACCAGAGACCCGATGCCGAAGAACAGGATCATTAGTCCGAGTTCGAACTTGCTCAGTTGCAGGCGTTCGGCAAATTCCGGAATTTTCGGCGCCCAGCACCCGACGACAAAGCCGTTCAACAGGAACAACAGCGATACAGCCACGCGCGTCCGCGTCAGCCAAGACGTTTTCACGCCGCTTAAAATTTCAGTCGTCTCCACCGATTCTCTCCCCAGCAAATCAGGCCCCACCCTATTTAAATCGATTGAATTCACAAGCGCTGATCGCCTGCGGCAAATTCACGTTTGATCTCCCGGCGTAACCGGAAGCAACTTGCTCGTTTGATCCAGATTTAGCTGCCAATGAAAAAAGGCGACCCCTGCGGGCCGCCTTTGTATCGATTGCAATGCATCTATCCTGCTCAGGCCTTGTAGACAACCAGCAGGTCCTTGGCGTCGATCTGGTCGCCGGCATTGACCAGCACTTCGGCAATGGTGCCATCGGCTTCGGCGTGCAGCGCCGTCTCCATCTTCATCGCCTCGATCGAAACGAGGACGTCACCAGCCTTGATCGCCTGTCCCGCCGTCACGAAGACGCGCGAGATCACGCCCGGCATCGGCGCGCCGACCTGAGCGGCATTGCCTGTTTCGGCCTTGCGGCGCACCGCTCCGCCGGCGGCGCCATGCACGCGGTCAGGCACCTTGATATGACGTGGCTGACCGTTGAGCTCGAAGAATACCGTGACCATGCCCTTCTCGTCGGTACCGGTCATCGCCTGGTTGAGAATAACAAGCGTCTTGCCCTTCTCGATCTCGGCAAACAGCTCTTCGCCTTCGGGAAGGCCATAGAAATAGGCCGGCGTCGGAAGGGCCGAAACCGGACCGTAGGTGTCATGCGCCAGCGCGAAATCGGTGAAGACCTTCGGGTACATCAGGTACGAGGCAAACTCGAAATCGTTGACCTTGCGCTCGATCTTGGTCTCGATCGCCGCCCGCTCGGCATCCAGATCTGCCGCTTCAAGCAGGGAACCGGGGCGAACTGTGTAGGGCTTTTCGCCCTTCAGAGCCTTTTTCTGCAACGCCTCTGGCCAGCCGCCGGGCGGCTGCCCGAGATCGCCCTTCAGCATCGAGACGACCGATTCCGGAAACGAAACGTCCTTGGCCGGGTTGATCACGTCGGCAACGGTCAGGTCCTGGCTGACCATCAGCAGCGCCATGTCGCCAACCACCTTGGAGGACGGTGTCACCTTGACGATATCGCCGAACATCTGGTTGACGTCAGCATAGGTCTGGGCGACCTGATGCCAGCGGCTTTCCAGACCTAGCGAGCGCGCCTGTTCCTTGAGATTGGTGAACTGGCCGCCCGGCATCTCGTGCAGGTAGACCTCCGAGGCCGGCCCCTTCAGGTCGCTCTCGAATGCCGAGTACTGATGGCGCACCGCCTCCCAATAGAAAGAGATACGGCGGATCCATTCGGGATCTAGACCCGGATCGCGCTCGGAAGCGCGCAGCGCTTCGACGATGGAGCCAAGGCACGGCTGCGAGGTATTGCCCGACAGCGCATCCATGGCCGCATCGACGGCATCGACCCCCGCATCGACGGCCGCCAGCACCGTTGCAGCGGCGATACCCGACGTGTCGTGCGTATGGAAATGGATCGGCAGGCTGGTGGCCTCGCGCAGCGCCTTGAACAGCACCGTCGCGGCCGCAGGCTTCAGGAGGCCCGCCATGTCCTTCAACGCGATGATGTGAGCGCCGGCCTTTTCCAGTTCGACCGCCAGGTCCGCGTAGTACTTCAGATCGTATTTTGGCCGTGCGGAATTGAGGATATCGCCGGTGTAGCAGATCGCCGCTTCGCAGAGCTTGTTCTCTTCGATGACCGCATCCATGGACACGCGCATGTTCTCCACCCAGTTCAGGCAGTCGAAGACGCGGAACAGGTCGATGCCGCCCTTGGCCGCCTGGCGGACAAAGTATTTGACGACATTGTCCGGATAGTTCTTGTAGCCAACCCCGTTGGCGCCGCGCAGAAGCATCTGCAGCAAGAGGTTCGGCGCGCCCTCGCGGATCGAGGCCAGCCGCTCCCACGGATCCTCGGTCAGGAAGCGCATCGACACGTCGAAGGTGGCGCCGCCCCAGCATTCGAGCGACAGCAGTTCCGGCAACGCCCGGGCGTAGGTGCCGGCCACCTGGGCGATGTCGAAGGTCCGCATGCGAGTGGCAAGCAGCGACTGGTGCCCGTCGCGCATCGTGGTGTCGGTCACCAGCACACGCTTTTCGTTGCGCATCCATTCGCCGAACTTCTTCGGACCGAGCTGGTCCAGCCTCTGCTTGGTGCCGTCAGGGATCTTGGCGTCGATATAGGGGAGGACAGGCTTGGCGATATTGTCGGACGGCGCGGGACGGCCACGCGCTTCCGGATGTCCGTTGACCGTGACATCGGCCAGATAAGTAAGCAGCTTGGTAGCGCGATCCTGCCGCTTTACTTGCTGGAACAACTCCGGCGTCGTGTCGATGAAACGCGTCGTGTAGGTATTGTCGCGGAATTTCGGGTGGGTGATGATGGCTTCGAGGAAGGTCAGGTTGGTCGCAACGCCGCGAATACGGAATTCGCGAAGAGCGCGATCCATCCGGGCAATGGCCTCATCCGGCGAG